>DATNKM010000106.1:0-3661 GCA_035603395.1 Candidatus Acidiferrales bacterium
CCACGCTGGTGAATGATGTCCCCGCGTCGGAACGCACGTCGCGTGACGTGCTGATTCGCGCGGCCAATTCCTATTTCGACGCGCTCGAGGGAGATGACGGCTCGATTGCCGCGTTCGCCGACGATTGCGTGCGTCACGAGAACGGCTACCAGACCGTGAACAATCCTCCGCCGGGCGGCCGCATGATGCCCGCACCAATGGTGCCCGATCCCAATACCGACGCCGGCAAACAGCAACTGAAATTCAGCATGCTCACCTGCAAGCAGCAGATTGACAGCAAGACTTTCGCCTATATGAAACACATTCGCCCGCGCCGCGCGCTGATCGTCGACGAACCAAAGGGCTTGGTCGCGACGTTTCCGCTGTTCGTGCACGATGGCACGCGCCGAGGCGCGCCGGCCGACGCGCCTCCTGGAATGCTGCAAAACCTGGTAACCATGGAAACGTTCGGAATTCGGGGCGGGCTGATTCACGAGGTGGAAGTTTTTCCTTTCGTAACGATCCCTTACGGCCTCGGTAACGGCTGGACGGAAGGCTCCGGCCGCTAGAGAAATACGCGCTCGTGAGTCCGCTTATCGCTCCATGAATTCATCGTTGTGCACGATGAATTCGGGGTACGCCCCGGCGCCCAATTCGTAGAGATCCATCCCCTGCCGTTCGCCTTCCGCCGCAACCCGCTGTGGCGACACGCGATCAATCAGCCAATTCAGTCCGTAAGTCAGCGGCAGGATGAATCCAATGAGCGTCGCAATTCCGACCAGTTGCGCGAGCCATTGCCCGCCCGCGCTGCTCACCGGCATTCCCGATTCGCCGATCGCCGGAACGCGCCCGAAAATTCCCACCGCAAGCAGGCCCCACAATCCTCCCATCGCGTGCGCGGAAACCGAACCACTAGGATCGTCCACGGACATGTGCAGCTCGAACCACTCGACGGAAAACGTAACCAGGACCCCTGCGATCAGGCCGATCGTCGCCGCTTCCGCAGGGTGCACGAACGCACACGCGCCGCTGCTGGCAGCCAATCCGCCGATCCAGCCATTCGCGGTCAGCGACGCATCGGGTTTAGAGAAGCGCACGTTGGTAATAACGGCTGCGGTCAGCGCAGCAGTGGCCGCGCACAAAACTGTATTGACTGCGACCAGCACGGCTTGCCCGGGATCGACGCCGTTGTAAAGGATCGCGCCGGCGGAATTGAGTCCCAGCCATCCGAGCAGCGCAAACGAGCAGCCGAGCATCACGAGCACGCCGTTATGTCCCGGGATCGCGGTCGGCAGGCCGTCGTGCGCGTATTTGCCGTGGCGCGCGCCCAGCAGCCAGGCAATCGAAAGCGCCGTCAACCCGCCCACCGCTTGAATCGAGCCGGCCCCGCCGCAGTCGACAAATCCGGCGCCGAGTCCATAATTTGTTCCCAGCTGGGCAAGCCAGCCGCCTCCCCACGCCCAGTGCGCGAAGAGCGGATACGTCCATCCAGCGAGCACGGCGGTCGAGGCGCAGCACGCGCCGAGTCTCCATCGATCCGAGCCGCTGCCGAGCGGAATTAGCGCGGCCAATCCCACGCTGAAAATTCCCAGCAACGCCGCCAGCGAGGCAGCCGAGCCGTCCAGCGGAAGGTGGCGAAATAAGAATGGTCCGGCGCCCAGCCAGCTCCATGGCTTTCCGCTCACCGACGCCACGTGCGACCCTACGCCCCCAAATCCCTGCCACGCGAAGCCGCAGACGAAATACGCCAGCGCCGCGATTCCGATCACGCACAGCGACGCCATCATCGAATGCGCCGCGCTGCGCGAACGTCCCAGGCCCGTATTGATCAGCGCCAGGCCGGCGGCGGCGCACGGAACCAGGAAGATCAGCGCAATGGCGAGGACGATCGGCGCGTCGAGAGCGGAAAAGGAAGTCGCGGGCATCAGTCGTGCGCACCTCGGCGCAGCGTATGGGAGCGGATCACGATCACCATCCCCACGATTTCGACGCCCACGCCCGCTAGTAGGAAGATGTTGCGCGGCGCGTCTGCTGCTAATAGCGCCAGCGCCGATACCACCAGGCCCCAGCCCGCGAGCAATAGGAGAAAACCGAAAAGTTTCACGCGATGCGTCCCCGGCGCGCGCGTTCGTGCGGCCGCGCGCCATTCTTGGCACGGTTAAAATATCATTCTTGTGGCAAACGGCGAGAGAACAAAGAACGTCGGCGCCGGAAAGCGCGGGACCGCAAAGAAATAGGCAAGAGCATCCGGCTAAAAGCGGCTGCTACCGAACCATCTCGGCCGGTCGCTGAATATTGAAAGCTGCGATTCGCGCAAAATTCAGCACAACTTTTTCTGTAGCGGCGGGTTTGATCGCCAGCAGCCGAAATAGCGTATTCGGCTTCAGCAGTCACGTTTGGGTGAAGGAGAATTCATCATGGGGAATCTTAGAGCTACGGGTGTGTTCATCGCAGTTTTGTCCATCATGAGTTTGTGCAGTTGCGGTGGCGGATCATCGGCCTCCAATCCAGGCGGGTCCTCCAGTCAAGGTACGGCCAATGTTTTTACAATCGGAACAGACGCGCCGCTTCAGGGCGTCGTTTCCTGCCAGTTGATGATCACCGGCGTCAATTTGATCAATTCATCGGGCACGCAAGTGCCGGTACTCAACGCCCCCGCCACGGTCGATTTCGCGCAATTGAGCGGTCTGCACCAGTTGATCGATCTCAGCGCCGTGCCGACGGGAACCTATACGTCCGCGATGGTAACGCTGGCGAGTCCGGTGATCAGCTTCATTGACACCACCCAGAATCCACCGGCGGTCAGCACGATCAACGGCACTCTCGCGCCGGCAACTGTGACGGTTACGTTTCCGTCGCAATTCGTACTTACCGATTCGGAGATGGTCGGCCTGCGCATGGAGCTCGACCTGCACCAATCGCTCTTGACGGACGGCAACGGCCAAATCACCGGCACGGTCGATCCGATGTTTAACATGCAGCTTCTCGGCGCGGATGATTCCAGCGTTTCCATCGATGATTTCATGGCCGGAGTCGTCTCGACCAATGGCAATAGCTTCATCGTCCAGGGACCAAAGGGACGCCAGTGGACCGTGCAGACCAGCGCGACGACGACGTTCGACGATCCCTCGATTTCGATCAGCCAGTTCACCACGGACACGATCGTCGCAGTCTCCGGCTCGCTTGATCCGGTTTCGAAGGACATCGACGCTAGTGAGGTTGAGGTCGTTTCGATGGACGGCTTCTACCTCGCCGGACTCTTCACCAGCATTCGCCCGCCTTTAGCCCCTGCGACGGCCGCCGATCTCTTCGTTCGCGCGGAACTGCCGGACATCAACGGAATCGAGGACGCGCAGATCACCACGCTGACCCTCACCGGCAACGAGCAATACCGCATCGCCAACATCAAGAACCCGATCACCACGCTCATCTTCAACAACTCGTTGCTGGCTCCCGGACAATCCGTCGCGGTCGGCGGCAAGCTCACCACGACGAACGGCGTTTCCACTCTCACGCCTCATCGCGTCGTGCTGCGCCGTCAGGGCCAGGAAGGAACGCTCGTCGTCGGCCAGACCGTCATTCAGAACGGCAATCAGGGCAGCTTCGAGCTGACCGACGATTGGACTGACGGCATCTTGCTGCCGAGTCCGCTGCCGGTGCTGACCACGGACGCGACGAACTT
>DATNKM010000113.1:0-6907 GCA_035603395.1 Candidatus Acidiferrales bacterium
CGATCGCGCTTGTAAACCGCCCGGAAAACCCAGCCGTGGCTGTGGAAATCGGCAAACTGGCTTTGCCTCAGCTGCGCGTTGAATTCTGGGCTGCCAAGTTTCTCCAGGAATTTCGTATCGGCCCAGAGCCCTTTCGGCGCCGCGCCCTCCGGATTTCGCCGAGCGACTTCGTATTTCTCTTCCGCCGTCGGATTACGCTGCTTCGCGGGGTACATCGACTCGCCATCCGCTTCGTTGTCCCACCAGGTGTAGCCAAAATACGTCGTCTCCATATTCGTGCCCGGATGGATGTGGCAGACCATGCATTGGCTCGAAGGAATCGACCGCGTGAACGTGTGCCGGATCGGATGCCCGGGCTCGCCCTTCGCAATCGTCGGATCGCTCGACGCGCTTTCGCCCAGATGCCCGTAGGGCGCATAGGGCCCGGAATGCTCCGGTGACCGGTCGTTTGCGTAAACCACGTGGCACGCGGTGCAGCCGCTGCCACGATAATCGCCCGGCTGATCGTTGGTTCCCGGCAATGACATCAACGGATCGAACAGCCGCGTCTTCTGCAGCCCCAAAAACACCGGATCAGTGCGCAGCAAGGTGCCGAAACCGCGCTCGCCGAGCTGATCATCTGGTTTTCCATCGTCTTCGGCGGGTTTCGGATTACCGATCTCGCCCTTTTTCTCGCCGCCGCGTTCGAATACGCGCAGCACATTGCCGGGTTGCGAAATTTCCCAGCGTTCCAGCGGTGTCAGCTCCCCTACAACGCCTTTCATGCGCGTTTCTGCAGGCGTCGGAGCCGGTACGGTCTGCATCATCTGTGGCTCGCCGTCCGCGGAGTAGCTTTCGCCAAACCGCGCATTTTTCAGCGGGAACGATCCGTTATTGTAGAGTGCCGCTCCCCAGAGCATCCCGCCGTGCGTCATCATGCTCGTGCTCACGTTGCGGACTTCCGACGTGTGGCAGCCGACCGACCCGCATGTCTGGCGCGCTACGCGCAGATCGCCGGGATTCGCGAATCGAACGTAGTTGTAGCTCTCGCGCAGCCAGGCCGTGTAGACGCGTTGCGCGTTGGCCAGCCCGTGCGCGAATGCCGGATCGCGCGGCTCGACGTGCGCCTTCAATTTCACCTGGGTATAGTTCGCGGAATCTTTCGCCGTGCCGGGCGCGATCGTGGCCCCTGCATCGCCGCCGTGGCAGTCGGTGCACCCCAACCGCACCGTGCGCGTGGGATGCATCGTGGGCTCATCGACATTCACATGGCAACGGACGCAGCCCGCGCTCTTTAGATCGGCTTCATCCTGCGTTTGGGTGATCAAGCTGCGCTGTGAGGTCGGCGGCGTTGGCGACGGCACAACCGCCGGGGGAGGAGAGGCGGAGGATCCGGATTGAGAAGCAGATTGGGTCTGCGTATGCGCCTGGGCCGACGGCAATCCGTGCTCGAGCGCAAACGAGAATAAGGCAAGCAGCGCAACACAGCCAAACCAACGCTGCACCCACGCCATCGCCGATGGATTTTGTTTCAGCACTCGCTCGTTCGCTCTCGCCTCGCGCTAAAACTGAAACTTGACGTCGGAGAACAGCGAAAACATCATCTTGCCCGTATAAATGTCGCGCAGTCCCTGCCCGGGCACCAGCGCCGCCGCCCCGGCCGTAATCGAAATGTTTTCCGTCAACGGCGGCCGGTAGCGCACGCCGATGCTTGAATCGACGCCGATCGAATGATGAATCGGCGACTGGAACAGTAGCAGCTCCAGCGGCTCCGTGCGCATGAATCGCAAGTAGTTCACGTTCACGAAACCACGCAGCTTCGGCGTCAAATCAAAATCGGTACCCAGATTCGCCAGAAAAATTCCCGGGTTCACGAAATTCGCCTGGCCTTCGTCCTTGTCCGACCGCAAGCTCGGCAGCAAGCTGTCGGGCGACGTCAAGCCTACGTCCGTGCCGGTCAGCCGTATTCCCTCGCGATTCCACAAACTGAAAATCCCGCCCGCGAACTCCGGAAAATCCTCGATGGCATCAAACCCGCGCGCGTGCCCACTTTCCGGATTCGCTGAGCCCGACGCGTAAAACAGCGAGCCCTTGAACCGGATCCAATCCTTATCCACCGAAGCCTCCACCGCGGCCATCTGCGCGTTGATCGTCACGGGCCGCCCCGCCAGCGGATTGAAACTGTCCGTGCCCAGCGCCTGGTAAAACGCGTTCGTCAGGTTGATCCGCCCGATGTGCCCGTCGCCCGTCCAACCGAGATACGCCGCGTGAATGTCGTGCGTCTTGATCTGGTTGTCGAAAATCACCCGCCCGATCGGCGAAGGCCGCACCAAAAATCCGTTGTCGTCGTAATGAATCCCGCCCTGATCGTCGTTGTAGCTGATGCTGAATTGCGCCGTGTATCCCTGAAAGAAGAAATCCTGTCGGTACAAATTGGCGATGATCACCTGCTGTTTCCGCCGCTCGAACGTGTTCAGCCCGCTGTTCGTGTTTTTCTCGAGCAAATTGAAATACGCCAGGTTGTATTGCCAGCGGTTCGAATCCAGATTCCCGAAAAATCGCACGCCGGGCTGCTCGTCCACGAACAAAAACCCCCGAAAATCGGCGTTGAACTCCTGAATTCCCGCGCGTACGGAAACAAAATCGAAATTCGGCCCGATATCGTGCAGCTTCAGCTCGCCGAACATTTCTTGAAATCCCAGATGCCCGTCGAGCCGCGTGGTGCCGTCGCGCACGTTCACCGCCACGATGCCCAGCTCGCGCACCGCCAGGTAATTCGTGCTCACCGCCGGCGTGATCCGAATCCGCCAGTCCACCGGACGAAACGCCGCGTCGCCATGAAACAGGTCGAACGAGAAAATAAAAAGCTGATCCAGAAAAATCTGCTCGCCCTTGCCGAAGAATCCGGGCGTTCCGGGCTGCGCTGTGCTCACGCCGCTCGGCACCGGCAGCCGCCGCCCGTCGAAGAACGTGTCGCTGATCCCGGTGAAATTGAAAAAGATCTGCTGCCCGATCACCGGCACATCACCCTTCCATTTGTTTTTGTCGAACGGATCCCACTTGCTCCCGTGCACGTAGGGATGCTCGCCGCCCGTGCCGTAGCGATTCCATTCCGGCATCGTCACGCGCCAGCGGTTCGGCTCGGCCTGAAAAACCTCGCCGTCGGGAGGAAATGTCTGGGGCGCGGTGTTCGGCGGCGCACCCGGCTGAAGATCGGGACTCTGCTTCGCGCCCGAATATCCCGGCGCCGTCGATTCCGTGCCGCTGGCCGACGGTGTCGACGGCGGAAGCTGCTCGCCTTCCGGGGGCGCAGGCGGCGTCGCGCCAGCCGCCGCCACCAGCTTGATCTCGCGCGTCAGCAAATCACCGGCCGCGATCGTCACATTCCCCTGGACCAAAGTCTCATAGCCCGCGCCCGCAATGCTTACTTCATATTGCCCAGCAGGCACATCCACGAGCCGGAACACTCCCTCGGCATTCGTAGTGGTTTTGCGAATCTCGCCGGTAGCCAGATTCCGCAGTGAAGCCGTCGCGCCCCCCACCGGCCGCCCATTCGCGTCGCGCACCATGCCCTGCACCGCGCCTGTCTTCTGGGCCGCTTTGCCGGGCAGCTGTTGCTGCTCGGCAGCCATGGCGGCAATTTTCATGGCGGCGAACGAAGGCGGTGAGGCAAGCGCGATCAGCAGGACGACTCGTGGGAGGGCGTTGGATGCAGCAAGCATCCTCAATATCCTGAAAATCGTCGGTGGTCCGGGAAAAAATTTGTGCGCGTCTAGGTAACACCGTTACTCAGCGCCGGGCAAGTCTTTTTGAAGCCTCCGTGCGCCATTCCATCCGCAGCGCCGGCCAGCCCGGGCCAATTGAGTCCACACCCCATCTGTGCTACCAATAGCGTGCAATCGCATGTATCGCACCGCGCATCGAAATTCCTCCGCGTCGTTTTTCTGTCCCCTGGCGCTCTGTATCGCGATGACTGCCGCCCTCTCCTCCTGTGGTGGCTCGAGCGGCGTCGAAAACGGCGGTGGGTCGAACCCTCCTCCGCCCCCTCCACCCGAATCGTCGCAGATGCTGACGAGTCAGGACGTGGACGCCCTGATCCAGGGCGCCTCGACCGCCGCGCAATCCGACACGATGGCCATCGCCGTGGTCGACCGCCTCGGCAGGATTCTCGCCATCTACAAAGCCCCGTCCGCACCGGCGTTGGTCACCGGAAATTTCGGCAACATGGTTCCGCCCGACGAGCTTGCCGTCTCCGTCGCGCGCACCGGCGCGTTTTTCAGCAGCGACCAATCGCCTCTCTCGTCACGCACCGTTCGATTCATCAGCGGGATCCATTTCCCGCCCGGCGTGATGAACGCGGCCAACGCCGCGCTCTACGGCATCGAAAACACGAATCGCGGCTGTATTCTCTCTTCCGGCCTCTCCGCGACAATTCCGCCCGCCGGGCTGATCGACGGCTCTCGGCCCGGCCTCGGCGTCGCCACCGGCAAAGCCGACGTGATGGACAGCGACCCGGCAGCCGTGAATCCCGGCGGCGTCCCCATTTTCAAGAACGGCATCATGGTCGGGGGCATCGGAGTCGCCGGAGTCGATCCGCTCACCGCCGAATACGCTGCCTTCACCGCCACGCAGATCAATTTCGACGGTGTCTTCGACAACGTGGCAGCTCTTCCGCCTCCCGGCGAAGTGATCATCGACGGCATCGCGCTCCCCTTCGTCAATCAAACGACCCCGCCTGCCGGCACCGTCCCCGGCACATTCAACTCCGCGAACTACACCAAGACTCCCATCGACAGCCCCGGTCAGCCGCCGGAGGGCTATTTGATCCCGGCGACCGACGGAGTCGGCGGCCTCACCGCGGCCCAGGTCACCAGCATCATCACGAACGCCGTGAACACAGCCATGGTCACGCGCGCCCTGATCCGGCTCCCCGTGGGAGTCCGCGCGGAGATGAGCATTGCCGTCAGCGATCTCGATGGAAACATCATCGGCCTCTACCGCATGCCGGACGGCACCGTCTTCAGCATCGACGTCGCCGCCTCGAAAGCCCGCAACGTGGTTTACTTTTCCAGCGCCGCGCGCCAACCGCAGGACCTCAACGACGTCCCCATCGGCACCGCCGTCACCAACCGCACCATCGGCTTCGGTGCCCAGCCGCTGTTCCCGCCGGGCATCAACGGCACGTCCCCCGGCCCATTCTTCAACCTCTACACGCAGGACGTCGCCAGCCCCTGCACGCAGGGATATCAAACGCCGAGCGCCTCCTGGCCCGCCATCAATCAAAGCGGCATCGTATTCTTCCCGGGATCGGAACCGCTCTACGTGAACGGGCAACTGGTGGGAGGCCTCGGCGTTAGCGGCGACGGCGTCGATCAGGACGACTACGTGACGGCAGGCGGTGGCGTGGGCTACGAGGCCCCCTTGTCGATCCAGGCAGACGAGATCACGATCGAAGGCGTCCGCCTCCCCTACCTGCACTTCCCCCGCAACCCCACGCAATAGTGTGTCGGAAATCCTTGAGGTGATCGAATCCTCCAGGCAGCGACGAGAAGGAAAGAAGGTGTAGAAGTGAATGTGGCGCCGCGGTCTTCCGCGCGGCATCTTGATTTTTCTTGTCCTACCCCTGCCGCAACTTATGCCCGGCCAAATTTCCCAAACCATCATAAGCCGCGTACTTGTACATCTCCGAAAGCGTCGGATAATTGAATACGAAATCAATAAAAAGATTGATCGACCCACCCGACTCCAAAACCATCATCCCCAAATGAATCAACTCCGTCGCGGTCTCTCCAATAATGTGCACTCCCAGCAGCAAATGATCCGCGCGCCGGAAAATCAATTTCAACAATCCGGCCGGATCACCTGCAATCAACCCCCGCGCATTATTCGCGTACCGCGCTCGTCCCACTTCATACTCGATTTTCTTTTCCCGGCAGCTTTCTTCCGATTCCCCCACCGCCGAAATCTCCGGAATCGTGTAGACCCCCATCGGCAGCATCGACGCCAGCCTCTGCTTGTAGTCGAACCCAAACGCATGGCAAGCCGCTACGCGCCCCTGCTCCATCGACGTCGAAGCCAGCGCCGGAAACCCGATCACGTCCCCGGCCGCATACACCGAAGGCGCCGCGGTCTGGTACGACCGATTCACCTCGATGTAACCGCGCTTGTTCACCGCCAGCCCGGCCTTTTCCAGACGCAGCTCGTCCACCGCCCCGCGGCGCCCGGCCGCAAATAGCGCCGCTTCCATCTCGATCGCCGCTCCCGATGGCATCGATATCTTCACGCCCTGCTTCGTCCGCTCGATCGGACCCATCCGCTCGCCCAGATAAAACTTCACGCCCAGCTCCGCCAACCGCTCGCGCAGCGCCGCCGAAATTTCCGCGTCCAGAAATGGCAGCACCCGGTCGCGCCCGTCCACCAGCGCCACCTCCACGCCCAGCGCCGTGAAAATCGACGCGTACTCGCACCCGATCACTCCGCCGCCCACCACCACCAGACTCCGCGGAATCCTTCCCATCTTCAAAATCGAGTCTGAATCGAAAATCGCCTCATCATCGAACGGGATCTCCGCCGGCCGGTGCGGCCGCGAACCGGTGGCAATCAGGATCGCCTCGCCCCGCAGTTGCTCCACGCCGCCCGCAGAGCGCGGTACCGACACCGTGTGCGGGTCCTCAAACGACGCCGTCCCGGAAACCAGTTCGATCCCGTGCGCCGCCAGGTTCGCGCGGATCTTCTCGCGCTCCATGTCCACCAGCACGTCCTTGCGATGCGTGAAGCTCTGCACCGTCAATCCCTCGCGCAACGAATAGTCGATCCCGTAGAGCCCGCGCTGCTTCAGCCCCGAAAAATAAAGCGCCGATTCACGCAGGATCTTACTCGGCAGCGTTCCTGTGTTGATGCAGGCCCCGCCCAGCTCCGGGACGCACTC
>DATNKM010000124.1:0-12193 GCA_035603395.1 Candidatus Acidiferrales bacterium
ATCGGTGCCCTGTACGCGCGCTCGCTCCATTTTGTCGTAAAAGAGCGGATCTTCGTATCGAGTCAAATCGAGGCGCGAAGCATGCTCCATAATGCGCGTGCTGATGTGGCGCGTGAACTTGTCGGCCAAAATCGTGTCGAAGTAGTTGAGCAGCCGCCCGAGCATCGCCGCAATGCTGGCGAGGACGAACTCAAGCGCGACCAGCCACCAAAAATAGTGAGGCAGCGCCCAGTGATACCAGAGGTGGCGGTCAATCGTATCGATCACCTGTCGCGTGACAACCAACAACGCCACAGGTACCACGGAAACGATCAGGCGCGCCGCGATGCTTTCGACGACAACTTCAGGCGCGCACGACCACACCATTTTCATTACCGGAGGAACCCTGCGGAGCGCGCTTACTCGCTCGCTCCATTTCGCCTCCGGTTTCGGATTCTTCACTGCGTCTTTCTCGTCCATGACCGTCTCCACCCGCCCCACCTGCTTGTTCGACGCCGCGACCATGCTATCGATGATCGCTCCCGAATATACAGCATGCGAGGTACCATTTTTGAGCCACACCTAAAGCACTGATATTCATAGAGATACCGGGTTTGAGCCGATTGAAAGACAGCCCTTTTTGCACGCCGGGGAGCAATTTCTATCTAGAAGAAAAGGGGAAGCCTTCGCGGGATTCGAAAATCACTTCAGGCGGTGCGCCTGGGTGTTGATCGTTTTGTCTTTCGAGTAGCAGATTTTCTCGAGATTGCAGTTGATACATCGCGGCTTGCGCGCCACGCACACGCGGCGGCCGTGCCAAATCAGCTGATGCGAGAACTTGATCCACCGGTCCTGCGGAATAATCTTCATCAGATCCAGCTCGATCTTCTTCGGCTCCGTATGCTTCGTCAAGTCGAGTCGAGTCGAGAGCCGCATCACGTGCGTATCGACGACCACTCCCGACGCGATACCAAACGCGGTGCCCAACACCACGTTCGCCGTCTTTCGCGCCGCGCCCGGCACCGTCAGCAACTGCTCCATCGTGCGAGGAACCCCGCCACCGAATTCCTCGACGATCTTCTTGCTAGCGCCCATGATCGATTTCGTCTTGTTGCGGAAGAAACCGGTTGGACGAATGATCTGCTCGATGTCGCTCGGATTCGCATAGGCCAATTCCTTCGGTGTCCGATACTTCTGGAAAAGCACCTCCGTGACGATGTTGACCACCGCGTCGGTGCACTGCGCCGACATGATCGTCGCAACCAGAAGCTGCCAGGCATTTTCATGCCGCAACTCGCAGCTGGCATCCGGGTACGCTGCGTCGAGGCCGTCGAGGATCGCCCGGACGCGCGCGGGATCGGTTCCCCCAGCAGTGGAAGCGTGACCGGGCGTCCTGCGCGACTTGACCTTGCCGGATTTTCGCGCGGAGGTCTTCTTTCTGGATGGAGGCACGAAGAAAAAATATCACGAAACGCGACGCATCTCGAAAAATTACGCTTCTACTTGCACGCCCTTCCAGAACGCTACGTGGTCCTTGATCTGCGCCGCGGCAGGCTTCGGATCGGCGTAATACCAGGCAGCGTCGGGATTGCGCTGGCCGTTCACTTCAACATCATGGTAGCTCGCCGTTCCCTTCCACGGGCAAACGCTCTGCGTCTGGCTGGGCCGCAAATACTCGGTGTGCACCGAGCTCGGGGGAAAATACTTGTTCCCTTCGATTGTGACGGTCTTGTCGCTTTCCGCCAGCACCGCGCCATTCCACGTGGCTTTGGCCACTGAGACCCTCCGTCGGTTGCTCTAGACAGCGAAAAACAGATTCTGCGCCAGGGGCCATTCCTGATCGAACCATTGTCCGGCGCACCGATAGCCAGCTCGTTCGCCCATTCGTGCCACGGCCTTGGCCTCATACTTGTGCGAGCTTTCCGTCCAGATCGTTTCTCCCTCACGGAGATAAAACCGGAATCCGGCCTTGCGGATTGACACACGCTGCCAGACCTTCGACCGCAGGTGCATCTCGATGCGCCGCTCTGCCTCGTCCCACCGAACGACGTGATCGAACTGGGCCAGATCGAAGTCGGCATCGAGCTCGCGGTTAATCCGCGCCAGAAGGTTCTTGTTGAACGCGGCCGTCACGCCCGCCGGATCGTCGTACGCCAGAATGAGTGTCGGCGCAGGCTTTTCTAGATCGGTCGTCAGCAACAGCGCATCGCCCTCCCGAAGAATCGACCGCACCTCGCGCAAGAATTGATCGCCCGCCGGCCGGTCGAAATTCCCGATCGTGCTGCCCAGGAACAGCACAAATAGGCGCTCACCCTCGCGCCGGCGCGCCGCGACCTCCTGCAATCCGTCCAGGTACGCGCGCTCGAATCCGACGATGCTCACCATGTCCATGTGTCCCAATTCCTGCTGGCATCGGCTGAGCGCGCTGCCCGAAATATCGATCGGGTAGTAGTTGACGCTCTGCCGCCGCGCCAGCGCTTCGAGTACCCAGCGCGTCTGCTGACCGCTGCCGCTGCCGAGTTCGGCGACCACCACCGGCGCCGGCACGCGGTTCACGATTTCGCCGGAGTAGGCCTTGAGCATACGCATTCCGGCGCGGCTCAGGCCGTACTCTGGCAAAAGACAGATCACGTCAAAGAGGGAGGAACCGACCTCGTCGTAGAGATACTTCGACGGAAGTTCTTTTTGGCCCGGATGGCTGAGCCCCAGCACGATATCCGAACAAAATTCGGAAATAAATTGCGCAGACGGACCTGCCGGTGCAATTCGCAGAGCTGACCCCATGACCTATTCCTCCACGCAGCGAAAGGTGGCGTACACGTGCGGATAGTGCGGCTGGAACCAGTTCCGGAACGTCCGGCGCAGCATGCAGACGTCAGTGCGCGGAGATCCGCCCTTCATTACGAAATGCTTGCCGTCGAAGAAATTCGCCGAATAGCCTGGGTAGAAGGAGAACGCTTCGAATCCCGGCAGCGGTCCGAACGGCGTCGAAGTCCATTCCCATCCGTTGCCTATCAGGTCGACAACGCCGAAAGCGCTAGCACCGGCTGGATAGGCGTCCACGGCCGTGGGGTCCCATCGCTCGTGATGAAAATTCCCGTGCCGCGGCGATGGCGAAGCATGCCCCCAGGGATATTCGCGCTCGGTTCCGTCCGGCGCTCCGTACGCGGCCCGATGCCACTGCGCCTCCGTCGGCAGTTTCTTGCCGGACCATCGCGCGAACGCCGATGCTTCCGCGTGCGTTACATACGCCGGCCAGGCGGGCGGCAGTGGCATCGCGCCGAACATCGTGCGCAGATCCCATTGCACGTCGGATTGAGCGGTTGACGTATCCGATTTCGGCGTCCAGAAGTGCGGCTGCTCGATCTTCTCGCCCTCAACCCAAGCCCAGTCCTCCGGTGTCCAATAAAACGCAGTTTGATAGCCGCCGGCTTGCACGAATTTCAGATATTCGGCGTTCGTCACCGGATAAGCACCGATGGAAAAACCAGGCACTTCGACGCGCTCGAGACCGAATTCATTGTCCCACCCGAAATCGGACGAATCGTGGCGCGATTTTCCGAGCGTCGCAATCCCCGCCGGAATCTTCACGAATCGCGTCTCCGGGGCAGGCCGCAGATCGGCTACCGGCCGCGCCTTCGCGAGCTTTTTATCGACGGGCAGGTTGTGCAGCAGATACGCGAGAGTTTCCGCGTGCATCAGCCGATGCTCGATGGCCACCTGGAGAAGCGTGCCGTCGGCGATTTCCCGCACGTTCGCTGCTCGGGCGCTGGGATGTTGTAGCGCGTCGGTCAGCTGGGTTCGCACGCGCCAGTTATATGTCTCCACTCGAACGATGCTCGGCCAATCCTCCGGCAGGTCCGCCGGCAAACCGCCATCGACCGGATCAATGCCGAACGCAAAGAGCTTGTCGAATTCCGGATCGTGCGAAGTGAGCTCGAGCGCCGGCGACACCAAATTCCAGTCAAACGCTTCCAGATGCCCCAGGTAGAAGATCAATCGGTGGCGTTCGGGCACCGGGCGCTCGTAAAAGGAATTCGGAGGCAGCAGCGCAAACAGAGCGTCGGTGCGTGCCCGCGCTTCCTGCAATCGTGCGAGTAATCCCGGATGGAGTTGAGGAGCTGTTCGGGACGTTGCCATTCGTCACCTCAGGCAGGGGTCCCCTTTGTACTCCCCCAGGGACCGACCGGCAAGCAGTTTTGTTTCCCAGGATTGGATGCGAAAGGGTGTAGGAAGGCGTCAATTATTTCGATGGCGTCAGGACATCAAGCAATCGCCGAAACGCCTTGCCGCGGTGGCTGGCCGCATTCTTTTCATCGGATGTGACTTCAGCGTAGGTGCGGCCCCCATCGGGGACCAGAAAAACGGGATCGTAGCCGAATCCGTTTGTTCCGCGCGGCTCAGTGGCGAGGAGGCCCTCCGCCTTATCGGAGACGATCGCGACGGCCCGGCCCTGGCGCGCGATTGAAATCACGCAGACGAATCGCGCACGGCGTTCGTCGCCCGTTTTCCCTGACATTTCGCGCAGCAATCTCGCCACGCGGTCGGCCGCCGACGCGTTTGGGCCGGCGTAGCGCGCCGAACGAACACCGGGCGCGCCGTCAAGCGCCGGGACCACGAGCCCGGAATCGTCGGCGAGCACGATTTCGTCGCTGTAGCGGCTGTAGTGCAGGGCCTTGCCGGCACTATTTTCTGCGAACGTCGGCGCGGATTCGTCGAACTCAGGAATTTTCTCGAAATTGGGCAGCAGACCGATGTCGAGTGCCTCTCCCGCGGCCAGCTCGCGGTATTCGTCCAATTTTCCGGCGTTTGACGAGGCAAGGAGTATTCGCGGGCGCATGCCGTTCGACGGGCGCTAGCGCGCCCGGCCGCCGAATTTCACGCGGACGATTTCCTGCTGCACTTTGGCGAGCTGGCGGATTCCGCTCGACGCAAGATCGAGCAGTTGGTCCAGCTCCTCATTGGTGTAGGGCCGTCCCTCGGCCGTCGCTTGTACCTCGACGAAGCGGCCATCTCCAGTCATGACGACATTCATATCCACCTGCGCGCGGGAATCTTCCTCGTATGCCAGGTCGAGCATCAGCTCATCGTCCACGATCCCCACGCTCGTGGCTGCCACGGAATCGACCAGCGGTACGGAACGCAGTATGCCCGCCGCTACCAGACGTTCGAGGGCGAGAGCCAGCGCGCAATAAGCGCCGGTGACAGACGCTGTGCGCGTGCCGCCGTCCGCCTCGATCACATCACAATCGACCCACACGGTACGCTCGCCAAGGGCCTTCAGATCGGTTGCGGCACGCAGCGTACGGCCGATCATGCGTTGAATCTCAAGAGTGCGGCCCGATTGTTTGCCGCGGGTCGATTCGCGCGGCGTGCGCTCTTCGGTGGCGCGCGGCAGCATCCCGTATTCGCCGGTCACCCAGCCCTTGCCGGTACCTTTCAGAAACGATGGCACGCCGTCGTTTACGGTAGCCGTCACGATCACGCGGGTGTGCCCCGCCTCGATCAGCACGCTACCCTCGGCGCTCGAAATAAAATCCGGCGTAATTTTCACCGGCCGCAAATCAGCCGCCCCGCGTCCATTTGCTCGCAAGAAACTCTCCTGGATGAAAGCCCCGCCATCACCAAACACGATAGTTCCCGAATTTGGCAGGTCAGTTTGACCACTGCGCCCGAACGTGTCAACCGGCCTGAGCGAAGATTTTGACAGCGGAAAGGCGCGCAACTCTGCCGGAGATTCAGGCTGCGGGCGATCCTCAACGCGCGGGTTTCGCAGAGGTGACCGGTGGCGCGGGCGGTGAAGGTGGATTCAGATCAAAGAATCCCGTCAAGTCCAGGTTGCCCGCCAGGGTATCGACTTCCTGCCCGTGAATCAGAATCTTCAACCGGTGCAGCGTGGGCACATTGCTCTCAAGCGTCTGAGCGATGGAATCCACGGCCATCGCTTCGCTCAGAATTCCCGATGGCATCTCGGACGAAAGCGCGTCGGAAAAGTCCGCGATGGCTGTCCCGTCCGGCAAAATGTAAAAACCCATCACTGTCGTATCGGCTGGAATCGTGCGCTGGCCAGGCGTCGGTGGATTTACCGTTAACTCATGGAGTAACTGCCGGCAGCGTTCCACCGGATTCGCCGAAAGCGGCAGTGGGACCTCGACCGGCGCGACACGGTCGGGCCCTGCTGCCCAATAGATTTTCGCGGCCTGGGTGACATCGGAGGATGTGGTGATGGGCGCCGCCAGAATCTCGTGCCGCGCCTTTTCATCGGCGGTCTGCAATTCCGCAAGATGCTTCACGCGCCGCTGAATGCCCCGGAAACTGATCAGCCCGATGATCACGGCCACCACGAGCAGCCCCAGCGCTATTTTTGCGCCGCGCGGCATTATTTCTCTCCCGCCTGCCGGAAGGCCATGATCGCGCGCGCAATAGCGTTGCCGAGAGGCTCACCTGACGCTGTCAACGCGTCGGGTGTCTCCGTCGAAATGCTCGAAGTCTCGACGGCCACGGCGGGTCCGGTAATCGAGCGCAGCGCCCGCACCGGCACCGATTCCGAATGGGACGGCGATCCCGCGAAGGCCTGAGCGAATTCACCCTGAATTAAATCGGCCAGCCGGTGGCTGGCGGCAACGTACGGTCGCTGTGCCTCCGCCCAGGAAACAAACGCCCCGGGCGGCGCGGCAGGCGCGGCAAATAACATCGAGTAGGCCCTCACCGTGCCCGGCGTGCCGGTCGAAGCCACGTGCAAGCTGACGAAAATCGCATCGCGATATCCGTTCGCCATCGCCGCACGATCGTCATACGAGGGATTCGAGTCGTCGTTGCGCGTCATCACCACGTGGTAGCCCTGCCGCTCGAGCGTGACTCGTGCCGATCTCGCAATCTGCAGCACGACGTCCTTTTCTGCGACCGCTTCGCCGCGAGCGCCGGCATCCGTGCCGCCATGCGCCGGATCGAGGACGATCATCGGTCCGGTCGGCGGTAGCACGGGAAGTGGATTCGGCGCCTGTGATGGAGCAACTGCCGGCGGTGCGGGCGTTTCCTGCGCAGGAGAAGCCGGCGCCTGCAGCGGCTGCTCGCGAACAGCATCCAAGGCGCCAAATGCTAGAAGCGATGCAGCGGCAAAAAAAACGGCGAGAAATTTGGAAATCCACACGACGAAAAGAATATCAGAATTACTCCAGCGTGCGGCACTCGCCAGCAGGCAGCGAGCCGAATGAACAAACGCCCGGCATTTCAAAGCGGCGTGACGCTGAACCAGTGCGCGTCGAATCGCTCGCGGCGGACAAAGAGGCCCATGCTGCTCAGCTCCTCCGCGGTGCGAACATAGCGCACGTCGTAGAGCTCGTCGTAAAAACTGTACTCTTTCGCAGCCCACGGCTCCTCTCGGAAATGCACGCGGCCCTGCGACGCTTCGTCGGCCAGATTGACTGCAATCACTTTCCACGCTTTCGACGATCGCCACTCATAAACCACCAGGTTCCCGGCCGTGTCATCGCCCTCCGGCGTCACCGGCAGCAGACTCCATTCGCCGCCGTGATATACGGGATCCTTCGTGGTCCGCAAAAGCTTCGCGAAAAAAGCAGTCGCGGCAGGATCGACGTCCCCCTCCGCGGAAATCCGCAACGTGATCGGCAGGTGAATCCTCGCGCCTTCAAGTTCGCCCTGATGATAAAAGCGCATTCCCGGCAAAGATCCCATCAGCGATCCCACACCAACGCGGCGGTCCGCGCCAAAGACCGTGGCGCAGCGCTCCTCATCATGATTTTCCAGAAAGCGTGCCCGCGCGTTCTGATCCGCCAGGGGTGCGGATAGACGTCCATGCACGTCGCCCATACTTCGGTCGCGCACAGCATCGTAAAGGCCCTTGTCGTAAACGTAGGAAAAGCCCAGATCGAGCAGGCGCGACTCCGTCCCCCAATATGCCTCGGCGAGCAGAATCAGCCCGGGCACTGACGTATGCGCTTTCTGCCAGAATTCCTGCTCGGGCGCCGGGGTCCCGCGCAGCAGATGGCCCCAGACCTTTTCGAAAATATCGCTCAGGTGCAGCATGGCCATGTCGCAGCGCACGCCGTCGCAATGAGCCGCGATCGTGCGCAGGTCGGCCAGCTGCGCGGCGCGCATCTGCTCGGAAAAATGGTTCAACTGCGCCACATCCGCCCAGGGAGGGAAATAGGGATCGCGCCCCAGCGCCAGATAAAACACGCGTCGCGGCGTTTCCACGCGATAAAAGCTCGTGGGATCGCGCTGATAATCCTCCGCCGTACCGTTCACGTAAAATTCCGGGTGCCTGCGGATCCACGGATGATCAAGGGCCGTATGGTTGCCCACAAAATCGAGAACCAACGCCACGCCGCGCTCGTGCAGCTTGGCGCGCACGGCGTCGAGCGCCTGCCAGGTGCCGATCCGAGCGTCAGGAACGTAGTCCGCCACAGCGTAGGGAGACGCAATGATGTCTCCCGGCTTCCAGCCCGGCAGCGCGCGGTCGTATTGCGCACCTCCGTCCGGGGCGGTGGCCTTTTCGAGCGCGATCCTTCGCGCCTCCGGGCTGCGTTTCCACACACCCATCAGCCAGACGGCGTCGAATCCCAACCAGGCCAGCGCGTCCCACTCCGAATCCGGCACCTCGGCGAGAGTAATCGTCCTGCCTAGACGCGCGCCCAGCTTCTCAAGCCAAGACCAAGTATTGATCTCGTAAAGATGAGGATTCAGACGAAGAGCGAACGGCTGGGAAGACGCGGCTGGGGCAGGACTCACGCGCTAAGGCTAGCATGACGCGCTCTGCCCGCGGAAGCATGCGACACCAACGGCACAACAGTCCTCACGGCCAGCCAAGTCCGGCCGAGCACGGCGCGCCCGGGGGAAACCCTTAGTGCTTCAACGCGCCATCCATAAAGGCTCCGATATTCGACTTCAGCTTCACGCGATCCTCGTCGTGCAGGTAAATCATGTGCCCCGAGTCGTAGTATTTCAGGCTGATCCGGGCCCGCGCGTCCGCCGGCAGCAGCAGATGATCCGTGGTGTATTCGGTGGCATAAAAAGGCGTGGCGCTGTCGAAGTAACCGTTCTCGATCTGCACCTGCAGATGCGGATTATCTAACAGCTCCCGGATCATGTCCGGCCCCACATTCGGCGCGCTTGGGAAAAATCCTGCCGGAGCCGCGTTGTGTTTCCAATCCCAGTTCTGCGAGGGCTCCGTCGGCAGCACTTTGTAGGTCTTATCCTGCCCAAATTTCAATTCGTCGCGCACATAGCCGTTGAAAGCCGCCGTAAACGCGCCCACCACCGCCGTAAACGAGGGATCAAACTCCGAATTTTCCGTCAGCAGATCGTAGGTATTGCCGGAATAGCGCGAATCGTAGCGTCCCACTACCAGCCCGCGGCTGCGCTGGACCTCTGCGTCAAACTGCGGAAGCGCCACGCGCAGGTCAGCCTTGATCAGATAATCCTCGCTCAACCCGGTAAAGGCCGCGAGTTTCTTCGCGATGTCCTCCGTCTCGGCGGCCGTAAGGCGGGAGCCTTTCATCAGCGCCGCGGCATATTCGCCCCCGGCAAATTCCCGCGCGCGATCGACAAACACGTTGATATCGGCCGGCGGATCCTTGATCAGCTTGTAATACCAGGCTGTCGCGGCATATGTGGGCACATAAAAAATGTACGAACGGTCGTCGCCGGTGGCAAATGCCAGCGAGCTCGCATCGATCACGCTCGAGATCAGCACGATCCCGTTGATGTACATCCCATCGGTCGTCTGTAGGTAATTTCCCAGCGCGACCGACCGGAACGTTCCGTAGCTTTCGCCAATCAAGAATTTCGGCGAGTTCCAGCGGCTGTTCCGGCTCACGTATGTCACGATGAATTGCGCCAGCGATTTCACATCTTGATCGACGCCCCAAAAATTCTTGTCTTCGGCCTTCCCTACCGCGTGGCTGAAACCCGTCCCCACCGGATCGATGAAAACCAGGTCAGCCTTGTCGAGCAGCGACTCGCTATTGTCCACCAGCTTATATGGCGCCGGGGGCGTCGGCGCTGCGTTGTCCGTCACTACGCGTCGCGGCCCGAACGCACCCATGTGCAGCCACACCGACGCTGAACCCGGTCCTCCGTTATAAATGAACGCGATCGGCCGCTGGGTCATGTCCTTCCCGTCGCTCCGCGTGTACGCAGTCGAATACATTAGCGCCGTCGGCTCACCCTTATCGTCTTTCAGCAATGTTGTCGAGGCCGTCGCTTTGTAACTGATCGTCTGATCGCCGATGCGCACCGCGTGTTCCGTCACCGATGACTCTTCCTTGGGAGCCTCCGCCGGTTTCGCGGCGTCGGCCGACTTCCCCGCATCTGCCGGCTTCGCGTCTTTCGCGGGCTCCTGCGCAGCCACCTTGGTAGCATGGCCGGAAAAGATCAGCAGCGTCGCAATCGCGCTCAGGCTCAGAAACCTTTTCATCATTTCGCTCCCAGGTTTATTTTCCAGGTTTATCGCCAATCGGACTGACAAACGTCAGCGTAATCGTCTTCGTATCTTTATCGGCTCCGGCCACGCTCACCGGATGCGCGTCCATTCGGGCCGGAAGCGCGGAATCCGAGCCCCTGTGCCGCGCAGCCATTGGGCGCCGCGGCGTCAAATCGTCCCACGCGTATATCGTGTAGTTCGCCGACTCAAGCAAAGTGAATTGATAGGAACCGTCGGCGAGCCTCTCCGCCGATGGATTCTCCCCATTATCGGCCTTCGCCATGATGGTGACGCTTCCGGGCAGACGTACCCCTTGCCATTTCAGTTGGACGCGCAGCAGATGAGTTGGATAGCCGTCCTTCACCGTCATATTCACTTTCGACAATTGCTGGCCGTCCTTCAGCGTGATCGGCA
Organism: Candidatus Acidiferrales bacterium; assembly: GCA_035603395.1. Classification (GTDB taxonomy): domain Bacteria; phylum Acidobacteriota; class Terriglobia; order Acidiferrales; family UBA7541; genus Palsa-295. Next base: position 10,838 of record DATNKM010000124.1, read on the forward strand.
TCGCATCGGCCACGTCGCCCACGCCGGGATAAAACGCACGCGGATACGGCGAATTCGGGTCCGTGCGGTTCATGCGGTTGAATACCAGAATGTATTCGCCCGGCCCCACGTGATCCAGATCGAACTGTCCTTGCGCGCCCTGAAATCCCCACAGCCCCGGCTTCGCGTCATTGTAGGTGCCGGCGCGATAGAGCTCCACCGATGCGACCCCGAGCGGCTTGCCGTCCGGACCGAGCACCGCGCCGTGAATGTGGCCGGTCGGCAGCGCGTTCACGTCGAATTCGTAGCACGCACCATTCGGAATTTTGAAGCGAGCGAGCCCGCCGGTCTGCGAGCGGTGCGTCAATTCCATGCGCACGGGAAGGCGCGCCGTGAAATTGTATTCGCCCGAGTGCACGTCGTAAAACGTGTAAACGCCTTCGTCATTCGAACTGGTCTCGAACCGATCGTCGTGCGACCGCAGCTTCAGCGAAACGTTTGGCAGAGGCTCGTCGGGATCCTCTGGCAACGCTAGGAATGGCGGCTCGGATCGCCGCAGCACTCCGAAAACAGAGGCCACGCGCTGACCGTTGCGCATCGCGCGCAGCTGCGGCAGTAACGCCTTCGCGTCGCTCACAGGACGTGTGCCGCTGCAGATCGTCGCGAACAGCCGACCCTCAGTGCCCTGGTGTGTGAAGACTACATACTGCTGGCCCGCCTTAAATCGATAACCGCAGTCGCCGTCTTCCCCGCCGGAAAATATGTCGATCTCTTCGGCCAGAGCCGAGGCCTGCGCCGGTGCGAACCGCTCGTCGATCCGGAAATGGTAGCGCGTCAGCCGCGACGCGATGGCATCGGCAGTCGCAGCCGCTTTCACCGAAGCATCCGGCACTGGCGGCTTTGCGCTGGCATCGCCGGTCTGATCGGGAGTTTGGTCGGACGAATCGGCGGCCTTCGGGCGCGCGTAGGCGACGTCCTCAACCGCCGTCACTGTACCCAGGAACACAACGTCGCCCGGCTGCAAACCGGGACAGGCGCCCGGCGAAGCGTCCGAGCAAGTGCATCCGCGCGTCGCGATTGGAATGGCCGGGATGAGCAGCAGACAAACTAAGAGGAAGCGCCCAAGCATCGCAAATATCCTACAATCTTTTCAGCGGTGGGTCAGGTTGAAAAACCAGGATCACGCACTCGTGGCGATGCGAATTCCCCCTGAACGTTGCTAAACTCCATCGTCGCAGCTGCGCCGTCGCTGCAAGGAACGCCTTGTGGGGTGGCGGCTTCAGCCGCAGCATGAGGAACACGATTCGAGACCGGCTTTGACCGCTGAAGCCCCTTCCGCGGTCAAATCCGGCGATTCACTTAAGATATGCGTGTTTG
>DATNKM010000034.1:0-2758 GCA_035603395.1 Candidatus Acidiferrales bacterium
GGCAGGCTGCTGATCCTGCGCGTAGGCGGGCGGGACTAGCAGCGACACCACCGTTGCCATCAAAATGACTGCATGCAAAATCCTTCCACTCATCGTGTTTATCCTCTCCCTGATTTCAGCGGTTCCGGATGTAGCACAACCCCGTCTTATTGAAACGTTTGGAACGCCCATTTTGTTTCAGAAACTATCTGGCGACGACCCTCGCAGCCATGCTTGTGCCCTCGGTCTTGGACGTTCTGGAAATAACTCGGGCGTTCCAAGAACTTCAAATTCCGGCACTTCGGCAAATTCGTGTGACAAACGCGGACCCGCGGACACGTGAGTGTAACACACTCAGCGCGGGCTATTTGTCGCACGGCTGAAACTTTCCGGTGGTCGCATTCGTTGACACTGTAGCAACCGAGGCACTACCATGATTCCGCCGGTCGCACTGTTCATGTCCTCTTACTCACCGTCCAAGCGTTTTAGCCGAACCACAACATTGATTCCGGTGCTGGTTTGCATTGCCCTTATGTTGGGCTTGTCGACACGCGCCGATCAAGTTCCCACGCCACAGCAGGTTGCCGCGCAGGCGAAGGCCACCGGTTACGTCACGGACCTCGCCGGTGTTCTCAGCGCCGGTGGCCGTCAAAAGATCGAGGCTCTTTGCACCGAACTTAGCCAAAAGGCGAACGCGGAAATTGCCGTCGTCACCGTAAAGACCACGGGAGCCCGGACGGCGCAGGATTATTCCTTCGATCTTGCCGACGCGATGGGCATCGGGCCGAAAAAACAGGGGCGCGGCGTACTGATTTTTTTCGCCACGGACGATCATAAGTACTTTACGCAGGTTGGCTACGATCTCGAATCCATTCTGCCGGATGCGAAGGCGGGCGATTTCGGGCGCGAGGCGGTGCCGCTGCTCCGCTCGAACGACTACGATGGTGCTCTCTATCTCGTGACGCGGCGCGTCGCCGACGTGATCGCCGCGGACAAGGGAGTGACACTGAGCGGCGAACCGCTTCCTACCCAATCGGACCGCGACCGTTCTCACGGCCCAGGCGGCCAGGCCCTGGGAATTTTCTTCACGATTTTCATTGTCTACTTGGTTTTTCGCCTTCTGGGAAGCGGGCCGGGTGGCCGCGGGGGACTTGGCGGCGGCTGGTGGATCTGGCCGCTACTGTTTAGCAATATGGGTGGTGGCCGCGGAGGATGGGGCGGAGGAGGCTTCGGAGGGGGTGGCGGCGGTGGCGGAGGAGGCTTCGGAGGGTTCGGCGGTGGCGGCTTCGGCGGTGGTGGAGGGTTCGGTGGAGGCGGCGCGGGCGGCGGATGGTAGCGGGGAGGGCGTGGCAATAGCATGGAAACGAAACTGAGCGAATTGGTCAGGCGGCTGAAATCGGCGGCGGGCGAGAGTTTGAAGGCTGTGGTGCTGTACGGGTCTGCCGCGACAGACGAATTTCAGGGCAAGCATTCCGACATGAACATCCTGTGCCTGGTCGAGCGCACCACGGTCGCCGACCTCGAGCGTTTGCATGGAGCGGCGGAATGGTGGATGAAGGAAAATAATCCCGCGCCGGTGATTTTCACTCACGACGAGCTGATGCGCTCGGCAGACATCTTCGCCATCGAGCTGCTGGACATGAAGCATCGCCATCGAATGCTTTTCGGCGATGATTTCCTGGAAAAAATGGAGGTGCCGCTGCGGCTGCACCGCCTGCAAGTGGAGCGCGAGCTGCGCACGAACTGGATGCGGTTGCGGCAGGCAATTGTCGCCGCGCCGCCGAAAAAGAAAGTTCGGCTCGACATGATGCTGGCGTCGGTTGCCACTTTCTGCGTGCTATTCCGCCACGCCTTGATCGGCATGGGCCAGGCCGAGCCGCACACCAAGCGCGAAGCCGTGGGCGGCATGGCTGTCGTCACCGGCGCGGACGCTTCCGGATTCAACAACATTCTCGAATTTCGCGCAGGCAGGCTGAAGGAACGGGAAATCGATATCGAAGCCACGCTCCAGGCCTATATGGAATTCGTCGAAGTCGCGACAAATGAGGTGGATCGGCGCTTCGAAACAACCTAACACGCGTCGACGTATTACAAACGAGGGGCGCACGATTGCAACGATCAAGCTGTGATAGATTTTGCTCCGGAGGCTGCTCATGAAGGTTTTTGCTGGAATTGTCGCGGTGCTGGTGATTCTCGCCCTTGTTTTCGGCGGCCTGTACGTTTCGCGCCGCAACCAGATGGTTACTCTGAACGAAACGGTGAAATCGGATTGGGCGCAGGTTGACGTGGTGCTCCAGCGCCGCTCCGATCTGATTCCGAACCTGGTCCAGACCGTCAAAGGATTTGCTGCTCAGGAGCAGACCGTATACGACGACATCGCCAAAGCTCGTGCAGCCCTCGGCGGCGCGCAGACTCCGAAGGACAAGATCGCGGCCAACGGCCAGCTCGATGGTGCGCTCAGCCGCCTTTTGCTAATCGTCGAAAATTATCCGCAGCTCAAGTCCAACGAGAATTTCCTGCGGCTGCAGGACGAGCTGGCGGGAACGGAAAACCGCATCGCGGTAGAGCGCAAGCGCTACGACGATGCGATTCAGGCGTACAACACGTTCATCGGACAATTCCCCAACAACATCATCGCGAGCATGTCCGGATTCCAGCGGAACGACGCTTACTTTGCGGCGACGGAACAGTCACGCGCGGTGCCAAAAGTGGAGTTCCCGGGACCGGCAACTCACTAAGAGCGACCGCGTCCTACCGTCCAGGCGCTAGCCGATGCGTT
>DATNKM010000039.1:0-70191 GCA_035603395.1 Candidatus Acidiferrales bacterium
AGGGTAGGAATCGAACCTACCCCCCGGCACGGAGTGTCGGGGCGACGGTTTTGAAGACCGTGACGACCACCAGGCACGCATCACTCTCCGTCGCGTTGCTGCGGACGCTCGCTTTCGCGGGCGCATACTATACACCGACGCACATCTTCGCCAACACGTTACCAGTATAGCCGCGGCACAGAGGCTCGGCCTGCGAAACCGATTCTGCTACGAACGCCCGCGCGGCTCCCGAAAGCGGACAGCCGCACGCTCGTTCACACGGCGGTAACATTCGGAATTTCCGGCCGTTTGGCCTGCTTGAAGGGATGCCTTCGGGGGAGATTGGGTCGCTAAGTTTTCGTGCGCGTTGCAGCGGATCAGGGTTCGCTGCGGACTTCCATACTCTGATCGACCACATAATTCGTGCAACCGGCGACGGCGCAGTGCGCCGTCACGCGAAATCCGTCGCCGGAAGCTTCCACGCCGTACGTATATCCGTCGCGCCCGGTCTTTCTCATGCTCATCTCGCCGCTCGAAACCAGATCGTCGAGCGACGCTATGGAATTGTGTTCGGCCTGATAAGCCCGCTCGGCCTGCGCGATCGAAATCAAATCGTTCCTCACGCCGACCACGTTGATGGTCTGCGCCGCCGTGCCAGCGCCCGCAGCCTGCGACTGCGTCAGCTGAGTCTTATAGATGTAGAGCGTCACAGCCGCGCCAATCAGCAGCGCGGCAAGTCCCAATACAGCGCGCATAAGCACCTCCACGGCGGCCAACATGTCCCGAGCACCGCCTGAACCCATAGAAACACAGCCCTGCCGCAGCGCCAAATTTGTGTTTCGCAGCGATACGAATCGCCAAACATTCCCCCCGCGGCCTCTTCGCCTGCCCTGCGCCGGTGCTACCTTTCACCGCGTGGATGCGTCCAACCAAAAGGCGCACGTAAGAGAGGCCGTTTGCAATTGCCGGCTTTCGAGACCGTTTGACACCCGCTCGCACTGCCCTAATACTGGGGCGGACCTGGATCGCGCCGCAGGAGGGAGCATTCAGGGGCGCGCACCGGACCATGCAATCCACCAAAACCGATCGGAGCGATTCATGACGAATGCGAGCGCGAAATACTGGCTTCGAGCGGCATCCATCGCGTTTCTAGCAGCGGCGACCGGCATTGTCGCCGCGCCACTCGCAACGCCGCTGTTAGCACAGGAAAAACCCGCCAGCGATGCGGATCGCCCTCCCAAGCTCGATTTCACCACACACGAACTTTCCAACGGCCTGAAAGTGATCCTGCTCGAAAATCACGAAGTCCCGGTGATCGATCTCCAGATCTGGTATCACGTCGGTGGAAAAGACGAGCTGCCCGGCCACACCGGGTTCGCGCACCTGTTCGAACACCTGATGTTCAAGGGCTCCGCGCACGTCGGTCCCGACGAACATTCCCGCATCATCGAAGCCGTCGGCGGATTCGACAACGCCGAAACCAACGACGACTCGACCGATTTCTTCGAAACTTTTCCCAGCCAGTACCTCGAGCGCGTGCTCTGGCTCGAAGCCGATCGCATGGGCAGCCTGAACGTCGACGATGCGAATTTCAAATCCGAGCGCCAGGTGGTCGAAGAAGAGCGCCGCGTCCGCGTCGACAATCAACCCTACGGCTCGATCGAGGAAGATCTCCGGGCCGCCGCGTTCACGGTTCACGGATATCACCACACGCCCATCGGCAGCATCGCCGACCTAGATAAGGCGACGCTCGAGGATGTCCGCGCTTTCTTCAACACCTACTACAAACCGAACAACGCCACGCTCGTGATCGCCGGAGATTTCAATTCCGATCAGGCTCTGACCTGGACGAAAGAATATTTCGAGGGAATTCCCGCCTCGACCGGACCGATCCCGCGCCCGAATAAGCCCGAGCCTCCGCAAACCGCCGAGCGCGAAGTTTCAAAGTCGTACACGAACACCCCGCTGCCGGCAGTCGTAATCGGCTACAAGATTCCTGCGCGCTATTCGCCGGATTCCTACCCACTCGATCTCGCCTCGAATATTTTGGCCAGCGGCGAGAGCAGCCGCCTCTACCAGGCCCTCGTATATAAGGACCAGATCGCCGTGCAATCGGCCGGCTTCGGCAATTTCACCGAGGATCCGAATCTTTTCTGGGCTTACGCAATCATGAATCCCCGCTTCAAGCCGCAGGACGGCGAGAAGTCCGTCATCGGCATACTCGACGGGCTCAAGACGCAGCCCGTCAGCGACACGGAATTGCAAAAAGCAAAGAACCAGGAAATTTCGGGATTCATTCTGGGCCGCGACACCGACGAGCAAAAGGCAGTCGCGCTCGAAAATGCTGCGGTCATCGGCAAGAATCCCGATCTCGTCAACACCGAGCTGGATCGATATCTGAAGGTAACTCCGGAAGACATCGAGCGTGTGGCCAGGGAATATTTCGTGCCAGAGCACGCCACGATTCTGACGATTACGCCAGCAACACCGCCGGCCCAGCAGCAACAGCAATAGGAAAATCAGAGAAGAATTCTCAGGAGCATTGATGACGCACGCACTCGTTCGATGGATTTTCCTAATGGCGGCAATCGCAATGCTGTCATCCGCCGCGCTGGCCCAACAGCCCGAATCGCCCAGCGCCTCAAGCCAGTCAAGCGAGCAGAAAAAAGGCACCGGCGTCGTCCCGCCCGGTGTGAAGCTCGTTCCTGAAATGCCTGCGCCTGGCGCGCCCAAACAATTTAACTTCCCCGATGCCGCCACCAAAACTCTCGCGAACGGACTTCGCGTTTACGTCGTCACCGACCACAGCGAGCCGGCCGTAGCCGTCCGCCTGCTGATGACCTCCGCGGGTACCGTGAAGGATCCACAAGGAATGCCCGGCGTCGCGGAGATGACCGCGAACATGCTCACGCAGGGCACCGAGAGGCGCTCCGCAAAAGAAATCGCCGAAGCCATCGATTTCATCGGCGGCTCGCTCGAAGCGTCCGCCGGAACCGACGCCACGAACGTCAGCCTCGACGTAGTGAAAAAAGATCTCGCCACGGGTCTCGATCTGATGTCCGACGTCGTGCTGCATCCCGCCTTCCGCGCCGAAGAGCTCGAACGCCAGCGCCAGCAGCTTCTCTCCAGCCTCACCGTGCAATATTCCGATCCCGATTTTCTGGCCTCGGCCGCTTTCAGCCGCGTGGTCTACGGCGCCTCGCCCTATGGCTTGCCCGCCGAAGGCACGCCGGACACGATCAAGAAACTCGATCCGCAGGCGCTCGCGATGTTTCATGACGCAGACTACGCTCCCAATCAAGCGCTGCTCGGGTTCTCCGGCGATATCACGCCCGATGAAGCCTTTGCCGCAGCTGAAAAATATTTCGGTGCATGGCCCGAAGTGAAAATCGTTGCGACGGCTGCCGCCGCACCGTCCGCTTTGCAGGGCCAGCACATCTGGCTGATCGACAAACCCGACGCCGTCCAGACCCAGATTCGCGTCGGCAAACTCGGAATCAAGCGCAGCGACCCGAATTACGTTCCCGTGGTCGTGATGAATCGAATTTTCGGCGGTGGCTATAACAGCCGGCTGAATACCGAAGTCCGCGTGAAGAAAGGCCTCACCTACGGTGCATATTCCTCGTTCAATCCTCACCGCCAGGCGGGTTCATTCAGCGTCTCCACGTTTACGCGCACCGCCGCAACCGTGGACGCCACCCGGCTCGTCGTAGATCTGATCGCCAAAATGTCCAGCGGCGACGTGACTCCCCAGGAGATGGATTTTGCGCGTGATTATCTTGCGGGGGTGTACCCGATCCAGTCCGAGACGGCGGAGCAGGTTGCCGACCGCGTTCTGACAGTCGCCGCATTCGATCTGCCGAAGGATTACAACTACACCTATCCGGACCGGGTTCGCGGAGTCACGTCCGCGCAGGTGAAGGAAATGGCGCAGAAATATCTGAACACGGACGATCTTGATATCGTCCTCGCCGGAAACGTCAGCGCATTCCGCGACGCTTTGACGAAATCCTTCCCCAACGCGAAATATCAGGAGATTCCGTTTGACCGCCTCGACGTCCTCGCTCCGGATCTGATGGTCCCCGCAAAGGCGAAGACGAATTAGCGGCATCCGGAACGCCTGCAGCTTTCGTTGCTACCGGACGGAGAGGATCACTTTGCCGATGTTCTTACGGTCATGGATAAACTGATGCGCTGCGGCGGCCTGGTCGAGAGGGAAGGTTTTCGCGATCACCGGTTTCAGCTTTCCCGCCTCATACATGCGGCCCACCTCCTTCAATTCGGCGCGCAACAATGCGCCAAACCGCGTTCCCGGCGATCCCAGGCTCACTCCGATCACGGCAATATTCTGCTCCATCAATTTCAGCGGATGAAATCGCGGTGTCTGCAAAAGCGCCCTGAGCATGCGCATCGGATTTCGCTTGCCCGTCGTGCCCGTCGCATCCGAAAGGCCGTAAACCACCAGGCGTCCGGTCGGCCCCAGGCATTTCTGGCCGCGCGCCAGCGAACTTCCGCCGATCGGGTCCATCACCATCTCGATCCCGTCGGGCGCAAATTGCCGCACTGTCTTCACGAAATCGCTTTTTTCGTAATCGATCGGATGGTCCACTCCGATCTTCCGCAAAAATTCCTGTTTCAAGCTGCCCGCGGTGCCGAACGTAACCAGCCCCTTCGCGCGCGCCAGCTGCACGGCCGCAATCCCCACACCGCCCGCCGCGCCGTGAATCAGTATTCGGTGCCCGGGCTGGAGGTTTCCCATCGTGAACATCGCGTGATACGCCGTCAGGTAGCTCACTGCGAACGCGGCGGCCACATCGAATGGCATCGCGGGCGGAATCCGGTGCACCGAACCTACCGGCACGCTCACCCACTCCGCATAAGCGCCGAAATGCGGCATCGCCATCACCGCGTCTCCCGGCTGCAGAACCTCGCCATCACCTCGCTTGCCGGGGTCGTCCGCCACCTTTTCCACCACTCCCGCGATCTCCAGCCCCGGCACGAATGGCGGCTTCGGAGTGCCCGGGTAGATCCCCATCCGCTGCATCAAATCGGCGAAATTCACCCCGATCGCTTTCACGCGGATCAGCACTTCGCCGGGCTTCGGTTGCGGGTCAGGCACCTGCCGCGATTCAAAAACTTCCGGCGAGCCATACCGCCTTACGACCAGCGCGCGCATCTAAATCTCCTTAGGGGCTGGGAGTTCATTCTGCCGAGATCGCCTGCCGCGCCGAAAGGGTCTCTCTCTCGCACAGGGCTGGCTTGCTTGCCTACGGTGGCCGGTTTGGCCGCGCCATACCAGGGGCATTCTCGCCGACGGCGAGCTCGGCACCGCGGTTGACCGCCTGGCGAAGGCAGGGCAATTCATTAGGTTTCAAGCACACCTTATCTTAAACTAAGGGACTTTGCGCGATGATGAAACGCGATATGAGACATAAAGCCTTTGCACTAGCCGCGGCCCTGTTCGCCGCAGCGTGGGTCTGCCCCGCTGCCGACCGATCCGCCCAAGCCACTCCGCCGCCTGCCGTGCTGACCGCGATGCAGGACGAACTCAGCCGTTCCATGCAGGCTTATTCCGCCGCCGATCCTCCGGCATATTTCCTCAGCTACACGGTTTCCGACCGCCAGCTTGTGGACGTTTCCGGCTCCAACGGCGCGCTGCTTTCCAGCACCGAGGACCGCGCCCGCTGGCTTGAAGTCCAATCGCGCGTCGGCAGCTATCAGGTGGACGATTCGCACAAGCTCGGCGATCGCCCGCCCAGCTGGACCAGCCCCGGCACCAACGTGCCAATCGACGACGATCTCCCCGTCCTGCGCCGCGAAATTTGGCGCGAAACCGATCGCCAGTATCGCGCCGCCGCGCAGGCCCTGATCAAAGTGAAGACCAGCGAGCAGGTGCAGGTGCAGACCGCCGAGGGCGCCGCTCCCGATTTTTCGAGCGAGCAGGCGCATACCTCCATCGGCCCGCGCGTGGAAATTCACGTCGAGCGCAAACCCTGGGAAGAGCGCGTTCGCCGCTACACCGCCGAATTCAGCAAATCTCCCGCCGTCCTGAATTCCATCGCCACGTTCACCGCGCTGTCCACGAATCAGTATCAAGTGAATACCGAAGGCACCAGGCTCGCCTTCGGCCAGATTCACTACCGCCTCGAGCTTTTCGTGCAGAGCAAGGCTCCCGACGGCATGGACATCGAGCGTTATGCGAATTTCGACTGGCTGGATCCCAAGGATGTTCCGGATGAGAAAACCGTCTTCGACAGCATTCATCAGCTGATCAAGGAAACCGAAGCACTCGACAAGGCCCCGCTCGCGAATCCCTACGCCGGGCCCACACTGCTCACCGGACGCGCCGCCGCTGTCTTCTTCCACGAAGTCTTCGGACACCGCGCCGAAGGTTTCCGCCAAAAGGACATCGCCGAAGGCCAGACTTTCACCAGCAAAGTCGGCGAGCAAATTCTCCCAAGCTTCATCTCGATCAAGGACGACCCTACGGAGTCCTCGCTCGGTGGCCAGATGCTTCTCGGGGCCTATCCCTTCGATGACGAAGGCGTGGTTGCAACGGACGTCCATCTCGTCGATAAGGGCGTGCTGAAAACATTTCTCATGGGCCGCTCGCCGCTTGTGGACCTTCCTCATTCCAACGGTCACGGCCGCCGCCAGCTCGGCTACGTTCCCGTTGCGCGTCAGGGAAATTTGATCGTTTCGAGCACGCAGACGGAAACTTTCCCCGAGCTCCGCCAGAAATTGGTCGAGCTCGTCAAGAAACAAGGCCTGCAGTACGGCCTGCTGATCGACGACATCTCCGGCGGCTTCACCTTCACGGGCCGCGGCCAGCCACAGGCCTTTCAAGTAACTCCGCTCGTCGTCTATCGCGTTTTCGCCGACGGTCGCCCCGATCAACTCGTTCGCGGCGTCGATATTGTCGGCACGCCGCTCGTCTCGCTCACGAAAATTGTGGCCACTGGCGACAAGCCGGAAATTTTCAACGGCTACTGCGGTGCCGAATCCGGGTCCGTTCCGGTTTCCGCCGTCGCCCCCGCGATCCTGATCTCCGAAATGGAATTTGCCAAGAAGGAAACATCCACTGACCGGCCGCCCGTGCTGCCGCCGCCGGCTCACGATCCCGACGCGACCAAGGGACAAGCGCAGTGAAAAAATTTAACCCGATTTTCCTCACCGCTCTAGTCTGCGCTGCCGCAGCCGCGCCGGGTTTCGCCGCCCGCGCCGCGGGCACCCCCGCTGCGGCTCCCGTTCCGCGCGCAGCCGCGCTGGCGATTCCCGCCGCGCCTCCCGCGGCCCAAGCCGAAGTGCCGGCCACCGAAACCGATCAAACCTTGCGCGCCATGCACGACGAAATGCAGCGTGCCCGCACCCGCCTGGCCCTCGCCGGCGTCGATAAGCCTTTCTACGTCGAATATCGCCTGCTCGATCTCGACGTCCGCACGGTCACCGCATCGTTCGGCGCACTCGTCTCCAGCTCGACCTCACGCACGCGCTTCATGGCCGTCGACGTACGCGTAGGCAACTACCATCTCGACAGCTCCAATTTCATCAGTGAAGACGGTTTCCAGGGCTTCCTCGGCTCCACAGGAGAAGTCGGCATCGACCGCGACTACAATTCCCTCCGCCAGGACTTGTGGCTCGCCACCGATCAAGCCTACAAAGCCGCCGTCACGCAGATGGCCCTCAAGCAGTCCTTCCTGCGCAGCCTCACCAAGCCGCCCGAAATCGACGATTTCGCGCCCACATCACCGATGGTGAAAATCGATCCGCGCCAGGAACCCGATTGGTCCTCGCGCAATTGGGACGAAGAAGCCCGCGAAGCCTCCGTCGTGCTGAAAGATTTCCCGCAGCTCTACGGCAATCGCGTGAATTATTACCTCGTCTACGCGACCACCTATCGCATGACGACCGAAGGCACCACCATCCGCTCCACGCGCCATCTCGCCGCCGTCGAAGCCGCGCTCGATACGCAGTCCGACGACGGCATGTCGCTGCACAACTACTACGCTGTCTATCGCGCCGCGCCTGGCGATCTGCCCGACGCGGCCACGGTTTCAAAAGGCATCGCAGCCGCCGCAACGGACCTCATGGCGCTACGCTCCAGCCCGCTGCTTCCGGATTACACCGGACCGGTGCTGTTTGACGCGCCCGCTGCCGCATCCACCCTCGCGCAGGTGCTCGAGCCTTCGCTGTCCGGCGCTCGCCCGCCGCTCGCCATGACCCGCGATTTCGATTCCTTCATCGAACGCTTCGGCGGCCGCAGCGAATGGTCCGGCCGTGTTGGCACGCGCGTGCTCCCCACCAGCGTTTCCGTCTACGACGATCCCACGCTCGCCGATTTTCAGGGCCAGCCGCTGGTCGGCGGCTACGACGTCGACGAAGAAGGCGTGAAATCGCAGCACGTCGACGTGGTGTCGAATGGAATTTTGCGCGATTTGCTGATGTCGCGCCGTCCGGGCCCGGATTTTTCGCTCTCCAACGGCCACGCACGCTCCGCTCTGCTTACCGACCCGCATCCGCTTAGCAGCAATCTTTTTCTTACCTCCAGCGACGCGCTCAAGCCCGACGACATGCGCAAGAAATTCCTCGACGCCTGCAAGGACGACGGCCACGAATGGTGCATCGAGATCAAGCGCATGGATAATCCCGCGCTCGCCGCCGTCAGTCAGGAGGATTTTTCGGAATTTGTCGGCAGCCTCGGCTCAGGAATCGCCAATGGCGATCGCGCCCCGCTGCTCGTCTACAAAGTCTACGTCGCCGACGGCCACGAGGAGCTCGCCCGCGGCGGATTCATCGAAGGACTCAACACGCGCGCGCTCCGCAACATGCTGGCCGTAGGCAGCGATCCTTATGTCCTAAGCTACATGCAGAACTCGCAGGACGGCTTGGCCGGCACAGCCCTCGGCGCCTTCGGCGACGCCAACGCGGGCATCCCCAGCACCGTCGTCGCGCCGTCCATCCTGCTCGACGACATTGAAATTCGCGGCTTCCACGGCGAACCAAGCCGCATCCCACTAGACGCCCCGCCGCCGCTGAAATAGGTTTGTGTCACAGACGCTCGTGTCTGTGCTCGTACGACCTCCGCCTCGCTAACGATGACCGCGATCGCGGAACCCGCAACCTCGTTCCCGCCTTTCTCATTTCACCAATGGGCGGTTCCATTGACGCCCACGCATCACATACCTACAATTTGTTGGCCGCAGCCCTCGCCGTCGCATCTCAAATGTGCAACGATCCCCCGAACCGGAGTCGCCAATGCCATCACAAACCCACCGCGTCCCACTAAAAGGCAGCACCCGCCCCGCGCTCGCAGGCGCCACGAAACTCGCCCCGGCCGACGCCGCAGAAAAAATCCAGATAACGGTAATTCTCCGCCGCGGCTCAGCCCCCGGCGAATTCCCGACCGACGCCGAACTTGGCCGCGGCCTACCCGCCCAGCGCACCTACCTCACCCGCGAACAATTCGCCGCCAAGCACGGCGCCCGCCCCACCGACATCGCCGCCATCCGCAAACTCGCCTCCGACAATAATTTCGCCGTCGTGAGCGCCGAACCCGCCCGCCGCACAGTCATCCTCAGCGGCACGGTCGGCGCATTCAGCAAAGCCTTCAACGCCCAGCTGCACCATCACTCGATTGCCGGCCGCACGTACCGCTGCCGCACCGGCGCGCTCGAAATTCCCGCCGAGCTTGAAAACATCATCGAGGGCGTCTTCGGACTCGACAATCGCCCGCAGGCCCGCACGCATTTCCGCCGCCGCATCCGCGCAAAGGCCACCGACGTTTCCTTCACCGCGCTTCAGGTCGCGCAAGCCTACAATTTCCCCACCGGCACCGACGGCGCCGGCCAGGCCATCGCCCTCATCGAACTCGGTGGCGGCTACAGCGCTAGCGATCTGAGCGCCTATTTCGGCAAGCTGGGCATCAGCGTCCCGGATGTCAGCGCGATTTCCGTCGACGGCGCCACGAATTCGCCGACCGGCAGCGCCGACGGCCCCGATGGCGAAGTCGAGCTCGATATCGAAGTCGCCGGCGCCATCGCCCCTGCCGCAAAGATCGGCGTCTACTTCGCGCCCAATACCGACCAGGGATTCATCGACGCCGTCACCACCGCCGCGCACGACACCACGCTGCGCCCTTCCATCGTTTCCATTAGCTGGGGCGGCCCGGAAAATTCCTGGACGGCGCAGGCGCGCGACTCTCTCAATTCCGCCTGCCAGGACGCGGCCACCATGGGCATCACCGTTTTCATCGCCTCGGGAGACAGCGGGGCCACCGACGGCTCATCGAACGGCGCGTTCGAAGTCGATTTCCCGTCGTCGAGCCCCTACGTGATCGGCTGTGGCGGCACGAAGCTGGCCATCAACGGAAGCGTGATTTCGAGTGAAGTCGCCTGGAACGAGCTCTCGGCGAACGAAGGCGCCACCGGCGGCGGCGTCAGCGAAGTGTTCGCGCTCCCGTCGTTTCAATCCGGAGCGAAAGTGCCGGCAGCTCCGAACGGCTTCCAGGGCCGCGGCGTCCCGGACGTCTGCGGCGACGCCGACCCCGCTAGCGGCTACGAAGTTCTCGTCGATGGCGCATCCACCGTGATCGGCGGCACCAGCGCCGTCGCCCCGCTTTGGGCCGGCCTGTTCGCCCGCATCAATCAATCGATCGGCAAGCCAGCCGGCTACCTCAACCCGCTTATCTATTCCGCAACCGCAGACGCCGGTACCTCCGCCGCATTCCACGACATAACCTCCGGCTCCAACGGCGGCTATTCCGCCGCCCCCGGCTGGGACCCCTGCACCGGCCTCGGCTCGCCGAATGGCGCCGCACTCCTCGCCGCCCTCAAAGGCAGCTAGCGCCCACGCGCCGTCGTCCCGGTCGACGGCGTCATCCTGAACGCAGTCGAAGGATCTCACTCCTACCGCTCAAGGTAACAACCGCAATCTGGAACGAACCGAAGTGGGTTGAACCGGAATTGGTCGGCACTTCCCGTGTTCACACATCCCCGCCCGGCAATCACAAATCTCGCCGAACCAAGGGACACAACATGCAAACTCCTTTTCGGCCCCTCTCCAACAAAACAAAGGTTCGGCGCGCTTGCGAAGTGAGACACAGCTTGAATACTCGGGCGCGCCGGTTTTCGCGGCATCGCAGCGTATAATCTCGCGGATGCCCGCCACCACAATCGAACAGGCCAGCCGCGAGAAGCGCATGGCGGCGTTGGGGTCCGTGGGCTCCGCCGTAGTGCTCGTGTCGCTGAAGGTTTTTCTGGTGGCGGTTACGGGCAGCCTCGGCATTCTTTCCGAGGCGCTGCATTCGATCCTCGATCTGGTGGCCGCGGTGATTACGTATCTTTCCGTGCGCGTGGCGGACAAGCCCGCCGACGCGCAGCATCTCTACGGTCACGGAAAAGTCGAAAGTTTTTCGGCGTTCGTCGAAACGGCGCTGCTGCTGCTCACTGCGGTGTACATCATCTGGGAGGCGATCCAGCGGCTGATCGGACGCGCGCCCATGGCGATTCGGCCCAGCCCGATGGCGATCGTAATCCTGCTGCTGGCGATGGGCATCGACGTGGTGCGGTCACGGGCGCTCTCGCGTGTGGCGAAAAAATATCCCAGCGAGGCTCTCCAAGCCGACGCGCTGCATTTTTCCACCGACGTCTGGAGTACGTTCGTGGTGGTGCTGGGCATCACCGGCGCGTGGCTCGGCCAGAAATTCGGAATTGCGTGGCTCGGCATGATGGACGCGATCGCCGCGCTGGCCGTGGCCGGCGTGATCATCTGGATCGGCTCGCGGTTGGGAAAGCAGACGGTGGACGTGCTGCTCGACGTGGCGCCCAGCGGACTGCGCGAGCAGATCGCCAACGCGGTGGACGAGACGGAAGGCGTGCTGCAAAGCGAACGCGTGCGTGTGCGGCGCGCCGGGCAGCGCTATTTCGTCGACGTAACCATCAGCGTGCCGCGCACGGCGAGCCTGGAACAGGCGCATGCCGCGAGCGACGCCGTCGAACGCCGGATCGGCGAGATTGTTCCCGCCGATGTGGTGGTGCACGTAGAGCCGCGCGCGCGCACCGACGAGCCCGTGTTCGACACGATCCGCGCCATCGCGCAGCGCCGCGGCCTCGCCATCCACGAGCTTTCGGCGCATCAATACGACGGAAGTTTATTCATCGAGCTTCATCTGGAAGTAGACGAGCGCTCCAGCCTGCGCGACGCGCATCGCGAAGCGACCGCGCTGGAGGAGGAAATTCAGCGCGAGACGGCCTCCGGCACGCGCGTGAACATCCACATCGAGCCGCTAGGCGCGCGCATCAGCAGCGCCGAAGAGATGAAAGAGCTGTCACGCGCCGTGCAGGAGTTCCTGAACGCGCTGGTTGCGGAGTATCCACAACTGATCGATTGCCACGAGGTGCATGTGCGCAGCGTGGAGCATCGCATTCTCGTGTCGTGCCACTGTGCCATGGACGGCAATTTGCCGATCACCGAAGTTCACGACTTCACCCTGCTGCTCGAAAATCGCGTGAAGGAGCATTTCCCGCATATCTACCGCCTCACGATTCACCCTGAGCCCGTCGAAGAAAGTTGACGCCCGCCGCCGATTTTTCCGAAAAGTTGCGCGGCGAGCGCGATCACGGCAGGAAAACATTCCAGAACGTAGCGCGGTTCCGGCGTCTCGATGAAGCGGGCGATATAAAGAGTGCGCAGCACCATGAAGACCACCAGGAATGCGACGCCGGGACGCCGGCGCGCGACCCAAAGACCGGCCAGCGCCAGCGCGACATAAACGACGTTCACGGCGCCGAGCGCAAGCGTCTCGACGAAATCGCCGCGGTCGTCTTCCCATTCGCTGGCGACGGGATGCAGCGGGCTGCTGTTGGGCAGCAGCTCCACGCGCGGCGTGAACCACATCACCAGCGATCGCAGTAGCGGAATTTTCACCCACGTCCGCAGCAGATGGCGCGCGGTGCGCTCGCGTGCGAGCTCGGCGAACGCGGCGTCCTGCTCGCGCGTTTCGGTGAGCGTGTCGTTGTAGTCGTCCATCATTGCGGCCACGCGAGCGCGCTCTTCCGGCGTATCGAACGCCTGCGGTGGGAACACGCTCATCGGGATTTCGCCGGAGTTGAGCTGCCAAAGCGTGCGGTAGACGTCACCGAACTTCCAGAGCCACGTCGCAGTCCACGCGTCGAAGCCGCGCGGCGAGAAATCGTCGGGCATTTGCAGATAGCGCGGGGTGAGGAACTGCACTTCGTCGAGCGACCGCCAGTTGCGCGCGGCCCACGGCAGCAGAGGCAGCAGCAGGCCGACGGCCATCAGCACGCCCGCACGGATGAGCTTGCTCCAGTGAACCGGCCGCCACCATCGCGCGACGCAGACCAAGCCGGCCGCAGCCAGCAGCAGCGGAGTTTCGGGGCGAACCAGCGCCCCGAAGCCGACGATCACGCCGCCGAGAAACCAGGGGCTCAGCGTGCGAGGCTCCCTGCTTCCCGCGCCGGCCGCGCGGGATTCCGCCTCGATGAACAGAAGCATGGCGAGCGCCGTGAGAAGGATGACCAGCGTCTCGGTGAGCAGCACCGCCGTATAGTTCGCCGTGAATGGACAGAGCGCGGCAAGCCACAGAGCCGCAATGGCGATGCGGCGCCGGAAGATTTCCGGCGCCAGCCGCGCGGCGATCAGCGCGATCACGAAACATGTGGCGAGATCGAGAAATGCCTGCACGAACATCACGGCGCGCGACGATTGCCCGGCGACGCCGAAGATCGCTGCCAGAAACGCGGGGTACCCGGGGACGCGCGTATCGAGCGGCATCAGCCGCCCATCGACCACCGCGCCGTAGACGCCGCGCTTCAGCCAATTCCATGCCAGCTCGATGTAGAAGGGAGAATCGCCCGAGTCCCTCGCCGGCAATTTCAGGACGTAGAAAAAGCGCAGCGCCAGCCCCACGAATGCAGCTAGGGCTACGTTTAGGCGCATCATATGTTTAGCGGTCATTGACAGCGTCCTGATGGACGGCTAGCTTGGAATGTCCCCATGGCAGAAGGCAAGCCCATTTTCTATGACGAAGAACGGCGCCGCTGGCGGCGAACGCGGCTGGCGCTGGAAATTGCCGGCGGCTTTTTCACGCTGGTGCTGGTGATTTTTCTTCTAGACGTGGGACGCAAGCCTGACCTGCCGGAAATCCTGCGGCCGGACACGCACGCGGGGCTGCACGCGATCCGCACGAAAGCGCATCTGCACGCGGCGCGGCTGGGCCGCAAACGCCGAATCCAGACCCTGGGTAACGTTCCGCAGGGATATGACCCGCTGCGCGCTGCGTTTTACGTGTCGGACGACCCCACCAGCTTCGCTTCGCTGCAAATGCACTACCGCGATTTGGACTTGCTGATTCCGGACGTGCTGGACGCCGTCTCGAGCGATGGAAAACTTGACGCGGACCAGGACACCAAGCTCTCCGGGTTCCTGCAGTCACTGCAAACGCGGACTCCGCCCGTCGATCTGCAAGTGATGCCGATGGTACAAAACTACGACGCGAAGACGAACGTCTGGTGTCCGCCGTCGATGCTGCAAATGCTGGCAAATCCCGCGGCGCGGGAAAACCTGGCGCGGCAGCTGGAGGAATACGCGGACGCGGAGCATCAGGCGGGCATCGTGGTCGACTTCGAGTCGATGCCGAAATCGAGCATGACGGATTTCGAGCATTTTACGCACGATCTGGCCGTCGATCTGCACGCACGCAACCTGAAGCTGATGGTCGCGCTACCTGCCGCCGATTACAGCTACGACTACAAATTTTTCGGCACGCAGGCCGACGCCATCATTCTGATGAACTACGATTTCCATTACCCAAGCTCAGCGCCCGGGCCGATTGCGCCGCAGGACTGGTTCGTGCGCGACATTCAGAATATGGTGAAGCTGGTGCCGCCGCAGAAGCTGGTGATGGGCATCGCGAACTACGGCTACGACTGGCCGGAAAAATCGAAGACGAACCCGCATCCGGTGGCGCAGGCGGTGACATTTCAGCAAGGCGTGATCACCGCGGTGGAATCGGAATCGAGCATCGAGTTCGATTCGCAGTCGATGAATCCGTTTTATTCGTACGAGGACGAAAATAACGCGGTGCATCACGTCTGGATGCTCGACGGACTGACCGCTTACAACCAGCTGCGCGCCGCGGAGCGGTTTGGAGTGTACGGGACGGCGGTGTGGCGGCTGGGAATGGAAGATCCGTCGATGTGGTACATCTGGGACGCGACGCATCCCGACGATGCGGTGCGCAATAAGATGACGGATGTTCCGCCGGGCTACGATTTGATTTTGGAAGGTGACGGCGACATCTGGCGGATCACTTCCACTCCGCAGAACGGGCGGCGGACGTTTGACTATGACCCGGACTCCGATCTTTTCGACGACGAAAGCTTCCCGACGTATCCGATGTCGTGGCGGATCGAGCAGATGGGCGCCGATCCGAAAAAAGTGGCGCTGACGTTTGACGACGGCCCCGATCCGCAATGGACTCCGAAAGTACTGGACGTGCTGAAGCGGGAAAACGCTCCGGGAACGTTTTTCGTGATCGGCGAATCGGCGAACCAGAACGATTCAATCGTGAAACGCGAGTATGCGCTGGGCAACGAGATCGGCAATCATACGTTCACGCATCCGGAATTCGACGTCGATCGGCTGACAAAAACGGAATTGCAAGTGCAGCTGAGCCTTACCGAGCTGCTGCTGGAAAGCTATCTTGGCGTGAAAACCACGCTGTTCCGGCCGCCTTACGGCATCGATCATCAGCCTGAAACGGCGAGCGAGGTGCAGCTGCTGCCGATTCCGCAGTCGATGGGGTACGCGATCATCGGCGCGCGTATCGATCCCCACGACTGGGGCGAGGCGAACGGAGCGCCGCCGGCTTCTGCCGATACGATCGTGCAGCGCGTGCGGGCGCAGACAAACGGACACAGCGGCAACATTATTTTGTTGCACGATGGCGGCGGCGATCGAAGTCATACAGTTGCTGCGCTGCCGAAGATCATCGAGGGGTTGCGGGCGAAGGGCTACGAGTTTGTGACTGTGTCGGATTTGCTGGGCCAGACTCGGGCGCAGGTGATGCCTCCGCTCACCTACCACGAATGGCTGCTGGCGCGGGCGGATTCGTTTATTTTCGATCTGTTCCGCTGGTTGCGCAGCAGCATCGCGTTCATCTTCGTCGCCGGAATCCTGCTGGTGGGCGGGCGCGCGCTGATCGTGGGAGTGCTGGCTCTTATCGAGAAACTACGGCCCGAACCGGCCGATCATCCTGAATATCAGCCGGAAGTTACCGTGCTGATTCCGGCTTATAACGAAGAATCGGCGATTGTGAATACGATCCGCTCGGTGCTGGCGTCAACCTATCCGAAACTGGAAATTCTGGTGATCGACGACGGCTCAAAGGATCGTACCGCGGAGCTTGTGCGCGCGAATTTCAGCCGCGACCGCCGTGTGCGGCTGATCCTGCAGAGCAATCACGGCAAGCCTTCCGCGCTGAATCACGGATTGCGCGAAGCGATCGGCGAGATTGTGGTCTCGATCGACGCCGATACCATTGTCGATCCCGATGCCGTGACGCGACTGGTACGACATTTTGCCGATCCGAGCGTAGGCGCGGTGGCCGGCAACGTGAAGGTCGTAAACCGCAACCGCTGGATCACGCGTTGGCAGGCGCTGGAATACATTACGAGCCAGAATCTGGAAAAGCGCGCGTTTGATCTGCTGAATTGCATTCCGGTGGTGCCGGGCGCGGTGGGTGCGTGGCGGACTGATTTATTGCGCAGCCACGACGGGTTCTCGGGCGACACCGTGGCCGAAGACACGGATTTGACGCTGACGATCCGGCGTAACGGTTGGAAGATTTTGTACGACGAAACCGCGATCGGGCGCACGGAAGTGCCTGAGACGGTCGATGCGCTGGTGAAGCAGCGGTTCCGCTGGACCTTTGGCACGCTGCAGGCGGTGTGGAAGCATCGCGATACGGCTGGGAAAGCGCGATACGGCACGATGGGCTGGATCGCTATTCCGAATATTTTTCTTTTTCAGATCGTCCTCCCACTTGTTTCTCCAGTGATCGACCTGCTGTTTCTGTTGTCGCTCGCGCTGTGGGGGCTCGGTCAATTGAAATTTGCTCGGCTGCCGGAGCTCTGGACCACGCAAGACGTGGAGCGGTCGCTGATTTTCTTCGCGATTTTCATGTTCATCGACTTGCTGACGTGCATGATCGCGTTCGCGCTGGAGAAGAATGAGGATTGGACGCTGCTGGCGCCGCTAATTTTGCAGCGCTTCTACTACCGGCAGATGATGTACGTGGTGCTGTTCAGCGCGCTGCGCGAAGCGTTGCGCGGCCGGCCGGTCGGTTGGCGCGGAGTGGAAACGCAAGCGCCGCCCGCGGCGACACCGCCGGCGGCCGTCGCACGAACCTAAGACTCGGATTTCCGCATTCGCAGTTTCGCAGGGAATGCTCGAGATGCACTTCCGCCGCCAGTTCGTGTATTTCTCACTTCTCGTGATTTCCTTGCTGTGCGCCCCTTCGCCCGCTTCCGCTTGTGTACCACACGCTCGCTTACCTGCCAGCTAAAGCAGGCAGTCCGCGCCGTTGGATTTATCGAAATGGGAAATAGCGAAGCAGGACGTAGAAATTACAGGCGATTCCGAGGTCGTATTGCAGTTGTCTCGCAAGGAGTGGCGCAGCAGCGCCGCGCGGCAATAATTTCGTGCGGGCTCGCGGCATTTTGCTAAGATGTAGTTGTTGTTTGGGCTGCATCCCGAAGTTGGGAGCGGCACCGGAGGACAACATGAGCGCAGCACCCCGTGCGGAGCACAGCCGAATTACCGTGCCCGAGATTGCTTCCCGCAAGACGCATTTCCCCGCTGGTTTTTCCGAAGCGAAATTCGAGTCAAAGCCGGATTCCAAGCAAAAGATCCTGTGCCTAACGGCGTATGACTATCCGACGGCGCGATTGCTGGACGACGCCGGCCTGGATATTTTGCTGGTGGGTGATTCGCTGGGCATGACCGTGTTGGGATACGACAGCACTTTGCCCGTGACGATGGACGAAATGATCCATCACACACGAGCCGTGCGGCGCGCGACGCGGCATGCGCTGGTGGTGGCGGATATGCCGTATGGCAGCTTTCACGTGTCGCTGGAAGATTCGGTGCGCAACGCCGTGCGGCTGGTGAAGGAAGGCGGAGCCGAGGCAGTGAAGGTGGAGGGCGGCGAGCGGCGGATCGAACTGATCGCGCGGCTGGTGGAGGCGGAGATTCCGGTGATGGGACACGTGGGCCTCACACCGCAATCGTTCAATGCGACGGGCGGCTTCCATGTGCAAGGAAGAACGAGCGACGCGGCGCGGCAGGTGGAGCGCGACGCGCGCGCGGTGGAGGCGGCGGGCGCGTTTGCCGTGGTGCTCGAATCGATGCCGCGGGAACTGGCGGCACAGATCACGGAGAAGCTGCGCATACCTACAATCGGCATCGGCGCGGGGCCGGATTGCGATGGGCAGGTGCTGGTGATCCACGACCTGCTGGGATTGGGCGAAGGGCACCGGCCGAAATTCGTGCGGCAGTATGCGAATCTTTCGGCCGAAATCTCGCGCGCCGTTTCGGCGTATTGCGACGATGTGCGGGCGGGCGCGTTCCCGTCCGACGCGGAGTCGTACCATTCGGCGGCCGAGCTTCGTGAGCCAGTGGTGCCGGCCAGCCAGCGGCGCTAATATCGCAATTCGACGCAGGATGACTAGCGGGACCCCAGGGGCGACAGCCCTCGGAGCGCGGATGAACTGAATGTCGGACCTCCTCTTCGACTTTGTTCAGCGTAAAAGCTCCGACCCCCTAGAAACCCGGTCACCTGCGCGACGCAAATCTGAAAGGATGCGCCTTCGATGAATACGGAAGATTTTCGGCTGCTTTACGATTTCAACGCGTGGGCCAACCAGCGCGCGCTGGATGCCTGCGCGGCTCTGACGCCCGAACAGTTCACGCGCGACCTGGGATCAAGCTTCAAATCGGTGCGCGACACGCTGGCGCACGTCTACGGCGCGCAGTGGATTTGGCTGGAGCGCTGGCACGGGCGCACGCCGTCGGCCTTTCCCACCCCGGCGGATTTCCCGGATCTCGATTCGACGCGGCGGCGTTTTGCCGAAGTGGACAGCAACTTGGTGGATTTCGCGGCGTCGCTGAATGCCGGCGATATCCAGCGCCTGATCGAATTCAAGACCATGGCCGGGCATCCGTTCGCGCAGCCGCTGTGGCAGATGCTGCAGCACGTGGCGAATCACAGCACGTATCATCGCGGCCAGATTGCGACGATGCTGCGACAGCTGGGCACGAAAGCCACCAGCACGGATTTAATCGCTTTCTATCGCGAGCGCGCCGCCCAAGCCGGCGCGTGATTCCTGCCTGGTCGCCCCTTCCGATGGAATTGATACACACCGTTGCGTGGATGAAGCAGGTGGCTGCGGAGGCGCGGCAAAACGACCGCTTGCTGGGCCTGGTGCCCACGATGGGGGCGCTGCACGAGGGGCATCTTTCGCTCGTGCGCGCGGCGCAGCGGGACTGCTCGCCGGTGGTCGTTTCGATTTTCGTGAATCCGAAACAGTTCGGGCCTTCCGAGGATTTTCAGAAGTATCCGCGGACGCTGGAGGCGGATCGCGCGGCGCTGGAGAAACTGCAGGCGGATTACGTGTTCGCGCCGCCGGCGGAGGAGATGTATCCGACTGGGTTCCGCACCTGGGTGAACGTGGATGGATTGAGCGACCGGCTGGAAGGGCGGGCGCGGCCGGGACATTTTCGCGGCGTGACGACGGTGGTGCTGAAGCTCTTCGAGATCGTGCAGCCGCGGTTCGCATTTTTCGGACGCAAGGATGCGCAGCAGGCGCGGATTATTCGCCAAATGGCGCGCGATCTCGATCTGGACTCAGAGATCGTGGTCTGCCCCATCGTGCGCGAGGTGGACGGGCTGGCGATGTCGTCCCGCAATGCGTATCTTTCGACGACCGACCGTCGCGCGGCAACGGTTTTGTCACGCTCGCTCGAACGGGCGCGGCGAGAAATCGCGGGCGGCGAAACGGATATCGTGCGGCTGATCGCCGCGGTGCGCAGCGTGGTCGACACCGAACCGGGAGTGGCGCTCGATTATGCGGAAATTGCGGACGCGGATACGCTCGAGCCGGCGATGACGCTACGAAAGCCGTGCTACATCGTGCTCGCGGCGCACGTGGGAAATACGCGCCTGATCGACAACGCGCTGATCGAGCCCGTCGGCGATTCTTTCGTCGTGAGTGTCTGAAGGGACACGTTCGGTCCGTTGGCAGCGGCCCTCAGTGCAGGCAGGAGTGTCGCTGCCACGGAACTACTTTGCCGCCGCGAGCGCGCCGGCGTTGGCGCCGTGCTGGATCGCCTCCAGCACCTCGGCAGCGTGACCTTTCGGCGTGACTTTCGGCCAGATTTTGCGAATTTCACCATCCGGGCCGATCCAGAATGTGGTGCGGACGATTCCTAGGAAAGATTTCCCGAAAAAGCTTTTCATGCGGCGCGCCTTGTAGGCGTCGACCACTTCAAATTCGATGTCTGCCAGCAGGGGAAAGTTCAGTTTATAACGCACCTTGAATTTCGTCTGATCTTCCGCGGAATCGCCGCTGCATCCCACCACCGCGGTGTTCAACGCCTCGAATTCCTTCAGCGCGTCGCGAAATTCGACGGACTCGTGGGTACAGCCCGAGGTGTTCGCCTTGGGATAAAAATAGAGGACGAGATTCTGTCCTTTGTAATCGGCGAGCGAGACTTTGCTGCCGTCGTCGGCAGTGACGCTGAATTTGGGAGCTGAATCGCCTTCTTTGAGCACTTTGGTATCTCCAATCGGTTTGACGCGCGAATTAAGATTCGGCGAGCACGCGCTTTAAAATTTCGTTTACGGCTTGAGGGTTCGCCTGGCCGCGGGTTTCGCGCATTACCTGTCCGACGAAAAATTTGAACACGCCATCGTTGCCCGAGCGATACTTCGCAACGTTGTCCGGGCTTTTCGCCACCACCTCGCGGGCGATTTTTTCGATAGCGCCGGTGTCGGTGATCTGCGCGAGGCCCTCGGACGCAATGATCTCGGAGGAGGGCTTGCCCGTGTCGAACATCGTGGCAAACACTTTTTTCCCGCTGGCGGCGGTGATCTCGCCCTTTTCGACTTTTACGAGCAACTCGGCCAACGCTGCCGGCTTAACGGGACATTCGCTGATGTCTTTTGCAGCGTCGTTGAGCCGGCGCAGCAGCTCCACGGAAATCCAGCCCGCCGCGGATTTGGCTGGCGCGCCTGCGCGGACGGCGGATTCGAAGTAATCGGCCAAGGCGCGCGTGTCGGTCAGCACTCCGGCGTCGTACGGCGAGATCCCGTACTCGGATTGGAATCGCGCGCGCCTGGCGGTGGGTAATTCCGGCATATCGCGCCGTACGTTGCCTATGGTCAACTCGTCGACTACGACCGGCAGAAGATCGGGATCCGGGAAATAGCGGTAATCGTGCGCCATTTCTTTCGACCGCATCGGCTCGGTGCGACCGGCGGCCACGTTCCAGAGCCGCGTTTCCTGCACGACCGCGCCGCCCGACTCCAGCACGCCGATTTGCCGCTCGATTTCGTATTCGAGCGCGTGGGCCAGGTAGCGGAAGGAGTTGAGATTTTTCACCTCGGCCTTGGTGCCGAACTTCGGCGCGCCTCGCAGCCGCACGCTTACGTTCGCATCGCAACGGAGCGAGCCTTCCTCCATGTTGCAATCGCTCACTTCGGTGTATTCGAGAATCTGCTTCAACATCGTGAGGTACGCGTAGGCCTCGGCCGGAGCGCGCAAATCCGGCTCGGAAACGATTTCGACCAGCGGGACGCCGCAGCGGTTGAAATCGATGTAGCTCCACTTGTCGGAGTCCGGGAAACCCTCGTGGAGGCTTTTGCCCGCATCGTCTTCCATGTGCAGACGTGTGATGCCGATGCTTTTTTTCGCGCCGCCGATTTCGATCTCGAGCGCGCCCAGGGTGGCCAGGGGCAGCTCGTACATCGAGATTTGGTAGCCTTTGGGCAGATCGGGATAGAAATAATTCTTGCGGGCGAATCGCGAGCGCGGCTGGATCGTACAGCCGATCGCGAGCGACGCGCGCAGGGCCAGCTCCAGCGCGCGTTTATTGAGCACCGGCAGCGCACCCGGCAAACCCAAGCAGACCGGGCAGGTATTGGAATTCGGCTCTGCGCCGAATTTGGTCGAGCAGCCGCAAAACGCCTTGGTGACCGTTTGCAGCTGCGCGTGAACCTCGAGGCCGATGACGGCTTCGTAGCGCGCCATCACTTCCGGCGCTAGGCGCGGCGCTTCTTGTGCGGTTCGGCTCATGACAGGCCAGAGATTATAGCATCCGGCCGGGCGGCGCGCGGTTCGCCCCATCGGGCCTCGGGCGCCCGGCCGGCTGCATGCCGACGCTTCGGCTACTTTCCGTTACAAATCGGATTTGTCGTGCCGCGACGGCAATTCCAATTTGATGCCGGAGACGAAGTTTAGTCGCAGCGCCGGATAGCCGAACGACTCCTCATAATACTGGTTGAGGAAATTGTTCAGCCGGCCGTAGATTTCCACGCCTTTCGGCATCCGGAACGAAAAGCCCGCGTTCGCGTCGACGTAGCCCTCGTTGCGGAATAGGCACGGCAACATCAACTCGCATGCGAATGTGCCGTCGTTCGGTTCCAGATCGAGGACCGCGCCGCGAATCGACGCGTTCGAGTTCAGCATCAGCCTGCGGTACGTCCAGGTGACGTCGTAGCCCCCCGAGCTGCGCGGCCGGCGGATCAGTGGCTGCCCCACAACGAACGGCGGCTGCACCGCAAGCGATCCATCGAGCGCCAGAATCGCCGTGTTCAGCCAGGTGTATTCGCCCATTATCTCAAGCGAGCGCAACGGCCGAAGCTTCACACTGCTCTCGATACCGTACGCGCGCGATTTCGCGAGATTTGCCGATTGGAACGTACTGAGATTCGCGAAATCGCCGCCGAGCGTGACGATCTGATCGCGATAACCATTGTAGAAATAGGTGACGTCGAGGACGGCGCGATCGTGTGCAAAACGCTGTTCGATTCCCGCATCGACGCTGATGCTTTTTTCAGGCTTCAGATCAGGATTGTTGGTGAATCCCAGCTCGAAGCCGTCGGGCGGGCGGATTCCGGTGCCGAAGCTGCTGTGCAGGCGGGTGATGCCGAAAAAGCGGGCATCGGACTGATGCGCGACAAATGCCGCGGAAACCCGCGGATTCACCTTGGTCACCGACGCGGCCGGGATGAACGGCCGCGACGCGTCGACTTCGTCCGCGGCGATGCTGCCCGTGTTGATGCTGTCCACGCGAACCCCCGTGCTGATGAACCATCGCGTACCCGGATTCCAGCGATTCTCGGCAAAGAACGCGTAGCTATTGCGCGGGAGCGTGATTGGATTGTCGTCCGCATCGGTGACGAAGGTGTCTTTGAACGTCTCGCGATCGTATTCGAATCCGGCGACGAAGACGTCCTTGGGCGAAAACGTGATTTCGCTGCGCGTATTCGCCACGAGCCTCAAATTATCCGTGAACGAATTGCCGTCCACGACAGAAGGGAAAAAGAATCGATCGGTCGCCACGCTCACGGCGCTCACCTGTGTGAAACTGCTCGACACCTGCTCCGTCTCGCTCATTTGATAGCCGAATAGGTTCTGATCCTGATACACGGTGGCGAACGGACTGCCGAGTCCCGGATACAGGTTGTCAGGATCCGAGCCCCACGGCCCGGGCGTGACCACCGAGCCGGCGTCGCCGAAGAAATGCGCGACGATCTTCCGCCGCGGGCTGAGCGAATAGCTCAGGCTTACGAACGATGTGTTGTTCCAGTACGAATCGTCGATCACCGGCCCCGTAGTGGCGACGCGCGAGAAATTGTAGGACCAGCCGAATCCATTGGTGAATCCCGCTCCGCCGGTGGTCAAGCGGTAATAATCGTAGCTGCCGCCTTCCCCCGAGAAATTGAAGTGCGGCGAGCCTTCGCCCGGATCGGTGACGATGTTGATCGCTCCTGCCACGGCGTTTGATCCGTACAGTGCGCTTTGCGGCCCGCGAAGCACCTCCACCTGCTCGACACCTTCGGTGGGCAGCGGCGCCAGATCGAATCCGCCGCCGAAATCGTTTAAGGGAATTCCGTCGATCATGATCAGGTTGTAATTCGAATTTCCGCCGCGGATGAAGGCACTGGTGACTGCACCCATCTGCCCGGTGCGATTGATCGCGACGCCAGGGACGTTGCGCAGCGCGTCGGCCACCGTTTCCACGCCTTCGTTCGCGATGTCGTCGCTGTTCACAACCGTCACTGACGAGCCAACCTCCGGCGCCAGCGCGCCGCCGAGCGATGCCGACACGATGACCTGTTCCTGCACGGCGCTGAGCTTCAAGTGCACGTCGCTGACGAGATCCTCATCGCCGGCAAGTTGGACAGGCATTGAAACGCTGGAGAATCCGGAGACGTTCGCGACGACCGTGTACCCGCCTTCGGCCAGGCCCTCGAATTTGTACTCACCACGGGAGTCCGAGTGCGTCTGCGCGGACACCGTCATCGCGCCGAGCAGGGTGACTTCGGCATCCGGCACGGCGCGGCCATCGGGATCGAGCACCATTCCTCGAATCGCCGCTCCATGCTTCGACGTGGAATTCTGGGCGAAAATCGAGCAGGGCAACAGCAGCACGGTGATGAAAAAAAACAGAAGGGAAATTCGCGGTTTCATTTTTCCTCCTCTCCCTCTCGCGCGGGAGCTGAAGGTTGTCCGGAAGCGCGGTCGCCTGGCGTGCGCATCTGGATTGAGACTCCGCCGGTCTCCTGGCTCGGCGGATCGTCCCGAAAATCGCGGGAACCCGGCGCGGCCTTCCCAACCCGTCATCGAATCCCAGCGGATTCGCTGAGCGGATCAGTGGCGCGCACCGAAAAACTTCCGCCTTACAGTCGCGCGGCGGCGACGGATTTTCACCGTCTTCCCTAGCGCGGAGTCTCCTGTGATTGTGGACGGCGCTTCCGCACAGCGAAGCGCCGTTTGCGGCAGCCAGATCAGCCGCCGCCGAAGTTACGCACCGAACCTTTCGTCAGGCTCCGAAATTCGCGCCCAAAATCACGCGAGGCCGCCCACCTGCGCGTATTTCGACTTCCAGCGGCGCCTCGAACACTTCCTCCAGCAGCGCGCGATCGTAGACCTCCGCGGGAGTGCCCACGCGCAAGCATTTGCCTTTGTGCAGCAGCACGATGCGATCGGAAAATTCCGCGGCCAGATTCAGCTCGTGCGTCACCACCAGCACACTATAGCGGCTCTCATCCGCCAGCCGCCGTAGGCGCCGCAGCAATTCCACTTTACCGCCGATGTCGAGATGTTGCGTCGGCTCGTCGAGCAGCAGCAGAGACGGTTGCTGCGCCAGCGCACGTGCCAGAATCACGCGCTGCTTTTCGCCGCCCGACAGCTGATCCATCCAGCGATCGCGCAGCGCGTCCGCGCTCACTTGCGCCAGTGCGTTTCCGGCCAGCAGGCAGTCTTCCTCGGACTCGAATCGCAGCCGCTTGCCATAGGGATAGCGCCCCTGCAGCACGTATTCCCAGACGCGTAGCGGAAACAGCAGTTCGCTTTCCTGCTGCACCAGCGCGATGCGTTGCGCGCGTGTGCGCGGGTCGAGAGAGCTGACCTCTGTGCCGTCCACTTCGATGCGGCCCGAAAGCGGACGCTCGATTCCGGCGAGCAATTTCAGCAGCGTCGATTTCCCGCTGGCGTTGGGCCCGAGGATGGCCACGATTTCCTTTTGGCCCGCCTCGAAGCTCGTTGGCCCCAGGGTGAATTTCGGCGCTGACCGATCGGTCGCGGCGTAGGCGTAGCTCGCCTGCTCCACTTTCAGTCGCACAATGGATGTTCGCGCGTCAATCGGCACGGGCGAAGACGCCGCGCCGCTGCCCGCCATCGTGGTCATCGCACCCTCCGCCGCATCAGGTAGATGAACACGGGCGCTCCCGCCAACGCCGTCATCGCGCCCACCGGCAATTCCGTGGGGCTCACGATCGATCGCGCGATGGTATCGGCGACCACCACCAGAATCGCGCCGCCAATCGCGGACGTGGGAATCACGAGCCGGTAATCCGTGCCGAACATCATGCGCATTACGTGCGGTACCAGCAGACCGACATATCCGATCGTTCCGCTCACCGAAACCGCCAGGCCCGTGAGCACCGACGCCGAGATATAAACCACCAGCTTCACGCGATGCACGTTCACGCCCAGATGGCGCGCTTCCTGCTCGCCCGTCAAAATCAGATTCAGATCGGACGACGTCGCGTAAATCGCGCCCGCCGCCACGATGAACACGAAAAACAGCGCCTCGAACCACGGCAGCGGATTCGTCGGCAGCGTCGACCCGAGATCGCCCATCAGCCAGAACGCCATCCCGCGCAGGTCGCGCCCGCTCAGCGTGGTCATCAGGAACATGATGATGGCGGAAAGAAACGATGCGGCGACGATTCCGGCGAGCAGCAGTGTGGCGCTATCAAGCTGCCCGCCCCGGCGTCCGAGAAAATAAACGGCTGCCGTGGTGGCCGCAGCGCCGGCAAATGCCGCCAACTGAATCGCGCCGGGCACATGGGGAGCAGCGATCAAACTGATGATCGCACCGAGCGCCGCTCCGCTGGATACCCCCAGCACGTACGGATCGGCCAGCGGATTTCGCAGCAGTGCCTGAAAGCCCGAACCGGCGGTTGAGAGCGACGCGCCCACGAGGATTCCGAGCAGAATGCGCGGCAATCGCACGTCGAAGACGATCGACTTGTATTCATTGGGAATCGCGTCCCAGCGGCCCAGAATTCCGCTGAAAAGCGTTTTGACGATATCGACCACGGAAATCGGATATGCGCCGATGCGCAACGAAACCACGCTCGCGGCGAAGAGCACCACGCCGAGCCCCAGGCAGATCAGCGCCACGCGCCGTGAAGTCAGCGGGCGCACGCGGCAATCTCCCAGTGTGAGCATGCAGGGTCGGGTTTCAAACCCGCCCCTACCGAACCAACTTCGTTCTGTGCGTAGAAAGTGTCCCGCCATCCTGGCGGCTTCCGGCTTTCGTCCGCCGCAAACGCGTCTGGATGCAAATCACGAGCGAGCTGTTCGATCACGTCCACAAGATCGGGCGACGGCCGCTCGATTCCCTCGCTGATGTTCAACACGTGGCCGAGCTCGACCGCATCGAGATCGCGCCACACGGGCCGCGAGCGCAAGTCCGCGACTTCATTGGCCGCGGGCCCGAGATCGTCCTGCGAGAAGACGATATATTCCGGCTGCAGCCGCACGACCTCTTCGATGCTGATGCGCGGCCACGATTGGGGCGAAGTCACCACCGACTCTGCTCCAGCCCAGCGCAGCGCATCTGCGATGAACGTGCTCGGTCCGATCGATTGCAGCGGCTCAAGCCACACGATAAATAGCACGTGCACCATTGGCTTGTCGCCCAGTCGCGCGCGCAGCGCATCAAGACGCTGATTCAATTGGCCCACGAGTTCGGCGCCGCGCTCTGACGCGCCCATCACATCGGCCATGTGCGCGGTCGAATCGAGCATGCCGCGAACCGTGTGGGGGTCGCTGGTGTAAACTGCGATGCCCAGGCGCTTCAGCGCGTCCGCCGTTTCTATGCGATTGATCGACGTGGTTGCGAGCACGAGATCAGGATGCAGTGCGACGATTGCTTCAATGCTTGGATTTTGCGGATCGCCCACGTGCGGTTTCGATTTCGCGGCTTCAGGCACGGTGCAAAGATTCGTATCGCCGACGAGCACGCCGTCCAGGCCCAGCGCATACACGGTTTCCGTCAGATTCGGCGCCAGAGATACGACGCGCTTCACTCCCGCGGGAACGACGATGGCGCGACCGACTTCGTCGGTGACGTTGCGCGACGCATTCTGCGCGGCGAACACGGACGCCGGGACGACGCTCGTCAGCACGCCCAAAAAGACACCAGCGAATTGCGCGCATCGTGTTCGCACGAAACTGTTGTCAGCTCCAATAAAAAAGCCTCGCGAGGATAGCGAGGCGTATCGCCACACCCTTTCTCGCGAAGAGTGTCAGCATCGACTGGCCCGGGGTCGTTCCTGACTTTCGGCTCCTTTGCAGGGGCGAGCCGATCACAGTGGCGGGACCGTGGCCGATTTTCACAGCCTTCCAAATCCTCGCGCCAGTTCAATTGTCGACGGCAAGTTTAAGCTGCGAACCACGCTGAGTCAATCGACCCGAACTGCCTTCGACCCGAGGGCCTCTGGTCAACCGCAACCTCGAAACGATACTGAGGGCGCCGACAGCGACCCACAGAACGAGCGGGATTACCTATAACGCGAGCCACATACGAATGAAATACCCCCCACGTCCAATCGGGCAAGACCCGAATGCCGCCGAAAGGAATTTTCCAGTCGATCACGGCATAACAGCAGTGATGTCGGTCGGAAACCAGGGCTTGGCTCACTGAACTCAGGTAAAGAATCAGGGGGCACAGACACGACGCAACGATTGCGCTTTTTGTAAGCGTCCGCAAAATGGCGCTCTTTCAGGTCGTCCCGCGGAGTCCATCAGCGGTTCTTCCACTTCGGTGCGCGCTTTTCCACCAGCGCCCGCAAGCCTTCCTGCGAATCCTCAAGCTCGGCAAGCTCGTTCAGGAAAACTTTCATGGAATTGCGCACGCCGTCGCGCAGGGGCAAACCGAGGCTGCCCATGATGGCTTTCTTCGCCATGGTCAGCACCGGAGCGGATTGCGCCGTCACCTTCGCCGTGACTTCGGCCACTTTCTTGTCGAGCTCCGCTTCGGGCACAAGCCAGTTCACTAATCCCAATTCGCGCGCGCGTTCGGCGGACATCACTTCGCCCGTGAGCACCAGCTCGAGTGCCTGCTTCGGCCCCAAAATATAAGGAAGGATCGCCGCGGCCAGCGGCGGGAAAACTCCCAGTTTGATTTCCGGCTGCGCGAATCGCGCCTTCGGGGTTGCCACCACGAGATCTCCCAGCGCCGCAAGCTCTGCGCCGCCGCCCAGCGCCGGCCCGTTCACCACCACCAGCAGCGGCTTCGACGTATCGAGCATCGCGGAAAACGCCATGTGAAACGCGTCGAGCAACTGGAACACGCGCCGCTGCGTATATTCCCCGAGCTCGATGCCGCCGCAGAAAGTTTTCCCCGCGGAATCGAGCACGATGAGCTTGATATCACGCTGCTCGCCGAGAGTATTGATGCCGCTGGCCAGCTCGCAGAGCATGCGCTCGTTGAGCAGATTGTGGTCGGGTCGATCGAGCGTGAGCCGCGCGACTTCCCCTTCGATTTTGACCTTGAGGAATTGAAATTCGTCGAGCTTGGGCGCAACGAGCGCCAGCGTGCCAAGAACTTCGACGCCCGCGCCGCGCGTCGGCTGATGTAGGGCCATGAAATCGCTCCGGTCTATGCGCCCGCTCAATTGCAATCGCTGCGAAGCGCGCTACAAAAAGGTTAGACCGTTTCGATTTCCACTGCCACGCCCAATCCACCGGACACACACAATGTGGCAAGGCCCCGCCGGCCAGTGCGCGGGCTGGCCTCGGGGACAGTTCCCTGCCCGGAAGGACGGCGGATTTCGTGAGTCAGAGTTGTGAGGATGCGGGCGCCGGTGCACGCAATGGGATGACCCAGCGCGATCGCGCCGCCATTGGGATTCAGCCGCTCCCGATCGAAATGCAAATCGCGGTCGCAGGCCAGCACCTGCACGGCAAAGGCTTCGTTCAGCTCGACGGCGTCGTAGTCGGCCACTTTCGTGCCGGTGCGCTGACTCAGGTTGCGCACTGCGGGCACCGGACCGATGCCCATCACGCGCGGATCGACCGCCGCAATCGTCGCATCCACGATTCGCGCGATCGGCTTTAGGTTCAGCTCGCGCACTTTTCCCTCGCTCGCCAGCACCACGGCCGCCGCGCCGTCCGTGATTCCGCTCGAATTCCCTGCGCTCACGCTGCCGGTCTTGCTGAACACCGGCGGAAGCTTAGCGAGCGCCTCAAGCGTCACGTCCGCGCGCACATGCTCGTCTTTATCGAGACGCGTGACGTTGCCTTTTTTATCGCGCACCTCGATCGGTGCGATCTCAGCTTTGAAATGGCACTCGCCCGCCGCGCGCGTCGCGCGCCCGTGGCTTTCCAGCGCGAACGCATCCTGCTCGTCGCGCGAAATCCTGTACTGCTCTGCCAGAATCTCCGCCGTCTCGCCCATGATCAGCTTTGAAATCGGGCAGATGAAGCCATCGCGATACATCGCGTCGATCAGTGGCTGATTCCCAAGCTTGAACCCCCACCGCCCTTCGACCAGATACGGCACGCGGCTCATCGATTCCGCGCCGCCCGCCACGATAATTTGTGCGCCGCCCGTCAGAATTTCCTGCCAGCCAAGCACCACGGCGCGCAATCCGGACGCGCACGCCATGTTCACCGTGACCGCCGGCACGTCGTCGCCCAACCCGGCGCGCCAGGCCACCTGCCGCGCCGGGTTCGGGCCCACGCCCGCCGGCCGCGCATTCCCGAAAATCACTTCGTCGACGTGCCACGCCGACCCGTTGCTGCGGCGCGACAGATCGATCGACGGCGGCGCCGAAAACTCTCCCGGCGTCCGTTCTGGCGGCAGGGGCGTTCCGAATGCCCGCTCCAGCGCCGCGCGCACGGCAATTGTCCCCAAATCCGGCTGCGTGAACTCCGCCAGCATGCCGCCGAATTTCCCAATCGGCGTCCGCACGGCACTGACGATATAAACCGTATTTGCCATGTTTATCGGATGTTAGCACAGCGCCAGCCGCTTCACCGGCAACTCTCCCCTCGGGGCTGCCCCCCATTGGGAATGCCCCTAGATACCCGCGTCCGTGCCCGCACTCAAACGAGAGCCCCGAGGCACAATTTTCATGGTCCTGGAACCATGGGGCCCCTCGATGGCAAATAGACAGCCCCTTTCGCTTCAGCAACTTGGAGCCTCCGAGTCTGGCAATCGACGCTGGCCACACCGTTGCTACTTCAATAGTTCGTAGCGAGGTCAGAAATGGATTTCCCGAGGAAGGAGTTCGGCCATGGCGACAAACTTCAGCATTCATAATCAGCACGACGGTGCTTCCATTCATCCCTTTCATAAGGCCGGTAACTTCCAGCAATCGCAGGAAGCCGAAATCGAGGCGCGCATCCAGCAGCTCGACGATCAGATCGGAAATCTGGACGTGGATTCGCGCCTTGTGTGGCTCAAGACCGGCCCGCACGTATACAGCCCCGAATTGGACCTCAGCGTCAAAGTCGAGGCTATCCGCTGGATGCTGCGCATTGCGAAACACATGCAGGATTCCGCCCGCGAAGTCGTGTTCCTGCGCATCGAGAATTCGCTCCGTCAACTCGAGCGCAGCCTCCATGCCAGCGATTGGTCGACCGCCACGTAGCCAAACTTGCCGTTGGACGTCGCGCGATGAGCCGTGATGGATCATCGAGCGCACATCGAGCGCAATGATTGTCACTCCCGCCAAACGCATGTAACATCTCGCCTCGAAATTCCCAAACAACCATCCAGGGGGCGAGAATGCACACAACGTTGCATACCGGGCGATTCGTACGTTCATTCGGGCAGCGGATCGCGGCGCTGGCATTCGCGATTGCATGCATTTCATTGGTCGCGCGCGCGCAAGTGAAAGCCGAAGATTATCCTCCGCCAAAGCCCGCTTTCCCGGCACAAACCAACGCCCCCGCTCCCTCGAAGCCGTCGCCTGCGCTCAAAGTCGACACCATCATTTCTCGCTTCAACGGGCCATGGTCGCTCGCGTTGCTGCCCAACGGCAAAATTCTGGTCGCCGAGCGTTATGGCTTTCTCCGCATCGCGGAGATGAACGGCTTTTATGCCGCCCCCATTGCCGGCGTGCCGGACACCAAAATCGTCGCCGCCGAATCGCTCCACGACGTGGTCCTCGATCCCGACTTCGCCCACAATCGCATGATCTATTTTACGTACTTTGCGCCGCCGCCCGGTGAAACGCCCGGCTCCTGGCCTCTCGAATATTTCTACGCGAATGTCTGGAAAGCGTCCGTCGCGGAACGCCGCAGCATGCGCGTCGGCGAAGAGCGCCTGGCCAGCGCCCGCCTGAGCGATGATGAGCGCAGCCTCGAAAACGTACAGGTGCTGCTCGACGGCGTGAATCGCCGCATCGTGTTCGCGCCGGACGGCACGCTGTTCGTCACTGGCGCCGACCGTTTCCGTTTCTACGAGGCGAGTTACGACGGCACCGACCACGAAATCACCGACCCGGACATTCTGCGCAATTTCACAGGCCGCGTCGTGCGCATCAATAAAGACGGCTCGATCCCCAAGGACAATCCGTTCCTCGATCAGCCGACGGTGCTGCCCGAAACGTATTCCTACGGTCATCGCGATCCCGAGGGTGCCGCGATCAATCCCGCCACCGGCAAACTCTGGCTCATCGAGCACGGCCCGCTCGGCGGCGACAAAATCAGCATCATCAAGCCCGGCGGAAACTACGGCTGGCCCAACGTCAGCTACGGCCGCCGCTACAACGGCGACCTCGTCGCGGGCCAGGGCCTCACCCAGAAGGAAGGCGTCGAGCAGCCTGTCTATTTCTGGTATCCGGATATCGCGCCTTGCGCGTTGATTTTCTACACGGGCGACATGTTTCCGGAGTGGAAAGGCAACGTCCTGGTCGGTGGGATGGGCGCCAAGAGCCTGATTCGCCTCGTTCTCGACGGTGACAAAGTCGTCGCCGAAGAGCGCCTGCTGAAAGACCTGAACCAGCGAGTCCGCGAAGTCCAGCAAGCGCCCGACGGCTCCCTCTTCATCTTGCTCGATGACGGCCGGCTGATCCGCGTCTCCCGAAAATAACGATCCTCTGAATGCGTCGCGATTCTTGTAGGGGCGGGTTTCAACCTGCCCCTATCGCTTACGATTCCATCTCGGCTATCCTAGCGTTCGCCATGAAGGCCTACGAAATCCCGAAAAGCGTCACGAAGCTCGAAGATCTTCGCCGCGTCGAGCGCCCCGATCCCAAACCCGGCCCCAGCGATGTCCTCGTACGCCTCCGCGCCGCCGCGCTCAATTATCGCGACCACGCCATCATCACCGGCAAATATCGCTACGGCCTCGACCACGACACGATTCCGTGCTCCGATGGCGCGGGCGAGGTCGTCGCGATCGGCCCGAGCGTCACGCGCTTCAAACCCGGCGATCGCGTCATCCCCACGTTCTTCCAGGTGTGGATCGACGGCGCGCCTCCGAAAAATCGCGCCGCTCTTGGCGCCCCGCTCGATGGCACGCTCGCCGAATTCATCTCGCTGCACGAAGACGGCTTTGTCGCCATGCCGCCGTCGCTCTCGTTTGAAGAAGCGGCCACGCTACCCTGCGCCGGCGCGACCGCATGGAACGCGTTGATGGCCGCCGGCACTCGCATCAAACCCGGCGACACAGTCCTCTGCCTCGGCACCGGAGGCGTTTCGATGTTCGCGCTGCAGTTCGCCCGCGCAGCTGGCTGTCGCGTCATTGTCACCTCTTCGAGCGACGCGAAAATCGAACGCGCGCGCTCGCTCGGCGCATCCGACGGCGTGAATTACAAAACGCGTCCCGACTGGGAAAAGGACGTCCTCGCGCTAACCGGCGGCCGCGGCGTCGATTGCGTCATCGAAAATGGTGGCATCGGCACGCTCGCCCGCTCGTTTGAATGCGTCGGCTACAGCGGGAAAGTCGCACTCATCGGCGTCCTCGCCGGCCCTCAAGGAAACGCGAATCCGCACGACCTCATGTTCAAGAACGCCAGCCTCATCGGCATCGGCGTGGGCAGCCGCGCGCTGCTGGAGCAACTGATTCAAGCCGTCGAAGTCAATCACATCAAGCCCGTAATCGAAAAAGGATTCGCTTTCGACCAGGCGCCGGAAGCCTTTCGCTTGCAAGCCTCGGGGAACTTCCTCGGCAAGATCGCAATAACGACGTGACGCGGGACTTAAAATCCTAAATACATAAAACAAATAACCTCACGCGTCCAGCACGGGCTCTCTGAAGGCACGTCACGAGCAGGCATATGTTCTTGCCAAGGGCCGCCCCGCAAAGCCCGTCCGTCCGCTCGATGAGGTCCGGCCCTGGGAATACACAGGCAACCGGGTGCGTCCGACTGAGAAAGCCGTCAGCATTCTCAAACCTCTTATCGAGACCTTTTCGCGGCCCGGCAATAGAGTCCTTGACCCGTTTTGCGGCTCCGGCAGGACGCTCGTGGCAGCCTCTCTCGCCAAACGCCGTTATCTTGGCATCGAGATCGACTCCCGCTACCGCCAACTCGCCGAGAAGCGTCTTCTCGGCGCTGCCCTCAGCATCCTGAACATGAGGCTCACTCTGACCCTTCTTCGCCCTTCCAGGGAGCGCCGGGCAGGCGTTCTATTAGGCGTGATGAAACGACAGGAGCCGCCTTCTTGAGGTCCCAAGCAAACCCCGCCGCGAGCAGTGGGCCGATATCGGCGGCGAACTCGGGATCGCGCATTTTGGCTGCGATGTTCTTCTCGAATTGAGCGCGCGTCACGCGGAGGCCGTCCTTGCTCATATATTCAGAGAAGCCGCGACGATACGATCAGGATTGACCGCCAGATTGTTCAGGGCTGTCGCCAGGTCGAATATGTCGCGCGCTTGTGCTGCGCCTGCGGCAGGAGCACGGTCGACTGCATTGCGTGCTGACGAACATATTCCTTGAGGGCCGGGACCTTCGCCTCAAAACCAAGATGTTCCAGCAGGAATCCGAGCCGTTGCGCCCAGGGGATGGGTGCTGTCCGCGCCGCTAGGGCCAGTCTCTCCGGATCGAGCCGCTCCGCAAGTTCAGAGAGGACCGTCGCCACTTGATTGAGCCCGCCAGCATGACCCGCGTATCCGACAAGATCGCGAGTGCCGTCGCTTGCGATTACCTTAGGCGCCCCGCCCGTTGACACGGTTTGCGATTCTCAGGATGGCTGCGGCGCTTCGATCGACATCTTCTGGCGTCGTCGACCAGTTCGACACGCTGATGCGCATCGCAGCTTGGCCATGCCACTCCGTCCCGCCGCACCAGCACGTGCCCTCGTTCTGCACTTCCTGAATCACGCGCTTCGCCGCCTCGCGCCCGCCGAACAAAACGAGCACCTGATTCAACACCACGTCGTTCGGCACCGCATAACCCGCGCCCCGCAAAATCTCCGCAAATCGTGAAGCCATTCGGCAGTGCCCCTCGATCATTTCAGCAAGGCCGCGCTTGCCCAACGAACGCAGCGCAGCCCACACCTCCACGCCGCGAGCCCGCCGCGACGATTCCGGCGTGTAATGCCACGGCTCGCGCGCGCCCGTTGACTGCAGGTACGCAGCGCTCACCGCCATCGCCGATCGAAGCTGCTCTGCGTCGCGCACGAACGCCAACCCGGAGTCATACGGCACGTTCAGCCATTTGTGGCAATCCGTAGCCCACGAATCCGCGCGTGCGAATCCATTCATCAACTGCGCGCGCTCCGGAGCCACAGCCGCCCACAGACCGAACGCGCCGTCCACATGCACCCAAGCGCCTGCCGCCTGGGCTCGCGAGCAGATGTCCTCGGCCGGATCGAACGCTCCGGTGTTCACGTTGCCGGCTTGAATGCACACGATCGTGCGCTCATCGAGCGCCGGAAGCGCTCCTGCCCGCATACGACCCTGTGCATCCGCAGGCACGCGGACCACGCGCGATCGGCCAAGCCCGAGCATCGAGAGCGCCTTGAGCAGCGAAACATGCACCTCGTCGCCCACGACGACCGTCAGCGGAGGCGCGCCAAACAACCCGTCCTCTTCCACATTCCATGCGGCACGGCTTAGCAACGCGTGGCGCGCGGCTGCAAGGCACGCGAAATTCGCCATCGTCGCGCCGGTAACGAACCCAACGCCACAGGACGCTGGGAGCCCCAGCAATTCGCACAGCCAAACGCGCGCGATTTCTTCCACCGCCGCAGCCAACGGCGACATCACTCCCAGCGCGGCATCCTGATCCCAGGCACCGGCAAGCCAGTTCGCCGCCAGCGTCGCCGGCAAGCTGCCGCCGATCACAAACCCGAAATAGCGCGGTCCCGCCGACGCAACCGTCGCCGGCGAGCCAATCTCGTCCAACATCGCAAGCACGTGCGCGGGTTCCATCGGACCATCCGGCATCGGTCCGCCCAGCCCGCTCAACCGCGCGACATCCTCGGGACGCGGCGCCACACCTCGTTCGCTCACGCTCGACAAATAGCGCGCCGCCCGCTCCGCCGCATCCTTCAACAACTCCCCCATAAATCCTCCCGCAGGGCTTTCCATGTGTGGAGATATGATCTGCGCATTCCTCTCGCGCAACCAGCATCCGCCACCGACCCCCAGCGCCCGCCGGCGGCCCATTTTGGCCCGATCGGGCTTGCCCATCGGGCTGGAATGCGCCTCAAGCTGTGAGGTAATGTAGGCATCGGCTTCGGCCTCGCCGCCCGGGCCGAACAAAAACTTCTGATGTCGATTTCCGCCTTTTCGTTCGACTAATTGGTAGGAGGAAACAAGCATGCAATATCTGCTATTGATTTACGGTCAGGAATCGGATTGGTGGAACATTCCCCCGGCGCAAACCGGGGCTTTGGTGGAGGAGTTCGGCAAGTTCACTCAGGAGCTCGCGGCAAGCGGCAAGAACCTCGGCAGCAACCGACTCAAGGATGTCGCCAGTGCCACGACGGTACGTGTGCGTGACGGCAAGCGAGTCGTCACGGATGGTCCCTTCGCCGAAACGAAGGAGCAGCTCGGCGGCTACTACCTCATTGAAGCCAAGGACCTCGATGAGGCGATAGCGATTGCCGCTAAAATCCCAAGTGCCCGATTCGGCTCAGTCGAAGTGCGTCCCGTTTTCACGATGGAACGGGCCGCCGGGCGGTAAACTCGGGCGGGCGCTCGCATCGTCGCAACAACAACGGCGCGCTTCCTGCGACATGGATCTCGAAAAGCTTCACCGCGAAGAATCGGGACGGGTTCTCGCCACGCTGATCCGTCTGCTCGGCGATTTCGATCTCGCCGAGGAAATGTTGCAGGAAGCATACGCCGTCGCGCTGGAAAAATGGCCCTCCGAAGGCGAGCCATCAAACCCGCGTGCATGGCTCATCAGCACCGCACGCCACAAAGCCATCGACCGCATCCGGCGCGACCAGCGGTTCGAGCGTAAGCGCGAAGAAATCGCAAAGACCGCGCCCATCGCCGCGCCACCCGCTGCCGATTTCGAGGCGGCCTCAACCGACGACGTGTTCCCCGACGACCAGCTCCGCCTGATTTTCACCTGCTGCCATCCGGCGCTCGCGGTCGAATCACAAGTCGCGCTCACACTGCACACCATCTGCGGCATCACCACCGAGGAAATCTCCAAAGCGTTCTTAACACCGATGCCGACGATGGCCCAGCGCCTCGTCCGCGCCAAGCGAAAAATCCGCGACGCCAACGTGCCCTACCACGTACCGCCGCCCGAAGACCTGCCCGACCGCCTCGACGCCGTTCGCCTGATTGTCTATCTGATTTTCAACGAAGGCTATTTCGCCAGCGGCGGCGATTCGCTGATCCGTCGCGAGCTCTGCGTCGAAGCGATCCGCCTCGGCCGTGTTTTGTGCCAATTGCTCCCGCGCCACGCGGAAACGGGCACGCTGCTCGCGCTGATGCTGCTGCACGATTCGCGCCGCGACGCTCGCGTCAGCGCCGACGGCGAGCTGATCCTGCTTGAAGATCAAGATCGCACGCAATGGCACGCCGAACAAATCCGCGAAGGCACAGCGGTCCTCGAATCCGCTCTGCGCGCTGGCGCCAACGGCCCTTACGCGCTGCAGGCATCTATTGCCGCGCTGCACGCCAACGCGAAAACGAGCGCCGAAACCGACTGGCCGCAAATCGCCGCGCTTTACTCTGCTCTGCTGAAAATATATCCGTCGCCCGTGATCGAAGTGAACCGCGCTGTGGCCGTGTCGCTCGCGCGTTCGCTGGAAGATGGCCTGGCGCTGCTCGATGAACTCACCGTCCGCGCAGAGCTCGC
Organism: Candidatus Acidiferrales bacterium; assembly: GCA_035603395.1. GTDB lineage: Bacteria > Acidobacteriota > Terriglobia > Acidiferrales > UBA7541 > Palsa-295. The sequence continues at coordinate 38,075 of DATNKM010000039.1, forward strand.
CGACTTTCACCTGCTGCCCGCGGCCCGCGCCGATATTCTCCACCGCCTCGGCAGACGCCCCGAAGCCGCCGAGGCCTACCGGCGCGCCCTGGCGCTCGCCACCAACGACGTCGAGCGGCGCTTCTTTCGCCGTCGCTTGTCCGAAGTTTCTTCGTAGGGCAACCGCCGCGGCGGACGCCCGGCATTCTTGCTTCGTGTCCGCCTGTCGCTCCGGGCGGCCGCCAGGGCATGTCCGTTTGCCCCTCGTGTTATCATCCGCGCGTCTCAACCAACAATCTCGCCGGAGGATGCACTACTATGGACCGCAAGCGCCGCGATTTTCTCTCCGCCACCGCAGCCGCCGTAACTCTTAGCGCCGGGCTTCCGGCAAAATTGGCCCACGCCGCGGAATCTTCCGCAGCGGCAACCGCACCGCCGGCGCAAGCGGCACAAAATCCCGCGCCGAACGCATCTGCCGCCGGGGCCTACGGCGCGCCCTCGGAAATCAAAGCCATCGACTTCATCAATCTGCGCGAGCTCGAGCCCGCCGCGCAAAAAGTAATTCCAGCCGGCGGCTTCGGCTACATCTCCAGCGCCGCCGGTGACGAATGGACCAAGCGTGAGAACGAAGCCGCATTCAAGCGCGTCACCATCGCCCCGCGCTACCTCACGGGATATAAAGACGCCGATCGCTCGACCACCGTGCTCGGCTCGCAGCTTGCGACTCCGCTGATGTGCTCCGCAATGGCCGCCCACGCCATGGCGCACGAAACAGCCGAACTCGGTTCCGCGCAGGGCACCAACGCCGCGAAAGCGCTCTACTGCGCCGCTTCGCTTTCCACGAAAACTCTCGAAGAAATCGCGCAGGTCTGCCCGGGCCCGAAATGGTTTCAGATTTATCTGCCGGCGGATCGCGGCGTCGCCGCCGCGGTTCTGGGACGCGCGAAAGCTGCGGGCTATTCCGCGATCGTGCTCACCATCGACACCGTCGTGCCCAGCAATCGCGAAACGGATCGCCGCAATCATTTCCGTTCGCCATTCCCGTCCGGAAATTTTCCCGCGCAGCCGGGCGGCTACGGCCAGGAAGCCATCAAGCGTGATCTCGATTGGGATGATCTGGAATTCATCCACAAGACGACCGGCTTGCCTGTGCTGCTGAAAGGCGTGATCACGCCGGAGTTCGCCGTCTCTGCCGTCGAGCACGGCTGCGCCGGCGTGCAGGTATCGAATCACGGCGGGCGCCAACTGGACGACGTTGCCGGTGCGTTCACCGTACTGCCGCGCATCGCCGACGCCGTTCAGGGCCGCGCCGTCATTGTGATCGACGGTGGGATCCGCCGCGGCCAGGACGTTTTTAAATGCCTGGCGCTCGGTGCGAATCTCGTCGCGATTGGGCGGCCGGTGCTGTATGGCCTCGCGCTCGGCGGTTGGATGGGCGCGCAAGCGGTATTCCAGCATCTCGACGGCGAACTCGAAATGACCATGCGCTTGGCTGGCGCAAGGACGATCGCGGAAATTTCGCGCAAGTACATCGCCCTCTGACGCGGCGCGGGCTCCTCGAAATCGATCAGTGCTTCAGCAGAACCCGCACAACCTCCACCGAGCAATGCGCGTGGCGGACGACCGCCTCTGAGACGCTGCCCAGCAGGAAACGGTCCAGGGCGCCCCTGCCATGCGAGCCGAGGACGATCAAATCGGCGTGCCAGTCTTTCGAAATCTCGACGATTACCGATTTGGGCGTACCGTTCTCGACGTCTGTGGATACTTTGATACCGTGGGCGCGCAACGTTTCCGCGGTTTTTTCGACCAGCGCCAAAGCCTGTTTGGTCTCTTCCTTCCAGACGGTTTCAAGACCAGGATCAAATCCACTCATTTCGCGGTTCACCAGAAGTGACGGAGGTTCCACGACGTGCAAGACGCGCACCTCCGTATCCTTCGAATGGGCCCTCGCGATCACGGCCTGTATGGCCGCGTCGGAAAACTTGGAATCGTCGACTGCCAGCAGGATCTTCATGCACCTCACCTTTCCGGTCGTTCGCGGGTAAGACCCTTGCAAGCGGCCCGGCCCGCGTCATTCGCAACAACTTTAAGCCGATGCTGCTGCAGTCGCCTCGCCTGAATGCGACGAGAACTGGGCTGGATGCGTAGCTTCGATAATCTGCTTGGCCTTGTCGATTTCGGCGGGCGTTCCATGTGCGATCAGCAGGAACTGATCGGTCTTCAGTGCAGCTTCGTACTTTACAATGCTGTCCTTGGGAATTCCGATGCTGTAAAGGCCGGCGCCCAGAACGCCCAACGCTCCCACTTCCACCGCGCCTTCCAACCCCGCCACAATCCATGCCACTACCGGTCCCGCGGCTAGGATCGGGCCCAAACCTGGAATCATGAAAATGGCAGATCCGAACAACAGAGCCCAGAAACCTCCCCAGAATGCTCCCGCTTTGCCCCAATACTTCATGCGATCGCCGGCATTGTAGTAGCCGACCGCGTGCTCTTCGGTGTGGTAGCCCTTTCCAACGATCGACAACTTGCGCATGTCGACTCCGCCGCTCTGAAGGTCCCTTAGCGCTTGTTCCGCTTCGGCATGCGTGCGATACACGGCAACAACTGAATCTTGCGTGGACATTTCGTCGCCTCCTTGGGCACTCGCCGTGGCTCTGACGCTCCCGCTAATCCCGGGCCGAACTATGACAGCGCGGCCACAGGTGAACTGTTCGGTATCGCACACTGCGTGGAGGAATTGCGAGGTCGCTGGGCCTCCTTCTCGGCAGCAACGCCGACCTATCGGCGAGTATGAGACCGATTTTCAAGTTTGCAGCTCCTATTGAGAGCGGGGGCACGGCGAGGCAGGGCCCCTACAAAGGCAACACTGATTCGGTTATTCTTCTGAACCTATGCATGACTTGGGATTTGTGCGCGAGCACATGGATTTGATTGAGAAGATGGCACGGGACCGCGGGATCGCGCTGGATCTTGAGCCGTTCAAGGAGCTGGATGCCGAGCGGCGGAAGATCATTACGTCCACCGAGCGAATGAAGGCGGAGCGGAACAAGGCCAACGAAACAATCGCTCAGCGCAAGCGGCCCTCGTCTGGCTCAACAGAGGGCCAGGGCGACACGTTACCGGCGATGTTCGCGAAGTTGAAGGAAGCCTCAGACGAAATTAAGCGCAACGACCAGCGTATCGCCGAGCTTGACGAGCGGATGCGGGCGTTTTTGCTGACGATTCCGAATATTCCTCATTCGAGTGTGCCTGTGGGGCACAGCGCGGCGGACAACATTGTGGTGCGCACATCGGGGGCTCCACCGAAATTTGAGTTTGCGGCGCGGCCGCATTGGGAGATTGGCGAGCGCTGCGGGATTCTGGATTTTGAGGCGGCTGTGAAAATGTCGGGCGCGCGGTTTGCGGTCTATACGGGATTGGGGGCGCGGCTGGAGCGGGCCATCGCGAATTTCTTTCTCGACATACACACGAAGGAGAACGGCTATACGGAAATCCTGCCGCCATTCCTGGTGAATACGGCGGCGCTGACCGGCGTGGGGCAGCTGCCAAAGTTCGCGGCGGACATGTTTCATCTGGAAGGCACGGATTTGTGGCTCACGCCGACATCGGAAGTGGAGCTTACGAACCTGCATCGCGACGAAACGCTAGACGGCGACGCGCTGCCGATCAAGGTGTGCGCGTGGACGGCGTGTTTCCGCAGCGAGGCGGGCGCGGCGGGGAAAGACACGCGGGGAATCAAGCGGCAGCATCAGTTCCAGAAGGTGGAGCTATTCAAGTTCACGCGGCCGGAACAGAGCTATGACGAGCTCGAGACGCTGGTGCGCAACGCGGAAAAATGCCTGGAGCGGCTGGGGCTGCACTATCGCGTGGTGCAACTGTGCACGGGCGACATGGGATTCGCGTCGGCGAAGACCTACGACATCGAGGTGTGGCTGCCGTCGACGGGCGAGTTCATGGAGATATCGTCGTGCTCGAATACAGAGGCGTTTCAGGCGCGGCGGTCGGGGATTCGTTTTAGGAGCGCGAAGGGCGGCGGGAAGAGCGAGTACGTGCACACGCTGAATGGGAGCGGGCTGGCCGTGGGCAGGACTTGGATTGCGATTGTGGAGAATTTTCAGCAGGCCGATGGCTCGGTGAAGTTGCCTGAGGCGCTTTGGCCGTATATGGGGGCGGAGAAGATTCCGGTTAAATCCTGAGGGCGCTTTCGCGCCGACGGATTTATGTGGCGGGTGAACCCGCGACCCACGAAGAAAAATCCCGACCCTTGTAGACCAAGGGTGGGGCACCCGAAAATTCTGAAACCGAAAAACTTGGGCCGAAAACTCCGCGCGAAAAAAAATGAGGTGCAGGCTCCCCACCCCTTGCCTGCACCCCGGTAAAAATTCAACCTTCGTTAGGACTTCGATCGAACGCTTCGGCTGCGCTTAGGATTTCGGCGCGATTTTGTCGACGACTACGGAACCGTCGTCCATCATGTGGCCGGTGACTTTCACTTCGGTGCCGAGGTCCTTGTCGGCGTCGATGGAGTCCTGATTGTGGATGTTGATGACTTTCTTGTCGGCGCCGTTGACAAAGACGTAGGAAGCGCCTTTGGTTTTGACGCAGGTCTGGGCGCAGGCTTTGTGATCCCCGCTCATGCCCTTGGCGCCGCAATGGCTGTCGCTGATCCAGCCGGTCCAGGACATCGTTTTGTCGTCGGCGACGGTTTTCAGGCTGACGGTACAGAACAGCATGGCGAGCACGGCAAACGTGGTGACTGCTTTCCTCATATCGATTCTCCCTTTTCGGATTGAGCGGGCCGGCTGAGCGAGAGAAATTTCGCGGAGGGCTCGCACGATCACCTTTCGGTAGATTGAATGCTACGCGTCGATGAATTCATCCCTGCGCTACCCGGCGCGGGTGGGCTGGAACTCAACGTATACTCCAAAGCCCCGGCTTGCGCCAGCGAAATGCAGAACGACGCGACGCCCACCCTTTCAAACCGAGGGCGGGACACCGGGAAAAGCGAAGAGAGATCCTTCGACTCTGCGACCGGACATCCCGCACGAGCGGGACGAAATGCAGAAGCATCCGGTCGCTCCGCTCAGATGACGAGCCTTTTCTTGATGCGACGACGTACCGAATAGCTCAAGCGGCGCCAAACATGTTTCACCGGGCGTAGCGGTGCTACGCCCCTACCCAGAAACTGCCGCTATGCGTGGCCGATTAGGACCATGGGGCCTGTGGGTTGCGGCATGCCGCCTTGGGGCTCGAGCGTTACGGCGAACATTCTTGGTTCGACGCCCGGTGGCATTTTCATCATCCAGTGGTCGGCGCGGCCGGTGACGGGATTGAAAACGCCGGCGTTGATGGGCTTGCCGTCCGTGGGAATGACCCAGAGCTCATAGCTTTTCGCGGCGGGGGCTGGAGCGATTTCGCCGTCGTACATGAGCATGCCCATTTTCGTGTTGTACATGACGTGGGCTGAGCCTTGCGGCTGGCCGGGTTGTTGCGCGAGTGCGACGGTGACGGTGTCGCTCGAGCCGATCAGGTCAGCGACATGGCGCGCATCATCGAGCTGCTGCTGTTGTTGCGCCGCGGTGGCGCGCAGGGCGGCGAGCTGGCGATCGAGATTGCGGTTTTGCTGCCACAGGATGGCCGTGGCAATCGCTAGAGCCGCGAACGCGGGAACTAGAACAGCGGCGCGCCAACGACCGAGGAATCCAGGGAAGGGATTCGCCCTTGGATTCTTATGCGGCCCCGTGCTGGCGGGATGTAAATCGTACTTCTGCGCCAGATCCAGCAGTGCCTCATGGTCGATTCCCAGCATCGCCGCAGCATCTTCGAAAGATCCGTTAGCTTTTTGCAGCGCATCACTTATCGCGTTGCGTCTTGCGTTGTCGGCGATGTTGCGCACTGATCTTGTAATGCTTTCCGTGCGGACTTGCGCCATGAGGCGCTGCTTGACCGCTGGCGAAGGTTCGACGCGGGGAGCGGCGAGCGAGAGCATCGCGATGCGTCCACGAGCTTCGGCGAGCTTGCGGGCGCACTGCCGACATTCGGCGAGGTGGGATTCGAACGCGAGCTTTTCGTCGCCATCGAGTGCGCCGAGAGCGTAGAGATCGAAATCTTCTTCGCCAGTTGGGTGAGCGTTCATGAGGTCGATGCCGCCTGCGCGTGCAAAGTTCGCTTGAGTGACTCGACGGCGGAGCGCAGCCGGGTCTTCACCGTGCCGAGCGGATCGCCGGTGCGCTGCGCGATTTCGCTGTGGCTCATGCCTTCGAAATAGGCGAGCTCGATGGCCGCGCGTTGCTCGGCGGGAAGATTTTCGAGCGCGCCTTTCACGCGGCCGATCAACTGCTGCTGTGCCACGGCGGTTTCGATATTGATTGTGGAGACGGCGGCGGCTTCCGAGAGTTCGTCTCCGGCAGCTGGATTGTGGCGGCGCAGGCGCGAGATGGCGCGATTGCGCGCGATGACCATGAGCCAGCCGGGCAGCGAGCCGCGGGCCGGGTCGAATGGCGATGGATTACGCCAGAGCTGGAAGAAAATATCCTGCAAAATCTCCTCCGCGGCCTGCGTGTCGCGCAGAATGCGGTTCAGAACGGACGAGAGCATGCCTGCATAGCGGTCATAGAGCGCGGCAAGCGCGGCTTGGTCCCGCTGAACGATCCTCTCGATGAGCGCCGCGTCCGAGGCTCTCAGCTCCGTTCCCGATTCTGAACTCACCAGCTTGTGGCGGCTCCCTTCTTACTTATGATTACGCGTGACAGCGCTGAGTGGATTGCACGAAATTCCGCGGCTTCAATCACTTAGTTGCGATGTCAGCGCCGCACAGTATATGCCTGAAGGGTTGTGGTTCTGGAGATGGTAGAAATTCGGTGTTGGGGTATGCCGATTCTGCCGGAGTTGTGCAGGCGTCAGTCGAGTGCCGCATGGTTATGGGATGGCTATACCTCGCGGTGCCCGAGCGACCCAAAGCGCTCTGCGCGTGGACATAGTATGCTAAGCCTATCCATTACTTTAACTTACAGAGTGCAAACCGAAGTTCGAAAGGGCGCGAAATGTTACTTCTTTGCCTCAAATGCGTGCGTTTGGTACTGGTTTCCATTGACATCCTTTATGGGTTGGCTAAACTTCGATTCTCGCGAGACTTACGAGCGTCCAGCCCCTCGAAAGGCTAAGCACGCGGTTCGAAGCATCGCGCTTTCCACCTCAGGAGGAAGGCAAAATGGCGACGGTTGCCAAGGCGGCTCCCCAACCCATACCCCGAATAGCGCCTCGTGAGGATCTCAACCCTTTTCGCATCGCTCAGATTCAATTCGATCTTGCGGCCGAGTACCTGAAGCTGGATGCGGGTCTGCGGCAAATCCTGCGCACGCCGAAGCGCGTGTTGGAAGTTTCCATCCCCACGAAGATGGACAACGGGCAAGTGAAGGTTTTTACCGGATATCGCGTGCAGCACAACGTGTCGCGCGGGCCGGCCAAGGGCGGGCTTCGCTACCATCCCGGCGTGACGCCGGATGAAGTGAAGGCGCTGGCGATGTGGATGACGTGGAAGACGGCGACGGCGAATATTCCGTTTGGCGGCGGCAAGGGCGGCGTGATCTGCGATCCGAAGAGGATGAGCAAGCCTGAGCTGGAACGGATGACGCGACGCTACACGTCGGAGATTTTGCCGCTGATCGGGCCGGAGCGGGATATTCCGGCGCCGGACGTCTATACGGATTCGCAGACGATGGCGTGGATGATGGACACCTACTCGATGACCAAGGGATTTTCGGCGCTGGGCGTGGTCACGGGCAAGCCGGTGTCGATCGGCGGCAGCGAAGGTCGCAAGGATGCCACCGCGCGGGGATGCCTGGTGGTGGTTGAGGAAGCGTGCAAGGTGAAAAAGATGTCGCTGCGCGGTGCGAGCGTGGCGATTCAGGGATTCGGGAATACCGGCTCACAGATCGCGCGGTTATTTGCGGAGAAAAAGGCGCGCGTGGTGGCCATCAGCGATTCGCGCGGCGGAGTTTTCAATTCGCGCGGGATCGATCCCCTGAAGGCGATGCGGTACAAGGAACGCTCGGGAACCGTAGTGGGCATGCCCGGCACTTCGCGGATTTCGAACGACGATTTGATGACGATGAAGTGTGACATTCTGATTCCGGCAGCGCTCGAAAACGTGATCACGCTGAATAACGCGGATCAGATCAAGGCGAAAATCGTTTGCGAGGCGGCGAACGGGCCGACGACCCCTCATGCGGACGAAGTGCTGGCGCGCAAGGGGATTTTGCTGATACCGGACATCCTGGCGAACGCGGGCGGCGTCACGGTGAGCTATTTCGAGTGGGTGCAGGATTTGCAGAGTTTCTTCTGGCCGGTCTCCGAAGTGAACACGCGGCTCGAGAGCGTGATGCGCCAGGCGTTCACGGACGTGCATGAATCGATGCGCAAGCATCGGGCGCACATGCGGACGGGCGCTTACGTGCTGGCGGTTGGGCGCGTGGCGGATGCGACGCTTGTCCGCGGCCTTTTCCCCTGATTTTTCCGGCAGGATCTTCGAAGCTCATTCCCAGGGCTAAAGCACCTCTCTATTTGGCCAATTTTTCACGGGGCTGAAACCCCGCGCTTCCACCTGACAAAGTCGCCGTGAGAAAACGTTACGATTTGTTGAGGCGACCGTAACGTTTTTCTCCTGTTCAATCCCTCCGATTTTATTCGGAGGCAGGGTCCCGCGGGCACGTGTCAATTCCCGACGAACACATCGCTGAGCGGAAGCATGCTTATCAGGTGTTAGGCGTGCCGCTGCCGGCTGCGTCTGCGTCGATCAAGCGGAGCTGTGAATTCTCCGTCGCATACAATTGCGACGGCTTCTCAGGACACGCATGAGATTACAACCTCTACGTTCCGTCCTGAAGACCTTATCCGAGGCCTCCAGTTCATCGGGCTTACAGGCACCGAGTGCGTTGCCTATGAGGTCGACAAGAAAATAACACACGCTCGGCTTACCTGCCCGCTAGAGCAGGCCGTCCGCGCCGTTGGATTCATCGGCGTCTGGTGAAGCGCTGGCATCCAGATCTCTTTAAGAGCGGTACGGACGAGCACGCCGAAGCGACGCTGATGACGAAAGCAATCAACGAATCGTATTCGTCAATCGTGAATGCGCCCTTGCGTTATTTCGCTGATGCGTTTCGCCCGAGCTATGCCGCAGCGACGGTTCGACCGGTTACGCGGCCGATGCCGGAACCCGCTTCGCCCAATGTTGCGAGCGGGCGCGCGCAAAAGGTTGGCGAATATCCGAGGGTCGAGTCGATCCAGAAATACACATGGGCGGAGTTTTGGATTCGATTCGTATGCGGGGGAATATTTGGCGCGATGTGCGGTTTCCGGACCGGCGTTCGCTATTACATATCCTCGCTTTGTCGCGGGAATACTTGCTGGGTGGATCATCGTAGCGTTGGCGGTAGTCGTTGCGGGAGATGGATTTTGGCAATGGTTCCTGGGCCGATGGTGGATCTGGCGGTGACATCACGCGCGAGAGGATCCGCGCATCGAATTGATTCGAGAGTTCCTCATACTTTTCTATCCGATTGCTCTTCTCGGAAAAATATTTGTTGCGTGGGGCGGCGCAACACCGTACATTTTGTTTTGCCGGCACGCCCAGCGTAAAGGGTGTCGCCGGCATACGTGTCTCGGGCGAGAGCCAAGCGGTATTGAGCAGCCATTATCACCACATGGGCAACGGTCACAACACACCTCCGATACTTCTAACCATCGCAGGATTCGATCCCACATGCGGCGCGGGCGTCGCCGCCGATCTGAAAACTTTCGCGGCGCACAACTGCTACGGCATCGCGGCCGTGACGGCGCTGACGGTGCAATCGACACAGGGTGTGCGCGCCGTGCAGGCGACACCTGCAGCAACGCTGCGCGCGCAGCTCGAGGCGCTGGCCGAAGACGCGACGATCGCGGGCGTGAAGATCGGGATGCTGGCGAACCGCGCGAACGCGTCCGTGGTGGCGGAATTTCTGGACAAATATAAATTCACGCACGTGGTGCTCGATCCCGTGTCGCGGCCGACGGCGGGCGATGCGGAGCTGCTCGATGCGGCAGGATTGAAATTCGTGCGCGACGAGCTGGTGAAACGCGCGAGCGTAATCACTCCGAATATCTCCGAGGCGGAATTTTTGACCGGAATGGAAGTGAAAGACGTAGCCGGGATGAAAGCCGCCGGACAAAAGCTGCTGGAAATGGGCGCGCGGGCGGTGATCGTGACGGGCGGGCATCTGGACAAGCCGATCGATGTCCTCTGCGAAGGAATCGAAATCGAAACGTTCGGCGGAGAGCATGTGCGCAGCCCGAACACGCACGGTACCGGGTGCACCTATTCGTCCGCGATCGCGGCGCAGCTGGCGAGCGGGCAGCAAGTGCGCGAGGCGGCCATTCTGGCAAAAGCCTACGTGACGAAGGCGATCGAAAAATCCTACCAGACCGGGAAAGGCGCCGGGCCGCTGAACCAGCTGTTCCGGTTTCATCAGGAGCCGCCGGCGCGAGGAGTCCACGAAGTGCCGCAGCATGGGATGCATCCGGCTGCGGAGCCTGCTGCGCATTAGGACTGGCCACAGAGGCGCGGAGACACGGAGAAATTCTGACGGGTTCGGCCGGGCTAAAGCCCGGCTTTTTTTGTGGACCTACCGAGTCTACGACGCCGCGGCGGTTGCGAGGGCCGCTACTGCGGCGATGTTCGCGAGCAGTTCCTGTGGCAGGTGGTGGCGGTCGCCCAGATACGCGGGCGAATTGTAAGAAACGAAGGTGCCGCCGGCGTCTTCGGCTACCAGGATCTTTAGCGGGAGATCGATGGCCATCGAGGGCGAGGCGAGCATCAGCGGCGTGCCTGCTTTCGGATTGCCGAAGATCAGTAGCTTGGTGGGCGGCATCGGCAGGCCGACCTTTGCCGCTTCGCCGCTGTGATCGACTAGGGCGAATAGCATGACGCCCTTGGCCTGCAGGATGCCGCGCAGTTTTTCGACGGTTTCATCTACTGTGTGTTTGCTGGCGATGCGTACGATCCCGCTTTCTGATGTGGATGCCATCGAAACCCCCGATTCTCTAGCCCATTGACGCTTCTTCTGCGATGCTGCAGTCGAAGAGAGATTCTTCGACTGCGTGATCCTTCGTCCGGCAAGAGCGGGACGAAGGGCAAAACCTTCCGGTCACTCCGCTCAGAATGCCGGGTCGGGGCCTGCCGGCGCAAAACGGGCGGGGGCTCAAAATACCATCAGATAGATGACCATGGCGATGCCGACGAGCGCCAGAAACCCGGCCAGGACGACCGCGCCGCGCGAGGGGCGCGTGAACTGCGTCTCGCCGCGATTGAGCTGATGAACCATGCGCACGTGGTGCCACGCCGCGAAAATATCCATGACGACGCCGGCGGCGATCAGCGCGTTGCCGAACCAGATCGAAAGGCCGTGGCGGGGCGCGGGAACATTGGGTGCGACGACGTGAATTTCCTGCAGGAAAAGTCCGAAACGCGCGACGACGAAACCGAAGCCCATGAGTGCGAGACCCGTGCGAATCCAGGCGAGAAACGTGCGTTCGGCGGCGAGGTAATCGCTGGGGCCGAAGCTGCGGGGCGGCTGCGCTGGCGTCGACATGGGCGAAACTCCCGAGCCCTACCTACGATACACGATTCGCCCGGCGACCACGGTGGCCATGGGCGCGCCACGAAACGAGCGGCCGTCGAACGGAGAATTGCGCGATTTGCTGGGTGAATCGGCGGTGCGATAGGTCCAAGTGTGCTCCGTCGAGAAAATCGTGAGATCGGCGGGCTCGCCGGCGGCGATTTTGCGCTCGAGGCCGAGCACGCGCGCGGGGCCCGTGGTGAATAGCTCGACGAGGCGCGTGAGCGAAAGCTTTCCGGAATCGACCAGTTCGGTAAGACCGAGCGCGAGGGCGGTTTCGAAGCCGAGCACGCCGAACGGAGCGCGATCGAATTCGACGTCTTTACTCGCCGGGTGATGCGGAGCATGGTCGGTAGCGATGGCGTCAATGCTGCCATCGGCAAGGCCGGCAATCAGCGCGTCGCGATCGGCCCGCGAGGGGAGCGGCGGATTCATTTTGTAGTTCGTGTCGTAGCGCACGTCTTCGTCGGTGAGCGTGAAATGGTGTGGCGTGACTTCGCAGGTGACGCGCAGCTTGTTTCGTTTGGCGGCGCGGACGTATGCGAGAGAGCCGGAGGTGGACATGTGCGCGATGTGCAGGCGCGCGCCGGTGAGTAGCGCCATTTCGATATCGCGGCCGACGCAAATCGATTCCGACGCCGCGGGAATTCCCGGCAGGCCGAGCTTGAGCGAGTTCGGGCCCTCGCGCATGACGCCTCCGGCAAAAAGCGACGGGTCCTCGCAATGGTCGATGACGGGCAGGCCGAGCGGCGTGCAATAGTCCATTACCTGGCGCATCAGGCGGGCGGTGGCGACGGGTTTGCCATCGTCGCTGACGGCGACGATGCCGGCGGCTTTCATGGCGGAAATTTCGGCGAGTGCTTCTCCTTTGCTGCCCATCGACGCGGCGCCGATCGGCCAGACGCGCACGGCACCGGCAGCAGCGGAGCGCTCGACGATCGAACGCGTGACGGAAGCATTGTCGTTCACCGGCTGCGTATTCGGCATGCAGCAGACGGCGGTGAATCCCCCGCGCGCGGCGGATTTTGTACCGGTTTCGATGGTTTCCGACATCTCACCGCCGGGCTCGCGCAGGTGGCCGTGCAGGTCGATGAAGCCAGGGGCCACAATGAGTCCCCGGGCGTCGAAAAATTCGGTGTCGCGCGCGTCGAGCTCGGGGCCGACGCGCGAAATGCGGTCGCCCTCGATCAGGATATCGAGCGTCGCGTCGGTTTTCGTCGCCGGGTCGAGGACGCGGCCGTTTCTAATCAGAAGCATTCGTACGATCCTTTGCGGGATGGGGCGCGTCCGCGGCAGCGCCGCCGATGAGATGGTAGAGCAGGGCCATGCGGATCGCGAGGCCGTTGGTAACTTGCTCGAGCACACCGGACTGCGGACCGTCGGCGACGGCAGAATCGATTTCGAGTCCGCGGACGATCGGGCCGGGATGGAGCACGAGCGCTTCCGGCTGCGCGAGCTTCAGGCGCGCGGGCGTGAGTTGAAACTGCGAAATGTATTCGTCGGGTGCGAGCGCGGGCTCATGGATGCGCTCGGTTTGCACGCGCAGCACCATGACAACGTCGGCGCCGCGCAGGCCTTCCTCGATGCAGTGGACCACGCGGATGCCGGGCGCGAGCTTTTCCAGCTCGCGCGGGACCCACATGGCGGGTCCGCAGAGCGTGATCTTCACGCCGAATTTGCTGAGCACGTGAATATTCGAGCGGGCCACGCGGCTGTGGAGAATGTCACCGAGGATGGTGACGTTCCAGCCCTCGAGCTTGCCTTTGCGGTCGCGGATGGTGAGGGCGTCGAGCAGGGCCTGCGTGGGATGCTCGTGCGTGCCATCGCCGGCGTTGAGCACGGGAATCTCCAGGCGCTGGGCGACGAATTCGGGCGCACCGGACGATGCGTGGCGAATCACGATTCCATCGGGGCGCATGGCTTCGAGCGTGCGGACCGTGTCGATGAGCGATTCGCCCTTTTTGAGGCTGGAGGATTCGGCTTGCAGGGCCATGGTGTCCGCGCCGAGACGAGAGGCCGCGGTGGTGAAGCTGATGCGTGTGCGCGTGGAGGATTCAAAAAACGCGATGGCGACAGTTTTGCCACGCAGCGTGGCTAATTTTTTCAGCGGATGGCGCTGGAATTCCTGGAATGGCTTGGCTTGATCTAAAATAAATGCAATTTGTTCGCGGGTGAGATTTTCCGTACCGAGCAAGTGTGACAGGCGCTGAAGCACTTTTTCCCTTTAGGCACTGCCTCCGGACCGTTTCCGAGCGAGGTCAGGAAACGCGGTCCACCAGCATGACGCGTTCCTCGCCATCGATTTCCCGTAGGCGAACTTCGACGATTTCGCTGTCGCTGGTTTGAATCTGCCTGCCAATGAAGGACGCCTCGACCGGAAGTTCGCGATGGCCGCGGTCGATCAGCACGCACAGCTGAATGCGGCGCGGGCGGCCGAGATCGAACAGGCCGTTCATGGCGGCGCGGATCGTTCGGCCCGTGTAGAGCACGTCGTCGACGATCACCAGGTCGCGATTGTCCACCGGAAAGTCGATCTGTGTGGATTGCACCACAGGATGCGAGCCGACGGTCGAGAGATCGTCACGATAGAGGGTGATATCGAGCGTGCCGACCGGAACTTCAACATTCGCGAAGCCTCGGATCTGGGACGCCAGGCGCTCCGACAGCGGCACACCACGCCGGCGCACACCGACGAGCGCGAGGTCTTTCGCTCCGCCGCTATTTTCGACGATTTCGTGGGCCAAACGGCTGAGGGTGCGGCCAATTTCTTCGGCGGAGAGGAGTTGTCTTTTTTCTACGACCGGCATCGCAGGCCACATCCTAGCATAGAGTCCGGCGAGTTCGAGCGATGGATTGGCGCGGGCGAAAACGGTCGAATTGCGGAGGATAAGGGCGCTTCCACGTTATAATTCCGCGCTCATGGCACTTGTTTCCGGGACAAAACTTGGACCGTACGAGATTGTGGCCCCGCTGGGAGCGGGCGGTATGGGCGAAGTGTATCGCGCCCGCGACGCGCGGCTGGGCCGCGAAGTGGCCATCAAGATCCTGCCGCAACATCTTTCCTCGAACCCACAGTTGAGAGAGCGATTCGACCGCGAGGCGCGCGCGATTTCTTCGCTGAATCATCCGCGTATCTGCACGCTGTATGACGTGGGCCACCAGGAGGGCGTCGATTTTCTGGTGATGGAGTATCTCGAGGGCGAATCGTTGGCCGACCGGCTGCGGCGCAGTCCGATTTCGCTGAAGGAGACCGTGCGGATCGGCATGGAAGTGTGCGAGGCGCTCGATACCGCGCATCGGGCGCGGATCATTCATCGCGATTTGAAGCCGGGCAACATCATGCTGACGAAAGGCGGCGCGAAGCTGATGGATTTCGGCCTGGCGAAGGCTGCGCTGGCCGGAATGGCGGCCGATGGCGCCGCGGCTCCCTTGCTTTCCGCGGCGAAGACGATCAGCGGAATCAGTCCGATCTCGCCGCTTACGACCGCGGGCGAGGTACTGGGCACGATTCAATACATGTCGCCCGAGCAACTGGAAGGCAAGGAAGCGGATGCGCGGTCGGATATTTTTGCGCTGGGCGCGGTGCTCTATGAAACGGTCACGGGCAGGCGGCCGTTTGACGGGAAAAGCCAGATCAGCGTGGCCAGCGCGATTCTGGAAAAAGATCCGGAGCCGATTTCGACGATTCAGCCGCTCACACCGCCATCTCTCGAGCGCGTAGTGAAAACGTGCCTGGAGAAAAACCCCGACGACCGTTTTCAGTCCGCGCGGGACGTTCGGCTGGAGCTGAAATGGATCGGTGAAGGAGCGCCACAAGGTGCGCCGCCGTCTGCCGAGGCTGTTCCTCTGACCTCCGCCGCATGGAAAACATTGCCGTGGCCGATTTCCACCGTGCTGGCCGTCGCACTGGGCGCGGGGTTCCTTCTCCCAAGAACCAAGCCTGTGGATGTTAACTACTCGATGGTGACGTTTCGCGAAGGAGAAGTGGGCGCGGCCCGATTTTCCCGCGACGGGAACACCGTGGTTTATAGCGGCTCGTGGGAAGGGGGGCCGCAAGAAATCGACACATTTCGCGTGGGGAGTTTCGAGTCGCGGGATTTGGGAGTGGGTTCGGCAACCATCGCCAGCGCATCGGCGACGGATGAACTGGCGGTCCTGCGCAATTGCGAGCGTATTTTCCTTCTCGAGTGCGGCGGTACGCTGGCGACTGTCGACCTAGCCGGGGGATCTCCGCGCGATATCGCCAGCCATGTTGCGTACGCCGACTGGAGTCCGGACGGAACCCAGCTGATGGTATCGAGGATCTCGGATGCGGGAACGCAGCTGGAGTATCCGCTGGGGCATGTGATCTACCAACAGAAGGCGGGCTGGTTTGGACGACCCAGGCTCTCTCCTGACGGGACCCTCATTGCCTTCGAGAACCATGCCAACATTGAGGAAGACGAAGGAGACATTGACGTAATCGATCTGCATGGGAAAGAAACCACTCTGGCGACCGGCTTCCTCAGCCTCGAAGGACTTGCCTGGAGCGCCGGTGGCAAGGAAGTATGGTTTGCGGCAAATTCGCCGCGCACGGGTTGGGCCGATTCGATCCGCGCCGTCACGCTTTCTGGCAAAATGCGCACGCTGTTGACGTCACCTTCTATTCGCTTGCACGATGTGTCCAAAGACGGCCGTGTGCTGTTGTCTCGCGAAAGTTGGCGGAACCAATTGATCGGCTGCTTTCCAGGCGACAACGACATCCATCCGTATTCATGGCTGGATAACACCGAACCAACAGCGATAACTTCCGATGGACGGACCGTGAGCTTTATTGAGGAAGGCGAAGTGTGGGCGATCGCCAGCGAGGGACAATGCTACATCCGCGCTACGAATGGCTCGGCTGCCATCAGCTATGGCGCGGGCGAAACCACGATTTCGCCTGACGGGAAATCGGTCATCGTATTGAAACAGCAGGAGTCCAAGATGGAGCTGCAACCGGTGGGTGCCGGAGAGTCGCGCGACTTATCGACTCCCGGTATCACTCAATACGACCATGTCTCGTGGTCAGACGACGGGCGCTTCATCGCCTATGAAGGGGAAACAACGCAACAGGATTGGAATGTTTACCTGCAGGAGGTTGCCGGCGGCGCTCCGCGGCTGGTTCAGGGCGGCTCCCGGAATAGCTTTCCCAAACTCTCTTCGGACGGCCGAATGCTGGCGTTGCGGTTGGAGCGGAAAGGGGTCTTGTTGAACAAGCTGGATGGAAGTCAGCTCGTCCCACTATCTACCGGCCACGAAAAGGAGTACCCCGTTCGGTTCACAGGTGATGGTAAATCCGTCCTGCTGGCAGAGCCAACCGGGCACGAGTTCATTGTGAACATCGTAAACCTTGCCGACGGCCGGCGCACGCTCTGGAAGCAACTCAAATCGGAAAGCGCGGATGCTTCCCGATTTGTGGTCACCCCGGACCTGAAATACTACGCGTTCGGGGTTCCGCGCTATTCTTCGGTCCTCAATATCGTAAGCGGCCTCCACTGAGCGAGTGCAGTGGACCCAAATCCTTGACCGGCGTGCTAAACTCTACGTTTCGTGAGCTCGCCAGAGCGGGTACGGATCCCCGGGACCTCGTCGGGGGTTGACCTCCGAGTCAGCATCGGCAGTATCCATCTCAAAAATCCAATCATTGCCGCCAGCGGCACCTTTGGTTATGGAGTCGAATTCGCGGACCTGGTCGATCTCGACCGCCTGGGCGGCATCGTCGTCAAAGGACTTTCCGCACAACCGATCGCCGGCAACCCAAGCCCCCGGATGTACGACACCCCGAGCGGCATCCTGAACTCGATCGGGCTACAAAATGTGGGCGTGCGGGCGTTCGTCGCCGAAAAGCTGCCCCGGTTAAGGCGCTTCGACACGGCCATCATCGCCAACGTCTTCGGGTACAGCATCACGGACTACGTTGAAGTGATTCGTGTCCTGGAAGACACAGAAGGGCTGGCGGCTTACGAGCTCAACATCTCCTGCCCAAATACGAAACGAGGTGGGGTCGAGTATGGTACTGACCCCGTCTTGGCCGCCGAGGTCATCCGTGCAGCCAGGGCGGCGTCGAAACGCCCCCTCTGGGTCAAGCTTTCACCCGTTATTGGATCTATTGGACTTATGGCAGGTGTTGCGGAAAAGGAGGGCGCGGACGCTGTCACGATAGCGAACACATACCCGGCATTGTGTCTGGATCCCCACACTCGGAAGTCCCGACTCGGTAGTACGACGGGTGGGTTGTCGGGCGCGGGCATAAAACCTATAACCGTGAGGTTGGTTTACGAGGCGGCTAGGGTAATAAAGTTACCGATCATAGGGCTTGGCGGTATAGAGAGCCCGGCTGATGTTGCGGAATATATGATCGTGGGCGCCTCGGCGGTAGAGGTAGGCACCGCACACTTCGTGGATCCGAAGGCTTCGGAAAGGCTGGTAGGCGACCTCGAACAGTGGTGCCGGGACGAAAATTTACTTGAAATCAATAGCTTACGGGGATCGCTGAAGGCCTAGCGCGGTTGCTTCAGGGACCCTCGAAATGCTAGAATTAATTGATTTCAGGGAGGTTAGTTCCATATGAGAGCGAAGCTATTCATAGTTCTCGAGTCGGTGTTTTTAGGACTGGGTTTGCTTATCCTTACTCCGTCGGCCAATCCTACGGCCCTGGGTAAGGCCGGCAGCCCTTCCCAAACAGCATCTTCCCCCCAACCCTCAACTGAAACGACTTCAAAAACCCAGCAGAAACCGCTGGCTACCTGGGAGTGCACTACAAGCTGGTACGGTCACGATTTCGACGGCCAGCAGACGGCAAACGGCGAAACCTATGATATGTACGCCGAGACGGCAGCCCACCCGACGCTGCCCCTTGGATCCGTTGTCCGGGTCGTGAACACCCGGAACCACCGAAGTGACGTGGTTCGGATCAACGATCGTGGCCCTTACGTGGAAGGCCGCGAGCTCGACGTCTCTTACGCTGTTGCCAAGAAGCTTGGAATTGACCATCGCGGAACCGCCAAGGTCCGCCTGGAACTGCTCGAGGTGCCCACACGCCCGGCCTCGGAACGTCACGACTAATCATAGCGCTCGATGTCGACCGCCTGGGGCCGGCTACGGCCCTGGCGCGACGTCTGCGTGGTTCAGCCGGCCTCTTTAAAGTTGGTTTGCAGCTCTTCTCGGCCGAAGGTCCGCGGGCGGTTACCACGCTTGCGGGCCTCGGTTTCGAGATCTTCCTCGATCTGAAATTCCACGATATTCCGAACACCGTTGCCGGCGCTGTCGCGGCCGTCGCCGCACTGCCTAAAGTGCGTCTAATCAACGTACATGCACTGGGTGGGCTGGAGATGATGCGCGCGGCGCGCGACGCCGTGAGCGGCCGGCGCAAGGGGCCGGCGCTGCTGGCCGTGACGATTTTGACGAGCATGGATGCGCCGGAGCTGCGGCGCGTAGGGATATCGGGCACACCTGCCAAGCGCGCGGTTGAGCTTGCGAAACTGGCGAAATCGGCTGGGCTGGATGGCGTGGTCGCTTCCGGCAACGAGGCGCTGGCGATTCGGCGGGAGTGCGGACCGAAATTCCTGATCGTGGTGCCGGGGGTGCGGCCAGCGAGCGTGGAACCGGATGATCAAGCGCGCGTGACGACGCCGTCGCAAGCGATTCAGGCTGGAGCCGACTATCTGGTCGTTGGACGGCCGATCACTGGCGCGAGGGATCCACGTGCGGCGGCGCTGGCGATTGCCAAGGAAATCGCCCGTACGCCTCGGGCTCCCGCTGTACGCATCTGAGGCCTTTCGGAGCGGCCCTCAGACCTGAAACGGGGCGGGTGCCGTTTGAACGGCCCCGGCCCGCTGGTCCGATGCGGGCGTGTTATACTGAGGCTGGTTTACGCGTGATTCCGGGGATTTCGCCAATTGGCAGCCCGGGTGTGAAAGGCAGGTGTCCGATGTGGGACAGTCCGATGCATTTGTTGATTATCGCGATCGTTATCCTGGTGCTTTTCGGTGGCCGCAAGATTCCGGAAGTGATGAAAGGACTCGGACAAGGAGTCCGCGAGTTCAAGGAAGGCATGCGGGGCGATCAGCCGCCCGCGCAAGCGAGCCAGCCGGTGAACCCTCCGGCGACAGCCGCACCTCCATCAGCGCCGGTTGAAGAGAAGAAGTAGCGCGATATTTAGAAACGAAGATTGAATTTTAGACGGCGGCCCGCGGGCCGCCGTTTCCATTTGCGCGCGAGTTAGACCGCAGGCGATTCCCTCCAGCCGAATTCACACAGCAGCGTCCAAAGCCGCGCCAGCGGCAATCCCATCACGTTGAAATAGCAGCCTTCAATGCGCGTAACCCAGCGCCCGCCGACGCCCTGGATTCCATAAGCCCCGGCTTTATCAAACGGCTCACCGGTCGCAACGTAGGCGTCGATTTCGTCGTCTGAAAGAGGCGCGAAAGTGACGCTGGTAACTTCGTCGATGACAGCTTCCGTGGCGCCCGGGCGGCGGGCAAGTGCAAGACCGGTGTGAACTTCATGCGTCAGGCCGCTCAGCAGCCGAAGCATCCGGCGCGCGTCGTCCTGCGATTCGGGCTTGCCGAGAACTTCGTCACCGGCGACGACCACCGTGTCCGCGCCGATGAACAGGCAATCGCCCGGTTCGCGCTGCACGCCGGCGGCGGCCCGGGCCTTTGCGAGCGCGAGGCGGCGAACATAGTCCGCGCGCAGCTCGCCGGGGCGGCGCGATTCGTCGATAACCTCGGCCATCGTCTCAAAGGGAATCGCCGCGTTGCGCAGGATTTCCGCGCGGCGGGGCGACGCCGACGCCAGGATAATTTTCATCCCCGTTTTTTGCCTTTCGGATCTTCCTTGGCGGCTTCCGCAGCGCCGATTGCGGCGGCCGTTTCATCTTTCGACCAACCGAACAGTCGCGACAATTGTACCGGAGGAGCAGCGGGTCGCCACTGCCGATACTTCGCGGCGAGTTCCGCGCGAGCAGTCGCGGGCTCGATCGCGCGCGCCGCCATGGTCTCGGTCGGGAACGCGCGACACGTCAGTTCGAATCGACTCGATTCCCACGCACCGGTTTCTTGCTCCTTACCGAAGTGGCCGACGACGAGCAGGGACTGAAGATCCAGCATGGCGCGTTTGAAGCGAACGTTGCCGCCTTTTGTTTCCAGGTGGCAGAGATGGCGGAGTTCAAGCGTGGCGAGCGGGCCGTGCTCCGCCAGGGCCTCCCAGATGACCCGCGCGTCTTCGCGGATGCGGCCTTCGACATACAAGCGTGCGTGATCGGTTGGGTCGACTGCGGTCTCTCGCATGGCCAGGAAATACGGCAAATATTCGAGCGAGATGAACGTGCCGCGGGTGCGAAAGTACTTGGCGTAGATCGCGTAACGGCGGCGCGGCAGCTCGTCTTTCCAGCGCCAGATTTGTTCAAAGTATTGGTCGAAGACGAATTCGTCATCAGGGCCGCGGCGGCTGACGGGCCAATAGAGCGACGGAAGCGCGACATTTTTGACCGGGAACAGCACGCAGAAACCGAGGGTATCGATATACTTGCGGGCCTCCGCGAGCGTGGCGATGCGCTTGGGCCAGCGGATTTCGTTGGGGGGCGTGCGTGTCATTTAGCGGGAGGGGTCAAATGACCACTGATTCGCGGTATTCACCGAAGGCGCGGCGCAGGGCGTCGGAAATTTCGCCGACCGTGGCGTAGGCTTCGACGGCCGTGAGAATCGCGGGCATTAGATTCTCCGCGCCTCGCGCGCGACCCTCTACTTCTTCCAGTGCGGCGCGGGATTTCGCGGCGTCGCGCCGGGCGCGCAGGGCGTTGAGGCGCGCGATCTGCGAGCGCTCGATTTCGGGGTCGATGCGCATTGTGGGGATCGTTTGTTCTTCCTCGGCCTGAAACCGATTGACGCCGACCACAACCTGTTCGCCGCGCTCAACCTCTTGCTGATACTCGTACGCTGACTTCTGAATTTCCATTTGCGGATAGCCGGCTTCGATGGCGCGCAGCATGCCGCCGAGCGCGTCGATTCTGGAGATGTAGTTCCGGGCTCCTAATTCGATTTCGTTGGTCAGCTTTTCGATCACGTAGGAGCCGGCGACCGGATCGACCGTGTTCGCAACGCCGGTTTCCTGCGCGATGATCTGCTGCGTGCGCAGGGCGAGCAGCGCGGCGCCCTCCGTGGGCAGCGCCAACGCTTCGTCGAGGCCGTTGGAATGCAGCGACTGGCAGCCGCCGAGAACGGCCGCGAGGCTTTGCAGCGCGACGCGCACCAGATTATTTTCCGGCTGTTGCGCAGTAAGCGACGAGCCAGCGGTCTGCGCGTGGAAACGCAGCATCAGCGAGCGCGGGTCTTTGGCGCCGAAGCGATCGCGCATCGTGCGCGCCCACAGACGACGAGCAGCGCGGAATTTTGCGATTTGCATCAGGAATTCGTTGTGCGAGTTGAAGAAGAACGAAAGTTGCGGCGCGAATTCGTCCACGAGCAATCCCGAAGCGACGGCGGATTCGACATAGGCGATCGCATTGGCCAGGGTAAACGCCACTTCCTGCACTTCGGTCGAGCCGGCTTCGCGGATGTGATAGCCGGAAATCGAAATCGCGTTCCAATTCGGCAGCTCGCGGCGGCACCAGCCGAAAATGTCCGTGACGACGCGCATCGCCGGGCGCAGTGGGTAGATGTAGGTTCCGCGCGCGATGTATTCCTTCAGGATGTCGTTCTGCACCGTTCCTGCGAGCCGCGCGAGGTTCACACCCTGCCGCTTCGCCACTGCAACGTAGAGCGCAAGCAGTATCGCCGCCGTCGAATTGATGGTCATCGAGGTCGAGATGCGTTCGAGCGGAATGCCGTCGAGCAGCGTCTGCATGTCCTCTAGCGAGTCGATCGCCACGCCGACTTTGCCGACTTCGCCGATGGCGAGCGGATGATCGGAATCCATTCCGATCTGCGTGGGCAGGTCGAAAGCGACCGAGAGCCCCGTCTGCCCCCGCGAGAGCAGGTAGCGATAGCGGCGATTGGATTCGACGGCGCTGCCGAAACCCGCGTATTGCCGCATGGTCCAGAGCCGGCCGCGATACATGGTGGGATAAACGCCGCGGGTGAACGGGAACTGCCCGGGAAAGCCGAGGTCGCGCTCAGGGTCCCAGCCTTCGAGATCGCCTGGGCCGATGACCGGTTCCATGGGCAGGCCCGCGGGCGTAGCCGATTTCTTCTGCTGGAGGGGTGGGCGGTCTTTTGCGTCGGATGTCATTTGTCAGCAATCATCGGACGCGCCGCGCGCGGCGAAAAGCAGTGAACCCGAAAGCCGCCATCATCAGCGCGTAGATCACGACGAAGCCGATGACCCAGGGCGCGGGGCGATGCTTCCATTCGCGCCAGACGACGAACGCTCCGTAGGCGGCGAAGACCAGAAACAGTGCACCGGTGAATTCGTGGAACAGCTGGCGGAGGACGCGCCACCAGACGCGCAGCGTCACCACGAGCGAACGCCAGAGCGCCGGAAGCAGGCTAGCGGGCATGGGTCAATTCTAGGAGTTATGGCGCAAATGGCAAGCGTGGGGAGTTTGCCATGCCTGGATTCCCGAAGCGGACTCCGTAATTTCCACGTACTTTCCACGTCCTGGCGGGCGACATTCCCGTGAACTATACTTTCCCGATGATCTCGAAGACGGAGCTGTTCGGTGCGCTGCGCCGTTATTGGGGATACGAATCGTTTCGCCCCAGGCAGGAGAAGATCGTGCGCAGTCTCGTAGGCGGACGCGACGCCTGCGTGGTGATGCCTACGGGCGGCGGCAAGTCGCTGTGCTATCAGCTGCCGGCGGCGATGACGAACGGGAAAACGGTGGTGGTGATTTCGCCGCTGATCGCGCTGATGCAGGATCAGGCCGCACAACTTGCCGAGATGGGGATTGCGGCAGCCGTGCTGAATAGTTCGCTGGACTCGGCGGAGCAGTCGAAGGTGATCCGCGACGCGTGCGCCGGGAAATTCCGGCTGCTCTATGTCTCACCCGAACGGCTGGCGCGCGAAGACACGGTGGACTGGCTGAAGCGGGTGCCGATTTCATTCTTCGCCATCGACGAGGCGCACTGCATTTCGGAGTGGGGGCACGAATTCCGCCCGGAGTACCGGCAATTGAGCCGGCTGCGCCAGCATTTTCCGGATTGCCCGATTGCGGCGTTCACGGCCAGCGCCACCCGGCAAGTGCGCCACGACATCGTGGAGCAGCTGAAGCTTCGCGATCCGGACAAATACATCGCGAGCTTCCACAGGCCGAATCTTACCTACGCGGTGAAAGAGTGCGACTCGAAAACGCAGCCGGATCTTTTGCTCGCCGCGCTGCGAAAACACTCAGGCAGCAGCGCCATCGTTTATTCGCCGACGATTGCGCGAGTGGAACAGACCGTGGACTTTCTGAGGGAGCACGGCATGGCCGCAATCGGCTACCACGGGAAGATGGATCCGGCGACGCGGAGGACGAACCAGGAAAAATGGATGTCGAATGAAGTGCGCGTGCTCGTGGGTACCGTCGCATTCGGACTGGGGATCAACAAAGCGGCCGTGCGCGCGGTGATCCATCTTTCTCTGCCGAAATCGATTGAGCAGTATTACCAGGAAGCGGGCCGCGCAGGTCGCGATGGCGATCCGGCGGATTGCCTGCTGCTGTGGCAGAAGCGCGACACGGCGTTGCTGGTTCATTTCATCAAGCAGATCGGCGATGCGGACGAACAGCAGCGCGCGTGGAAACGGTACGACGAGATAAAAGCCTTCGTGGGGCCAGGAAAATGCCGGCATCACCAGATATGCGTCCATTTCGGCGAAATCCCGAAGTGGAAATCGTGCCAGGCTTGCGATACGTGCAGCGGCGAGCCGGCGTGGTTGCGCAAAGACGCCGTGGCTTCGCCGGCGCCATCCCCACGGCGCGCCGAACCACCCGCGCGACGCGCAGCCCAAAAGTCCGCCGCGGACGGGAAACGCAGGGAGAGACCGATCCCGCGAGACGTGGACCCGGAGCTTCGCGAACATTTGCGCGAATGGCGGCGCCTGGCGGCGAAAGAGCGCCGAGTGGCAGCGTTTGTGGTGATGCACGACACCTCCCTGGATGATTTGTGCCGTAAACGACCGGCCTCGCTCGACGAGCTTCGCGGGGTATCGGGGTTTGGCGAGCGAAAGACGGAGGTTTACGGTCAACAGATTCTGGAGGCGCTGCGGAATTTCCAGCCGGGGGCCGGTCTGGCCCTGGAATAGGCCCCGGAATTGGTCCCGGCCAGGGAGTTACCGTGGCGAAAGCCTGTACGACGGAGCCCTTGTTTCCGGGCTAGCCAGCGCCCTAAAATTGCGGTATAGAGTTCAAAGGAGGTATTACCCCCTTGCAACTCGACGACCGCATGAAGCAGTTGCTGCGAGAGCTGGGCCACGCGATCAACGACACGGTGTCGGATTCGGAGCGGATCGCGGAAGCCATTGCAGGAGTGCGGGCAGCCGGGTTCGATATCGTGTTGAAGCTCGACGCGACAATCGGGCTAGCGCGGCGCACGTCGCAAGACGCCAAGATGACCTCGCAGGACCGGCGCTTCCTGGAATCGCTGCACATCCGCGTGGATGAGGATGCGCTCGAGGAAGAGCATGCCGAGGCCAAGGTGGAAATTACGCCGCAGGACATTAAGTTTTTGAAATCGCTGAAGATATCGATCGATGAAGAACTATAAAATCTTCGCTGCTTCCTTCGCACTCGTTGCGGCGCTGGCGATTTTCACTGGCCTGGCGAACGCGCAATCGGTCACGGTCGTAACCCCGAACAAGTCCGTCACCGTGCCGGTGGTCGTGCCCAGCTCCCCAGCCAGTGCGGTCGGCACGGTAGTGGCGCCCGTGATCACCCGGGTTGTCGACCTCGTGACGCTGCGGCATCCCACGCCAGAGGGCTCGGAGTGGCTGAAGGCGGAAGTGATCCATGCCGACGCCGTGACGCTGATCGTGCGCGAGCGCGCGAACGGATACGCCATTCACACCTACAACTTCTCGTCGGACTTGCAGCCCAAAATGCAGGCAATGCTCAATAAGGGCGGCTTTCAGTACGGCGACAAAGTAAGCGTACTGATGATGCCGGGACAAACCGTGGCCCTGCGGGTTCACGGCAAGGCTTCGAAGTCGCTCTAGCCCCGGTTTTTCGATTTCCCCTTCCCCCTGCGGTAATCTAAGCGACATGATTCGCCCGCCTGCCGTTGCCGGCCGTTTTTATCCGTCCGACCCTCGGGAACTCGCTCGCCAAGTGGACGACTTCATGGACGGCGCAACCACGAAGACACGCGCGCTAGGATGCGTGGTGCCGCACGCGGGCTATATGTACTCCGGCCACGTGGCTGGCGCGACGTATGCGGCGCTCGAGATTCCGGCGCGATCGATCCTGATGGGCCCGCGCCACTATCCGCAAGGGCAACCGTTGGCGATTCTGGCCACCGGAAGCTTTTCCACTCCCCTGGGCGAGGCGCGGATCGATGCGCGGCTGGCCGCGGAGCTGGCGCGCGCTTGTCCATTGTTGCGGGAGGATGCGGTAGCGCACGCGCGCGAGCATTCGCTCGAAGTGCAGCTTCCCTTCCTGCAGCGGATCGTTGGCGACGGCTTGCGGTTCGCGCCCGTGGTGCTGGCGACGGATCGTTACGGCGTAATGGAGGATCTGGGGCAGGCGGTCGCCGAGGTGGTGCGTTCGCAGAGCGAGCCGGTGCTGGTGATCGCCAGTTCGGACATGAACCATTACGAGAGCGACGAAATTACGCGCGTGAAGGACGAGCGAGCCATCGCGCGCGTGCTGGCTCTCGATCCGCGCGGGCTGTACGAGACGGTGCGCAACGAAGGAATCACGATGTGCGGCTACGCGGCAACCGTGGCCATGCTGGTCGCCATGCGCGAGCTGGGCGCGAAGGATGCGAAGCTCATCCGCTACGCAACCTCGGGTGACGTTTCCGGCGACCGCGACCAAGTGGTCGGGTACGCCGGAATCGTCATCTCGTAACACGGTACGCGTAACGGTCTAACGCCGGGCGAGCGGAAGCTTCGAGGACTCGGCGCCGCGTGCAACATGCGGTGCGTATCCATGGAAGCGCGCGATTCCCGCCGTCAACGTCAGCAGCGCGATCGCAGTCAGAGCCATGGCCGCGTTCGTCCGGCGCGATCGCTGCCGGAAACCCAGCAGGACAATGCCGAGACAGAAAACGAACGTGATGGCAATCGCCCGAACAGCCGGCTGCCAATCGCGAACATCCATCCGGCGCAACAGCGCGGGAGCGACCGGAGTCGTCGCCGGAGGGTTGACATCGGGAGCCGCGGCGAATCCATGTGCCACGATTAGATTCTCGACATTGACCGAGCCGAGACCAGTGGCCAAATTATAGCCCGTGCTCGCGCTGTAGCCATTCTGGACACCGATGGCCGCCGGGGTACCGCTGCCGCCCCCCCCTCCACCACCGCCGCCGTTGCCGCCACCGCCGCAGCCGGCATTGGCGGTGAATGCTACCGCTGCGAGCAGCACCAACGCCGTTGTCCACGCGCGCGAGCGTCCCCGGAAGCAGATCAGCATCAGCCCGACGCAGAATGCACAAACAAGCGTAACGATCGTCGTCGGTGTTGGCCGGTTCACGCGCACAGCCGGCGGCACCACCGAGGCGTTTGTGGTGCAGTCGGGTGAACCCGTGACGCAGGGCATTGCGATCGTCCCGGTTGTGACGTTATTAAACACGCACGTGCTATGAGGTTGCGGATTGTTCGTGTCGCAACTCGCCGCAAATTCCGCCTTCGCAAGCGAGTACAAAACAGTGTCGGGATTGCCCTGCCGCGCGAGAGCGTTGTTCTGAATGACCAGTGCCATCACGCCGGCAAACACCTGCGTCGAAACCGACGTCCCGCCAACTTCGAGGAACGGACCTTCGCTCAAATTACAGGCGGCACCGCCATCCCCTGTAAAGTCTCGTTCGCAAACAATGTAGAAGCTTGCCGAGATTTCTCCGTCACCGGCGAACAGTGAGACGTCGGGGATATCGCGCGTGGTGTCCGTGGTCACGCCATTCTGGAAAGTGGGTTTGGTATTTCCGCCAGTGCAACTGGAAGGGTTCGTGCCGTCTGAGGTCGTGCAGGCGCTCTTGCCGCCGGAGCCCCCGACGGGCAAATCGAGCCCAGCGCTCACAATCGTTGTGTTATTGCACACTGTTTGAGCATCATTCCCAAACTCGCCGTTAAACTCAGTGATGAAGACTGCATTCGTGCAGGAGTCATTCCACGTCGATTCGGGAATGTACATGAGCGCCGAAGCCCCCGTAACCGGATTGTCTCCTACAGTCCAGTACGTCAATGGGCTGGTTAGATCGTTGAAGTCCGTGCCTCCCACGGCGACGTTCGCACCCGTCGACGCAACCCCGTTGACGGCAAGGCCCAACTGAGCAGCTCCCGTAGGAGTTGAGTTGTCGATCTGCTGCACATCACAGCCCGCCGAGCCATTGTCGCCGGTGGAGATGATGATCGAAATTCCTTCGGCCGCGCCCTGGGTCCACAGGTTGTCGTAGAACGTGTTTCCGGAAGTCCCCAAGCCAAGCTCGCATTCGCCAAAGCTCTCGCTCAGGATCAGAGGGGGACTGTTGCCGTCAACCACGAATTCGGCGTCGAGATCGCCGCCGAACGTGGTGTTGCTTGATTGGGAAACGATGAGGTTAATGGTCGCGTTCTGCGCGACGGCGCCGGCCCACTCCACGTCCAAAATTGCTTCGATCTCGTCACCATCGGGGCCTGGCAGCAGACCGGGATTGGAACTGCCGGTTGGAACAATTACCGTTGGAACCTTCAGCGGTAACCCGAACTGGGACTGAAAATCCGAGACGTCCGCCAAGTTAATGTTGCTGTCGGCCATGATATCGATCGTCACGCCCGTGCCGTCAACTGTGGTTGGAATGCTGTAGATCGTGGCCAAATCGGCAGGGCCGATCCCGAAGCAATTGGTCGAGCCCAGCACGCTGCAACCGTCGGTACTCCCGGAAGGAAACGTGAATTTCGGTTTCACACTGGCGGCGCTGGTTGGTCGGGCTCTCGTGGCCAGTTTTGCGTGGTTCTGCGCCTTCGGAAAGAAGTCGTGAAGCGAGCGAACGCCTCCAATCACCGAAGCAAGCGCCGTCGGGATCGACGGATCGTTCATGTTGGCGATGTGCGGCTTGCCATTGACGCTGAGGTTATGAAGCGGCGCTTTGAAAGCTTCCTCCACCTCGCCGGCGGTCCCCGAAAACTGAATGAACTGGCGGCCGCTGGCAACCTGGTCGACGATAAAGCCGTGGGTCGTGAGCCACGCCGTGACCTTCTGAACATCCTGGTCCGAAGGCCCAAAAAGCTGGCCGAACTGCGCTGCCGTGAGCCATTTGTGGTAATTCGGCGATTTCTTGTCCTGCTGCTGCGCGAGCAGCGTTTGCAGCGCCGCTTCCTGCGCGGGACTCCGCTTCAATACCAGCGACATGCGATCCAGCGGCAAACTCGCGGACACCGGTCCCTTGTCGTACTTCGCCTGAGCGAGCGGATGCGTGTTGCCGACGAGCACGGTCCGCTGCGACTCATTGATTTGTTGGGTGATACGCGACTGAGAATTCGCCGTCTGCGCAGAGGCGCCGGCGGGCAGAAGAGCCAGAAATCCGAGTACTACAGACAGCAGGGTCTGCGACTTAAATTTGAGTGGCATAGTCGTTATTCCTGTCCGACGCGATAAAAGTTCCGGAAGAATTGCAGGGCGCTGGCCGGCGCGATCCGTGCTCAGTTACCTTCCAGTTGGTGGATGTCGCGTGATTCGGACAGGTGAGATGCTATCAGGTAGCGCGCGGGATGGATGGCCTTCTAACGAAAATTGCATTACTAATAACCCCTCGAACCAGACGCGGGAGTACCATCGAACGGTCCAGGGGGGACCGGTGACTCTTAAAGTCTTGGCTCTCGTGCTTGTTCTCGCAATGGCGCCGATCGCCCTCGGATATGAGTACCCGCTCTCCTCCAGCGCTGTTCGCGACGCGTGCCTTCTGGGGGCTTCGTCGAATGCGGAACCGGACAAGACCCTCGCGGAATACACGCACGTGCTTCCGGGGCTTAAAGTGGAGATGTTTTCTACGACGGTGAGCATCGACACACCCTACACACAAGTCACACAATACTGCCGCCAGAAGCTGAACGATTCTGTTCAAGATGCGGAAAAAGAATTTGGAGACAGACCGATGCAGTTTCGCATCCATATGGAAATCTACTTCAACCCGTCGCGTACCACTCCGGATAACCTTCACGATCTGAAGATCAAGCTCAGCCAGAATGACAAAGAGCTCGCCCCACTACGAGTCGGTTCGGAACCGATCGTGGCCCCTCACAATGATAACGACTATGTTCAGAGTATTGGCGAGCGCGTGGATCTCGTCATTAAGGCCGGGAAAGTGAGCTCGTCCGATCTAAATGTCGAGATTAGCACCGATGACGGCCAGCAGACCGAAACCACATTCGACCTTGCACGCCTGAAGTGACCCTTCTCGGGGTTCTACACCGGCTGTCTGGTTCGCGCTTGGCATCGTCTATTAATGTCAGAAATAAGCATCGGAGCGCCCGCATTCGAAGGGTCGATTCGAACCCGCGTCCGTCGTCGTCGTCAAAACAAACTAGCTTGAAGAGCGGATGCGGACGGCCAGCTTTCGGGCGCGGTCGCGCGCGATGTCGATGAAATGCTGGTCCGCGGCGAGCCGGTCGAGCAACGGCAGAAACTGCGCCGGTTCGGGGACCGCCTTGTTGTCGAGATCCTTCTGCAGCTGCATCAGCACGTCGTTGACGCCGAGCGGGTCGTAGCGCATGGTGCGGTCGAGATCGGAAAGATCCGTCTGCTGCCGCGCCAGCCCTTCAAAGATCGTCAGCAGCTGTAATGCTTCATGGTTGAGAGTGTAATTAAAGGTCACGGTGTGCGATTCTCCGCCGCGGTCGTAGCCGAACGTTTTCTCGCCCAGATTGGCAATCCGCCGGTGGATTTCCAGGTCCACGCCGTCAAAATTGTGCAGCTTCGCAGCGAGTTCGAAAATCGTCTGCACCAGCGACGCTTCCAGATGCAGGGTGCGCGGGTTGGATTCCTCGTTGAGCTGGCGAATATCGAAAGTGCCGGCGCCGGTGTCGGTCACCTTAATCTCGACATATTCCGGATAGCTCGACTTAAACACTTTGCGGAACGTGACCGTGGCATTCGCGGCAGGCGATGCGGAACTGGCGACGGCGCCACGCGCGCACGCCATCCCCGCAAGAAAGCAGGCGCAAAGCGCCAGAGACGGCAGATACCGATGAGAAGCCGAGGACTTCATCTTCCGCGAGGAATGGAGATGCGCGAGCCACGGGAATTGCCGCCCGCCGCCGCGGCGACGCGAAGGTTATCGACAGCCAGCGCCAGGCGCGCCCGCGCGCGCGAAGCCTGCGCGTGGCACAGCGCAACGGCCAGAGCATCGGAAGCATCGGCGGGCTCGGGAATCTCGGAAAGACCGAGCAGGGATTTCACCATCAGCTGAATCTGTTGCTTCGAAGCGGCGCCGTATCCCGCCACGCTGGCCTTCACCTCACGGGGCGAATAACTGTGCGCCGGAATTTGCGCCTGCGCCGCAGCCAGCAGGACCACGCCGCGCATCTCCGCCAGCTTCAGCGCCGTGGCCATGTTCAGCGAAGTAAATACGGATTCGACGGCGACTGCATCCGGAGCGAACTCCTGGACGAGGCCCGAGATCAGGAAGTGAATTTCGCGCAGGCGAACGGCAAACGTGGCTCGCGCCGGCAGCCGCATCGCCCCGAAACGCATCAGCTGCGCGTGCTTGCCATCGGTTTCGATGACGCCGTAGCCCGTGGCGCCCGCCACGGAGGGATCGACGCCCAGCACGCGTATCTTTCGACGATCGAAACCCGGATAAGCCGAAGGGGATGCCATGGCGACGGGCACAAGTGTACGTGCGGGCCGGAACCGGAGGGAAGTGTTTTCTCGAAGCCGCGCGGCGCGATGCAAACTACTACCCCGCCATGGCGGCCTGGATTTCCTTCTCATCCACGTCGAAGTTGGCGTAGACGTGCTGCACGTCGTCGTGATCTTCCAGCGTCTCCACCATGCGCAGCATCTGTTGCGCCTGTGCCCCGGTGAGTTTCACATAGTTCTTCGGCACCCAGGCGACCTCTGCCGACGAAGGTGTGATTCCCGCGGCTTGCAGCGCCTCGCGCACCTTTTCCAGGGCCTCCGGTGGAGTCTTCACTTCCCACGCGGCCCCATCGTCCTCGAGATCGTCGGCGCCGGCATCCAGCACGATGCCCATCATTTTGTCTTCGTCGGCCTGTTCCTTGGGCACCACGATGTCGCCCTTGCGCTCGAACATCCAGCCGACCGCGCCGGTTTCGGCCATGTTGCCGCCGTTTTTCGAGAACATGTGGCGCACTTCGCTGACGATGCGGTTGCGATTGTTGGTGACCACC
>DATNKM010000040.1:0-64186 GCA_035603395.1 Candidatus Acidiferrales bacterium
GTACGCGCAGATGGGAATGCTCAACATCTTCATCGCCGTATTTTTCGCCGCGCTGTCGTTTGCGTTCGTCGAACCTTTCTTCTTCATCGGATACCTGATCTCCATCGCGATCTTCGGGCTGTACGAAGCGATCTTCATGGCGAACGCGGGCGGGGCATGGGACAACGCGAAGAAAATCGTCGAAACCGAGCTAAAGCAGAAGGGCACGCCGCTGCATGACGCCACGGTGGTTGGCGATACGGTGGGCGATCCCTTCAAGGACACGTCGTCCGTGGCACTGAACCCGGTCATCAAGTTCACCACGCTGTTCGGATTGCTGGCGGTCGAACTGGCTGTGGACCTGGCGTCCAAGAACGCCATGCTCACACACATACTGGCGGCGGTGTTCTTCCTGATTTCGTTCTTCTTCGTCTACCGCTCATTCTATGGGATGAGGATTAAAGCCGGCGAGTAACAATCGTTCCGTTTGAATCGGAATACTCGCGTGAGAAGGGGGAGGGCTTCGGCCCTCCCCCTTTTCTGTTTTCGGATGGAAATTACGTTTTCATGACGCCGAGGAATTGGCCCGGGTCGCTGTTGAAGCCGGGAAAGACCGTTTTCAGGTTGCTGCCGGCCAGATGCTTGGTCATCACTTCGCTGAGGACGCTGCGATAGTCCGTGGTCACCGCGAGATCGCGGCCTTCGTACAGCTGGCCGTCGCTCATTCCAGGCCAGCGCGAGTAGACCCGGCCGCCCTGGATGCCTCCGCCCATCAGAAACATGCAGTTGGCGTGGCCGTGATCGGTGCCGCGATTGCCGTTTTCGTGCGCGGTGCGTCCGAATTCGGACATGCTGACGAAGACTACGTCGCCCATACCTTCGCCCATGTCCTGATGAAACGCGGCGATTCCCTGCCCCAGATCGCGCAACAGGTTCGCGAGCTGGCCCTGCACGCCGCCTTCGTTCACGTGATGGTCCCAGCCGCCGCTATCGAGGAACGCGACTTCCAGCCCGAGGTCGGCTTTGAACAGCTCGGCGATTTCCATGAGGCTCTTGCCGAATCGGCTGGCGGGATAGTCGGCGCCGTTTTCCGGCTGATAGGTGTCGGGATTGATTTTCTTGAGCTGGTCGATCGCCTCGAAAGTTTCCTGGCCCACGCCGCGCAGCGCTTGATCGACGGTCTGCGCGTACATCGCCTCGAATCCGCCTTCGGTGGTCTGCTGCGGTCCGAACATCTTGAATTGCTTCAAATCGGGAATCGCCACGGCCGGAGCGGAACCTGCGAGCGTTCGCGGCAAGTACGGGCCAAAGGCCACGGCGCGGAACGGCGACGCCTGATCTTCCGGCATCGATTGCAGCGCGCGATTCAACCAGCCGTCTTCGGTCGATTTCACGCCGGGAGTGCCGGACTCCATGAAATCCTGCGCGTCGAAATGCGAGCGCGAGGGATCGGGCGAGCCGACGGCCTGCACGATGGCAAGCTGACGATTCTGGAACAGCGGATACAGCGGCTGCAGGCTCGGGTGCAGGCCGAAAAAGCCGTCGAGATCAAGTGCGGCATCGGTGCCGCCGCGGCGCGGCTCCGGAATTGAGATCGTGGGGCGCAGGCGATAGTAGTTCGGCTCGCCGAAGGGCACCACGACGTTGAGGCCGTCCATCGCACCGCGCTGAAACAGGACGACCATTTTCTTCTTGCCGGAGCCGGCGGTGGCGGCGACTGCGCGCTGGAGGAACGATGGGAGCGAGGCCATGCCGAGCATGGCGATGCCGCCGTTTTTCAGAAAGTATCGCCGTGAAATAGTCATCGCGATTCTCCTTACCGTCGCTGGAACTCGGGAGTTCCGAGCACCAGTCCGGACAGCAACCCTTCGTTCACTTGCTTGACCGGATCGTCGAGCCTCGCCTGCAAGACTTGCGGATCGCTCAAGCGGCTCTTGAGCGTTTGCACCGTTTGCGGATCAACTTGTCCGCCGAGGAAGAGGTTGAGCGAGCGCGTCAGAGCGATTTCCGGATCTTTCGCGGCATCGTCACCATACATGGGATTTAGATCCACGCTGGTCCCCGCGAGATGCCCGGACGAAAACGTCAGTGCAAAGTTCAGCCGGTTGAGCAGCGCGCCGGTATTGACCCAGGTCGCAGCTTTATCGGAGTAACCGGTCGGGGGCTGGCACAGGAAGAGCGGCTCACCCATGCGTCCCACCCACTGCGCAAGCGGCAAACTGACCTCCACGTCCGCCTGTAGCGCACGGGCGGTGCTGGCGACCAGTTCGAACGGAGTCTTCACCTTCGCGCGATAGGCCTCCTTCGACCAGAATTCCGGCGAGTAGATCATTATCCTCATCACGCTGCGAATGTCGCCGTCGCTCGATTCATATTCCTTCGCCATTCGATCCACCAGAGCAGCCGGCGGATCATCCGAGACGAAATGCCGGGCGAGTTCGTTGGAAATAAAATGCGCGGTGTGCGGATCGGCGGCCAGCATCTTCAGCGCTTCCTCGCCGTCCTTTTCGCCGCCGTAGTTGAACGTATGGCCCATCACGACTTTCTTGCCCTCGGCGTGAAACTCGGGCTTGAAGACGAATTCCGGATCGCGGCGCGGCTCGCGGACAGTCCATCCGGTCAGGCAGCGCGCCATTTGGATGACGTCGTCCTGCGTGTATCCGGTATCGACGCCCACGGTGTGGAGCTCCATCACCTCGCGGCCGTAGTTTTCGTTAAGGCCCCTATCCTGCTGTTGTCGGGCGGCAGCACCCTGCCCCTGCGCTCCCCCTGGTCCAGTGACCGGCCCCGGAAACGTTCCTGGCGTGGGCGGAAATCCGTCGGCAAACATGCCCTGATAGCGCGCGCGGCGCATGGCGATTTCCTGCTGGTGCTCCTTGAACGCGACCGGATCGACGCTCTGCCAGTTGTCGAGGAAAAAGAGCATCGCCGGGCTCTTGGCCGTGGCTGTCAGCAGATCCTGGAATTTACCCAACGTGTGAGGGCGGATCGTTTCGCGCACGTAGTCCGCAAGCATCCACTTGTCCGCGCCTTTGTTCGCGAACACATTGAAATGGTTGAACCAGAAATCTTCCATCACCGCTTCGAGCTGGCGGTTGCTGTAGATCGCGCGATCGATTTTGGCCATCGACAGCTCGGCAATGATGCGATTGGGCCCGACCATTTTTCCCAGCTGCTGCAGGGCCCGATCCATATTGTCGTTACCCGTGTCGGCCATTTGCGCCATCGCTTCGCGGCGCTTCCCGATCAGTTCCTGTTTGTACTCTTCTCTGGTCTCGCCTTCCTTCTTGGCAGCCTGCGCGGGCGGCGGATACTCCGAAAGCAGCTTGCTGGCGGACTGATCGAGCGTCGGGTACTTTGCCAGGCGCTCGTCGAGCGCCGCATCCTCGATCGATTCAGGATGCAGCTGCTGGTCGATCCATTTTTCTAGGCCCGTCTGGCGGATGCGCTCCACGTCGCTGGGACGAGGGCCGTAGCCCAGGCGATTCAACGCATGGAGAATGGCCTGATCCTCGGTGAGTTCCGTTATCGGGAGATGGCCCTTGAACTTCGCATCCAAAGGAACAGGCGCGGGCGCGGCAACAGAGCTGACGGCGGCGCTGGGCTTGCCTTCGCCGGAAGGGGGCGCGGCAATCGCGAATCGGGCGGCAAGACCCGCAGAGATAGCTACCGCAAGAAATGCGGCGCCAGCCCAGTCAAGGCGTCCGGGGCTGACTTCGCTATTGAAACTTCGAGGTTTTCGAGCCCGAGCCATGGGTTCCAGCTAAGTGTAACCCCGCAGCCCGCTAAAAGTTGCTCAGGCGTACTGGCAGTTACTGGGCGGGCGGCGGCAGTATGTTTAGAAGTGCTAGGGAACCACGAGCGTGAGCTTGCTTTGGGACCTTCCCCCCGCTTCGCGCTCTTCGCGGGCTTCGGCGTTATAAGCAGCGCCCAGCAGTACGATCATGGCCGCGAGAAACATCCAAATGAGCAAGCCTATGGCGGACGCGAGGCCGCGATACATCACGTCGTAGGGCATCTTGCGGACGTACCAGCCGAAGGAAACATCCATCGCCCACCAGAGGATGGTGGCCACGGCAGCGCCCGGCAGCAGGTGGCCAAATCCCGGGTGGCCGGGCCGTCCGATTCGGTAGAGCAGAACGAGAACGGCCATGGCCAGTACGAATACAGCGACGGCGTAGCCGACCCACTCCACGTAGTGAGTAAAGTTCGGCGAGGCAGTTTTCTGAATCAGCCACGCGCGTGTCTGTTTGCCAAACACCGTGAGGATCACGACCAGGAGCATGGGCACGATGGTGAGACACAGCAGACCGAGAGCGCGGGCCTGGCGGGGCCAATAGTCCTGTTCGACCAGATCGCCTTCGATCACGCGAAAGCCCTCCATCAGGCCGGCCATCGTCTGCGTGCCGGCAAGGAGCGTGCCGCCCAGCCCCAGCGCGATCCAGCGGCCGGGATGCACCGTCCTGCGCACGAAATACTCGGCGACGACCCGGGCGCTGCCGGGCGGAAGAATCGCCATCAGGCGGTTGGGTATTTCGCGGATCGCCTCGGGAAAAAACGAAGTGTTGCCCAGCAGTCCGAGCGCGAGCAGCAGCAGCGGGAAAAACGCGAGGAACATGTTGAAGGCGACGGCCTGACTCAACGTGACGCAATCCGGAAAGATCCGCCCGAAGGCTCGTATCAGATTGCGCAATACACGTTCTATTGCCATCGGCGCCGATTATACGGGAACTCGTGCGATTCCCAGCGCCTGTTTCGCGCGCCCTCTCACGTTTCGCGCCTTTCGACCGCGCTTGCCCGGCCGAGATTCCGTCTGTAAACTGCACTGCGACATGACGACGCCGCCCAAATTGACCGGCAGCCGCAGCGAAGAAGTCCTCCGCAAACATAAGGAATTCCTCTGGCCAGCGGTGACGAATTACTATCGCGAGCCGCTGGTGGCCGATCACGCCTCGATGCAATATCTCTGGGACATCGAAGGCAATAAGTACCTCGATTTTTTTGGCGGCATCCTGACGATCGGCGTGGGGCACGCGAATCCTAGGGTCACCTCGAAGATCAAGGCGCAGGTCGACAAGCTCCAACATACGTCCACGCTGTTCCCTAACGAGGCGATCGTCGCGCTGGCGGAAAAGTTGGCGGAGATAACGCCGGGCACCCTGCAGAAGAGCTTCTTCACGAGCTCGGGCACCGAAGCGAACGAAGCCGCGATCCTGCTGGCGCGGATGGCGGGGCATAGCTATGACATCGTGGCGTTGCGGCACGCTTACGCCGGATCGTCCGCGCTGGCGAAAGGCGTGACCGGGCAAGCACCTTGGCGGAAATCGGGCGTGATCAGCGTCGGGGTTGCGCACGCGGTGAACCCTTACTGCTACCGCTGTCCGCTGCATTTGAAGTATCCGGAATGCGGCGTGGCCTGCGCGAACGACGTCGAGAATCTAATTCAGACCGGCACGAGCGGGACGATTGCCGCATTTATCGCCGAGCCAATCCAGGGCGTGGGAGGATTCATCACGCCGCCGCCGGAATATTTCAAAATCGTTTACCGCATCGTGAAGAATTATGGCGGGCTGTGCATTTCCGACGAGGTGCAGACCGGCTTCGGCCGCACGGGCAAGAAATGGTTCGGCATCGAGCATTGGGAGGTGACTCCGGACATCATTACGTGCGCCAAGAGCATGGCGAACGGAGTTCCTGTCGGCGCGACGATCACCACGGCAGAGCTAGCGGACAAATTCCAAGGGCTGACGATTTCGACTTTCGGAGGAAATCCGGTTACGTCGGTCGCGGCGCGCGCGGTGATCGAGGTGATTGAGGAAGAAAACCTGCGCGAAAATACTTACGTGGTCGGAGGCTATTTGCGCGAGAAACTCGAATTTCTGAAGGGAAAATATCCGCTGATTGGCGACGTGCGCGGAATGGGAATGATGCAAGGGCTCGAGCTGGTTCGAGACCGGGAAAGCAAGGAACCGGCGCCGGTGGAAACCGCAGAGCTTATGGAACGGGCGCGGGCCAACGGCCTGCTGATCGGTAAGGGCGGGCTCTACGGCAACGTGATTCGCCTCGCTCCTCCGATGAATATCTCGAAGGCCGACGTCGACGAAGGTATGCGCATGCTGGAGAAGTCATTCAGCCAGATCGTCTCGCGCTGACCGGTTCGAGCGCCGATGGGAAGGCCGGCGCACTTTATCTCAGGGGAACATTTGGCGGGACTTTTCGATCGCGAGATCTTTTTGGACATTGAAACCCTGCGCCTGGCCCATGAAGTCCAGGGCGGCTCGTCGAATATTCGACATTTCGGCATCGCCGTCGCGGTCACCTGGGACAAGGAGGGCGGTTTCAGACGCTGGTTCGAGCCGGACGCGAAACAACTTCTCGGGGAGCTGGAGAATTTCACACGCGTTGTCACTTTCAATGGCAACCGATTCGATCTCGAAGTCCTGCGCGCGTATGGCCCGGTGGACGGCGTCCGCCGGGTTTCCTTCGATGCGCTCGAAGAGCTGCACAAATTATTGGGGCATCGCGTGAAGCTCGACCAGCTGGCCAAAGATACGGTCGGCAAATCGAAGAGCGGCGACGGAGTCGAGGCGGTTGGCTGGTGGCGGGCGGGCGATAAGGATCGCGTGGCGGCTTACTGTGAGCAGGATGTCGCGATTCTGCGCGACGTCGTCGAGCACGACCGCGCCAAAGGTTATGTGGTGGTGGCAACGAGACAGGTGACGGTGAGGTGGGAATAGGGCGGGGCGGCGAGTACAGGGACCTCTGCTGATGTATTCTTCTGAGTGATGAAATTTCTCTCACGCATATTGGGGCGCCATGACGCGCGCCATCCAGCGCGGAGCAATGCGCGCGCCGGCCTGCGCCCGGCGGCTCATATCGCTGTTCGACTTGTCGCGATTGCGTCGCTTAGCCTAGCGCTCCCGGGGCTTTGGGTGCGAGACGCAGGGACAGCGGCAGCGCAAGACAGCGGCGCGCAAATTCGCTGGAAGTCCGTCGAACAGGCGCAGCTCCGACTGGACGACAAGACCCCTCTGAAATGGAGCGTATTCCAGCCTGACAAGAAAAAGGACAAAAAGCTCGCCTCCGAGCTGATCCTCGTTTTGCTGGGCCACCGCTATCTGATGCTGGACACCAAAGCGCGCCTTGTGTACGTGGTGCCCCTGACCGAACTGCACGCGCAGGGCAACGATTTTGAGAGCGGCGACCTGGCGCAACCAAATAACGCAATTCCGAGTACGGATTGGACGCAGCGCGATGTCGGTCCCGCGGAACTCTACCGACTCACCCTGGGCGACTACAACCATGTGATGGAAGTTTCGCTGCCCCATCCGCCCGACTTGCGCGCGTTCTACTGACCGGCTGCGTTTCCGGCCGGCTTTGCCTTCACGCTGCGCACAATGAACCACGCCAGCGTCCCAATCATGCCAAGCCAGCCGAGCACCCTTACCCCGTGCGCGATTTGCGTATCGTGATCCAGCACTCCGAGCTTCCCGAAGAGGTACGCCCAGTCGTGAATCACGTTGTCGCTGTCACCGACCGTGAGCAGCGGCAGTTCCTGGGCGCGAGCGTCAGCCATGTACGTCGCGATGGGCAGAAATTGCTCGAAGAAGAAGAACACGCAGAACGCGGTGCCGGGAATCTGCCGCTGAAAAATGAAAAACGCAGCCAGCATCAGGGGAACGGCCAGTTGCAGGATCGTGCCGCCTGCCACCGCCAGGAATTCGCCGAAAAATCGGAACAGCAGATGGCCGCCTTCGTGAATCGGCACAAAAACCAGATCGATCATGAGCATCGGACCCGATCCGTGCGCGGCCTGATAGAGGAAGAGCAAATAAAACGCGGCGGCGATGGCGAGAATTGCGCGGTGGACCGGCCGCCACTCATCTTCGAGCGGTTCGAGGAACGGAAAGCGCTCGGTCCACCATTCCGGCAAGTTCATCGCCGGGACTTTATCACGCGACCACTCGCGCCTCAGCGATGAAAAACGTCCGCCACCCAGGGAATGCCAACGAGTCCACTCTGGACCTTGATCTCGGCAGTGTCGCCGCGGCTGAAGGTGTCGAAGTTCACGCGGTCGACTGGAATGCGCTCGATGCGATGTCCATCGCGCCACGACGTAACGACCAGGCGCCGGCTTGGCAACGCGCCGCCCATGGAAAACTTCCCCTCCACGCGGGCCTCATGCATTTGCGCTGGGGCGCGGTCGAGGGCCCCGTTGCTCCAAATCATGAACGCCAGAATCCAGGTGACGGGAACAAGCCCGTAGTAAATGCGCTTCAGCGCTTCGACTTCCAGGTGGCGCAGCGCTCGGCGCTCGACGAGAATCGCCAAACCTAACGTCAGGAAGAAAAGCACACCGATGAAGATGAGAACTCCATCAAGCTCCAGGGGCGGGTAGCGAGTCGCGGCCGCCACGGCCGCCAATGCTCCCAGCACGAAAATCGCGGTGCGATTCAGGAGGGTTTTTCGGAGGGCGAACTCGGCGGCGGTTGCATTTAGCCCGCAGGACTCGCACACGTCCGCGCCGCGATCGGCTCCGCAATTCAGGCAGTGAGTCATTTTACGGAGCGCACGCTCGCGGGAGGGCTGGCCAGGCAGACCATATTTTCATCGCGTCCGTTGGAAAGCAGCTGGCAATCTATTTCCTGGGCGCTGCGGACGGCCTGATCGTAACTCGACCCGGTTGCCGTTGCGCAATGCGATCCGCTCTTGAACTGCACGCAGACTTCATATCTCTCGTGCGTCTGCTGCATGGTCGAATACGCGAGCACCCCAACCAGCGCGACCGCACCGACGCCGACGATCCAGCGAACGTGATTTTTTCTCGTGGCCATGAATTTTCACTCGATTTCGCGAGCCGCGCTGCCCCGCGCGGCCGTTTCGCTGCCGTTCGAGCGCCTCAAGAGCTCGTCGCGCAGCTGTTTCTTCAGATGCGGCGCGAGTCCTTCCAGTCTAGCAATCTGATTCAAATCGCCAGGCGTCAATTGCGGCAAGAAGCCCTGCACCGCCGCAGCAGGAGTGTGCGGGTTGCGCACCAGCGCGATCCGGACAGTGTACTGAGAAGACCACTTCGGATGCTGCGCGATCGCGGCCACGACGCGCTCCGGCACACTGGCTTTCGCCAGCACCTTCAGCACCTGGCTTTCGGTAAGGAATGCATTCGCGAGAGCCAGCTTGATTGCCTGAAGATGCCCTTCGGCGAGAATCGCTCCCGTGACGCGCGCGGGGCCGCGGCGGGCGAGCGTTAGTTTCTCGCCGATCGCTAGATGTGGCACACGCGTGAGGATCACCTCCTCCGCCACGCGGCGAACATCGGCCGGCGCTGA
Organism: Candidatus Acidiferrales bacterium; assembly: GCA_035603395.1. Lineage (GTDB taxonomy): Bacteria > Acidobacteriota > Terriglobia > Acidiferrales > UBA7541 > Palsa-295. Next base: position 9,306 of record DATNKM010000040.1, read on the forward strand.
GGGTAACAGGCTGAGCCGCACGAGATCGAAAAGGAAAAGTTGGCGGACGGCCGCGAGCGCGAGACGTTTCGGTGTTCGCGGGTGCCGCGCCAGGCGCAACCGCACGCCTTCGCTCGACGTCCACTTCCCTTCCTGCGCGATGGCTGCGAGCACCGGCGCGGGCAGATCGAGGCGTTCAAGCATGCGGGCGACGTGAGGTTCTTCGAGGTGTGGGTTTTCGAGCAGCGCGCGCAAGACTTCCTCGCGGGCTTCCTGCAACAGGGACTTCAGTTCCTCGGCTGTCGCGGATCGTGCACGCGCGACGGCGGATTCGGAATCAGGCAGCATGGCCCTCGGCGCTGGCCTGCCGCACCGCCATGCGGACGGCGGCCTCGGCGGGCGAAGTTTCTAGGGTGACGTTCGTGACGCGCGGGATTTGCTTCTTCAGCTCCGCGTCAATTGCGGAATCGAAAAACCTTGACCGGCTGGAGGCCCCTCCGACCTTGGCGATTGGCACGTCACGGTCGCGCCATCCGAGCTCGGCGGCCACGCAGGCCGCCAGTCCGGCCAACGACACGGCGGCCGAAGCAAGAATTTCACGGGAGACAGCGTCGCCCTCCGCGGCTAGCCCTGCGACGAGAGGAAACGTCTTCGGAAAAACCGAGTCGGCGTTTTTCGAGATCTGCTCGCCCAACTGATCCCAGGTGCGAGCCTGATGAATCTCGAAGATGCGTCCGGAAAGCGAGGTCGCCGGCCCGCGACGCTCCTCCGCCAGGGCTACGGCCTGCACGGCGCGACGCCCGATATCAAACGCGCTGCCCTCGTCGCTGACCCACGGGCCGCGCCCGCCGGCGCGCGCGGTTTTTCCGTTCGCGTCGCGCCCGAAAGCGGCGGAGCCGGTCCCGATGAGGAGGATGATTCCTTCCGAGACGCCAAATGCGGCCTCGAGAGCCAGCTCAAGATCAGTGGTTACGTGAACCTGCGAGTTCGGATAGCCGCGCTCGAAAAACGTCTTCACGCGCCGCGCGACGCCCGCGCGCCCGGCGCCTCCAAGTCCGGCGCAGATTCCTCGGATGTGGCGCGAGGTGATCTTCTCGTGTTTCAGGACGGCGTCCGCGGCTTCGCTCAGAGAAAACCAGGCACGCGCGTAACCCGCACGCACCGGATTCGAAGGGCCACCTTTGGAGCTCGCGATGATCCGGCCGTTGGAATCGGCCAGCACGCATTCCGTCTTCGTGCCGCCGCCGTCAAACCCGAGGAAATAATTGGCATCGGCTGGCGCGATCTTTTCGGGCATCGATTTTCCTCAGGTTGCTTGACAGTCTCGGAACAGAGCGGTTAGCATCGCGCGACCTGCCGGTCCCCGCCCGATGCAAATTAGGACTCTCGACTTCGCGATTATCGTTCTTTATCTCGCCGGCATCACCCTTTTCGGCATTTATTTTCGCCGCGGCCAGCAAAGCCTGCGCGACTATTTTCTGGGCGGCCGCACGGCGCCGTGGTGGGCGATCGCCTGCTCGATCGTCGCCACGGAAACATCGACACTGACGATCATCGGCACGCCCGCCATCGCCTTCGCGGGCAATCTTTCCTTTCTACAGCTCGTTTTCGGTTATGTGGTGGCGCGGGCAATCCTGTGCGTGGTGCTCGTCCCTCAGTATTTCCAAGGGGAATTTTACACGGCTTACCAGCTTCTCGAAAGGCGCTTTGGCGCGCGCATGAAATCGGCGGCCGCGCTTGTGTTTATGGGCACGCGCGCGCTCGCCGAGGGCGTGCGTATCTCCGCGATCGGGAAAGTCGTCACCGTGGCGTTCGGCACAGGCGAGCGACGGTCGATCGCGATCGTCGCCGCACTCACGCTGATTTACACATTCGAGGGCGGCATGAGCGCCGTGATCTGGACGGACGTCGCGCAACTCGCGCTCTACCTCACCGGCTCGATCGTGGCGTTCCTGCTGCTGCTCCACAAAATCCCCGGCGGATGGCCTGAGGTGACTCAGGCAGCCGCGGCGGCCGGCGGCAAGCTCCGCATTTTCGATTTCGCGTTCAGCCTGACTAAAAGCTACACCTTCTGGTCGGGATTAATCGGTGGAACTTTTCTCACCATGGCCAGCCACGGAACCGACCAGACCATGGTGCAGCGGTTGCTCGCAGCACGCAACGAAGGCGACAGCAAAAAGGCGCTCCTGGCCAGCGGCGTGATCGTCTTCGCGCAATTCGCGCTGTTCCTCGTACTCGGCGTCATGCTTTTCGTTTTCGCTCAGCAGCACGCGGGGCTGCCCGTGCCTACGGATACGGATCGCATTTTCCCCGAGTTCGTCGTGCGCGAAATGCCGGTGGGCCTGGCCGGGCTGGTGCTCGCCTCGATTTTCGCCGTCGCAATGTCCAACGCCAGCGGTTCGCTGAACTCGCTCGCGTCGTCGAGCGTCATCGACCTAGGGCGACACAGTGGCGACCGCGCCGCTGTCGCAAGCCCAGCCGACGCAGCCGCCCGGGACAAGCGTCAGCTCAGCCGCTCCCGGCGAATGACGTTGGCATGGGGCGTCGTACTCGGCTTGCTCGGACTGGTCCGCTGGGGCGGCGTACTCGAAGCCGGCCTAACGATCGCGTCGATCACCTACGGCGGCCTGCTGGGGGTTTTCCTGCTAGGCAGTTGGAACCGCCGTGCAAACGAGACCGGCGCGCTGACCGGCTTCGTAATCGGCATCGCGACCATGATTGCCGTCCGGTTCTACACGCCGCTCGCGTTCACCTGGTACGTCCTCGCCGGCACACTTGTCACCTTGGCGGTCGGCTCCCTAGCGAGCCTCGCGAACCCGCGCCGCGATTAGCGCGCCCGCCCCTGTCGCCTGTGCTTCCGTACAGGTTGGCCTTTCGTAAATCAGCAAGCCCGTTATGTTGGACGCAGGCGCCGAACCAGGAAACAATGACATCAGCGTCATGATCGTCCCTCTCTCTCACGAAAATCTGCGCGGCCGCCGCTGGCCGTGGATCACCATCGCGCTGATCGTCCTGAACGCGATCGTCTTCCTCTGCACCAACGGAACAATGGAACAACAGATGACGGAAACGGGTCAGGTCGAGCTGCGCGTCCTCTTCCTCAGCGCGCAATATCCCGATGCCCAGCTGACGCCCGCGGCAAAGGATCTGGTGGCCGCAATCCGTCTCCAATATCCCGACCAGTATCATCAGCTCGCCGCCAAATTCCAGGACGAAGCCGACCAAGCCGCCCGCGGTGTAGAAGGCGTTCGCCGATTGTCTCCGCTTGAGGCGGACGTTGAAATGGCGCAATTGTGCGCGCAGCTCTCCGAGGTTCAGCAATCCTCGATCGCCTGGAACTACGCGTTCCACCCGGTCGATCCGAAGCCGTGGAGCTACCTGACCGCCAGTTTCCTGCACGGCGGATGGCTGCACATTATTTTCAACATGTGGTTCCTCTGGCTGGCGGGCACAATTCTCGAAGATCTCTGGGGGCGAATCGTCTACCCGGTCTTTTACCTGATGGCGGGCGCGTTGGCGTGGGCCGTACACGGCGTCGTCTTCCCGCACAGCCTGATTCCGGCGCTCGGCGCGTCGGGCGCGATTGCCGGCCTCATGGGCGCGTTTCTCGCGCGATTTCCGAAAACCAAAATCCGCCTCGGCTGGTGGTTCTTCATCCGGCTGTTCAAATTCAACGTTCCCGCCTACGTCATTTTGCCACTGTGGCTGGCGATTCAGGTTTTCTGGGGGGTGCTCTTCCGTTCGATGGGTGCGGAGAGAGGTATCGCTTACTGGGCGCACATCGGCGGCTTTGCGTTCGGCGCGCTGGGCGCGGTGTTTCTGCGCGCTACCGGGATCGAACAATCCGCCGACCAGGCCATCGAAGCGAAAGTCAGCTGGAGCGCCGATCCGCGCCTCGTCCGCGCCACTGAAGCGCTAGGCGAAAATAATCCGGCTGGCGCGATCTTCGCGTTGCGCGAGCTCCTGAAGGAAAAACCGGATTCGCTCGACGGTTGGGAGCTCCTGCTCACCGCTCAGCACCAAAAGCACGACATCGAGGGCGAGAAGGAAACGCTCGCTGCCATCATCCGGCTGCGCTGCGCGTCCGGAGATACGGAAGGCGCATGGCAGAGCTACGTCGAGTACAAGAACCTGGGAGGCGCCAAGCTTCCGCGCGGGGTCTGGCTCGAAATTTGCCGCCATCTGGAACACGAGCTTCGCTGGGACGTCGCCGCCGAGGAATACGAAAACCTCGCGCGCGCGAACGCCGGCGAACGCGCCGGAGTTTCAGCGCTGGTCTCCGCCGGTCGCATCTATGCGGAACATCTCTTCAAACCCGAACACGCCGAGAGGCTTCTAATGGAAGCCACCGCGTCCCCTGCACCACACTCCGATCTCGATCGATCGATCCAGGAAGGGTTGAAGCTGTGCGCAGGAGTTGTATATAAGCCGGGCGCCTACGGGCGCTAGGGTTCCCGCTCTGCCGTCGGGGATTCCCGGAATCTCAAACCGCCTGGAATGATCCTGCGGGGAACGACGGAAACAGCTGCGGATGAATTAAATGCGCCAATACCGCCACGCCGTCAGCCAGTCGCGGCCCAGGACGCGAGAAATACGCGTTTGCGTCAGCAGCGTAGACGCGACGATTGCGCAGCGCAAGCAAATCGCGCCAGCTTTCTGGAAACGGCACCGCCTTACACTCGACGGCAGCGCGCTCCGTATTGTATCCACACGGCATGACTACGATCAGCTCCGCCCCCGACTGCGCGATCTGCGCCTCGCTCACCTTGACCGACGGTTCGCGCGAAAGCCCCAGCACGTCCTCACCCCCGGCATGCGCGACCATCTCCGGCACCCAATGCCCGCCCACGAAATAAGGGTCCAGCCATTCCAGGCATAGCACGCGCGGCCGCGACCTCGCACGCGAAGCAATCGCCGCGATATCCGCCACTCGCCGCGTCAGGGCGCTCGCCAGCGCCTGCGCTTCCGGCTGGTGCCCCGTCGCCTCGCCTACTTTGCGCACGTCGTCCCAAACCTCGTCGAGTGAGCGCGGAGTGAGCGCCAGCACTTGCGGCGGCCGGCGGAATCGCGTCAGTGCCGTGGCCAGATCGTCGGGAGAAGCGGCGCAAACGTGACACAAATCCTGCGTCAGGATCAGGTCGGGCGCGAGCGAGCTCAGCATTTCGGCGTCGACTGCATAGATGCTCTCTCCTCGCTGGATGATTTCCGTGACCTGGCGGTCAATTTCGGCGGGCGGGGCGTGCGGATCGATGCGCGTGCGCAGCAACGATGGCTTTCCTGCCGCTTCGGCGGGAAAATCGCATTCGTGGCTCACGCCGATAATCGAATCGCCCAGGCCGATCGCGTAGGCGATCTCCGTAGCCGACGGTAGCAGCGAACAGATACGCATCTGCGCCCCTATACCACTCGATAAAATGACGCTGCCCGCGCCGGCTCAGGCCGCATCCGCTGCCGCCGATTGCGGCAGGAGATCGGCGAACACAAATCCGTCGCGCTCCACAACTTCTCCGCTGACAACCGGAATCGGCCGCCGAAGCATCGGTCCCGCGTGCACGCACGTGTGAAACTCACCGTTCTCACCGCACGGATCGACACCCGGCGGCAGCGCGCCCAGCAGCTCGGCGTCAAATCGGCGCCCGGCAAATGACCCATCAAGCTTCCGCGGATCGACGCAAGTCAGATGCGCGCCCAGCCCGCCGGCGATCATATCCTCGGCCAGCCGGCGCGTATCTTTTCCCCACAACGGGAAAACCGGCGTCATCCTGCAGCTCGCCAGCTGCTTCTCGCGATACGCGCGAATGTCCTCAAGAAATAGATCACCGAACACCACCTGATACACGCCTTCGGCCCGCGCTCGCTCCATCGCTTCGCTCATCGCCTGTTCGTACACTTCGTTCGGACACGGCGACGGGATCGGAACCTTCACCAGCGGCAGCCCCGCTTCGGCGGCCTGCATTTCGAGCAGGCTCTCGCGAACAGCATGCATCGCTACCCGATGAAACGTGCTGTTCACGGTGGTCAGTAGAGCCAGCACTTCCACTTCTCCCGATTGCCTCACCGTGTGCAGCGACCAAGCGCTGTCCTTGCCGCTGCTCCAGGCAAGCCACGCTTTCGGACGCTTCGTCGTGATCGAGTTCCCCATCGCGGCTAATGATACAGGAGATACTTTTCACGCATCGCGCGGAATTTATCCAGATCCGCAGCCCAGCCGGAGACGATGTCGGCAGGCGCAACACCGCGCTGCAGGCGGTCGACCGTTGATTGCGAGCCAAGAAGTTCGATCGTCTTTTCGACCTGGAATTGATCGGGGTACATTCGATGCAGCACCGCGGCGATTTCGAGGCCCATGCGCGTCGAATCGAGTCTGTCGCGGTTTGTGATGGAGATCGACACGCCTTGGCAGGCTTCGCCTTGATAGATGTCGCTCCCAGGGGTGAACCGCGCAGGGGCGAATCTGACCCCCGGGATATGGCGACTGTCGAGCGCCGCTGAGAATTCGTCGCCGTGTATCCAGGGCGCGCCAAGAATTTCAAAGGGGCGATCGGTCCCGCGCCCAACGGAAACGCTTCCGGCCTGTAGGAATTCGAGGCCGGGATACAGGAACGCCTCGTTCAACGTGCGCAGGTTCGGCGAAGGCGGAATCCACGCCAATCCCGTCTGGTCGTACGTCTCGTTCCGCCGCCAACCGAGCATGGCCTCCACGTGCAAATCAGCACCGATCTTGTTTTCGACGTTGAACATCTGCGCCAGCTCGCCCATCGTCATCCCGTACCGGGCCGGCATCGGAAAATAGCCGGTGAACGACGTGCGATCCGAATCGAGCATCGGTCCCTCAATCGCTTCCCCGCCCAGCGGATCGGGTCGGTCGAAGACAAAAAAACGAATGTGATGTTTCCCGGCCGCTTCCAGGCAGTACGCCATCGTCGTCACATAGGTGTAGAAGCGCACTCCTGCGTCCTGGATGTCGAACACCAAGACGTCGATACCGCTCAGCATGTCGTCCGTCGGCCGGCGTGTGTCAGCATACAGGCTGCGGATTCGCACGCCTGTTTTTTCGTCGGTTGAGTCCGCAACATGCGCCTTCGCCAGCCCGTCGATTCCATGCTCCGGGCTGAAAATCGCCACCAGCTTCACGCCCTTGCGCGCGGCCAGCACATCGATCGTTCGCCGCCCCGCGGAATCGACTCCCGTCTGATTGGTAATCAGTCCAACACGATTTCCGGCGAACGGCTCGGCGGGATACCTCTCGTAGACATCCACGCCGGTCAGCACGTGGCCTTGGCTGGCCCCGGCCTCGGGCCGTTGTGCGCGCGCGGAAGCCCGCTTCGACGTCGCCAACGTCGGCAAAATCGCCAGCGCCGCGAGCGCCACAAGCCCTAATTGAGAACGGAAACGATACATTGATCGAGACACTCGATTGTGCCCCACAGAACCGCATGCTATATAAAACTGCGGGATGCAGGCGTCGACGCAAAGAGCCCAAGCGTATTGTATGCGTAAGTTTGGGCCTTCGACGGCCGCGCTGCTCCTCGCCGCGATATTCTCGCTCATGACGCCATCCGCTCGCTCGCAAAAAAAGGCTGCACAGAAATCGCGCCCGGCCGCCACCGACGCCTGGGTCGAGCAGACTCTCAAGAAAATGACGCTGCGCGAGAAGCTCGGGCAGATGCTCATGGTCACGTACTTTGGCGTCTTCGATTCCGCGGAAAGCCCCGAATACAAGGAAGTGCTGCATCAGGTCGAGGACAATCACGTCGGTGGGCTCATCATCGTCACCGATCGCGGGCCGCTGGGCCTCGAGCGCAGCCAGGTGTATCCCACCGCTGTGGTCACCAACGAATTGCAGCGCCGCGCGAAGATTCCTCTGATTGTCGGTGCCGATTTCGAAGCCGGAACGGGCATGCGCATCGACGAAGGCACATCGTTTCCCTCCGCAATGGCCATCGCCGCCACAGGCGATCCGAAGCTCGCCTACGAAACGGGGAAATACACGGCGCTCGAAGCGCGCGCCGCCGGCGTACAGTGGATTTTCGCGCCCGATGCCGACGTCAACAATAATCCGGACAACCCGATCATCAACATCCGCTCCTTCGGCGAGAATCCGGCCAGCGTCGCCGAATATGTGAGCCAGTTTGTTCGCGGCGTACAGGACAATGGCGCCCTCGCGACCGCCAAGCATTTTCCCGGGCACGGAAACGTCGGCGTCGATTCGCATATTTCGCTGCCCGTCGTTCCCGGCACCCGCGCGGACCTTGAAAAAACCGAACTCGTTCCCTTTCGCGCCGCCATTGCCGCGGGCGTGGGCTCCATCATGCCGGGCCATCTCGCTGTGCCGGCGCTCGAAACGGATCCCGAGCTCCCGGCCACGCTGTCGCGCAATATCCTCACGGGCCTGCTGCGCGACGACATGCAATTTCGCGGTCTGGTGATCACGGACGCGCTCGATATGGGCGGAGTGACTGCGAATTACGCGCCCGGAGAAGCTGCCGTGCGCTGCGTGCAAGCTGGTACCGACGTGCTGCTCATGTCCCCAGCGCCCGACGCCGCCATTGCCGGCCTCGAAGAGGCCGTAAAATCCGGCCGCATCGCTGAAAAACGAATCGACGAATCGGTACGCCGCATTCTCGCGGCGAAAGCGCACCTCGACCTGAACAAAAACCGCTATGTGGACGTGGCGAAACTCAACGAAAAATTCGGCCGCCCCGAATACGAAACGGCGGCGCAGGAGATTGCCGACCGAGGCGTCACCCTACTGCGCGATACGCCCTGGCTTCTGCCACTGGACTCGACGAAGCCGTTGCGTGTCCTGCTGATCGCGATCTCGTCCGATCCCGATCCCAACCCCGGCGAAACGATCGAGCCGGAAATCCGCCCGCGCGTCGATTCGCTCAAAGTTTTGCGCGCGGACCCGCAATACGCACCGGTCAGCAGCCTCAGGCTGCCGCCGCCGGATTCCTATGACGTCGCGATCTGCGCTCTTTTCGTGCGCGTCACTGATCGCAAAGGGAGCGTCGGCCTGCCCGACGATCAGCGCGGGTTCGTCAACGAGCTGATCGCCACCAGCAAGCCAACCGTGATCGCGTCGTTCGGCAATCCGTACCTAATCGAGCGCTTCCCGAACGCGAAAACGTGGGTCGCCGAATTTTCGACGAACGACGTCTCGCAGCGCGCCGTAGCTCGCGCCATTTTCGGCCAGACCGCCATCGGCGGAAAAATCCCGGTCACCGTGCCCGGCACGGTGCAGCGCGGCGACGGCCTTCCCGTTGCCGCACATTCGATGACGCTGCATCCTGCGCCGGGAGCCATGGTTGAGCAGTTGCGTCCGGCCTACGCATTGCTCGATCGTGCCGCGGCGGACGGCGCTTTTCCCGGCGGCGTCCTCGCGGTCGGCTGGAATGGCCAGCTGGCCGTCCACCCGTTCGGCAAGCTCGAGCTCACGGGCGAGGCCTACGATGTTGACGAAGACTCGATGTACGACGTCGCTTCGCTTACCAAACCCATCGTGACAACAACCGCCGCAATGTTACTTGTCCAGCAAGGGCGCCTCGATCTTGATCGCCCGGTCGAAAACTATCTACCCGGTTTTGCCGCCGCCGCAAAATTCGATGCGGATCCGAGCTGGCGCGCGCGCATCACCCCGCGCATGTTGCTACTGCACGATTCCGGCCTCCCCGACCATCGCGAATACTTCAAGGACGTCAAGGGCCACGATCGAATCCTCGCGGATGTGCTCGCCGAACCTCTCGTCCGCGAGCCAGGCACGAAAATCGTCTATTCCGACCTCGGCTTCATCCTTCTCGGCGAAATCATCCAGCGCCTCACGGGCGACACGCTCGACGCTTTCGTGAAAGACGAAATTTTCGATGCCATCGGAATGGACCGTTCGATGTTCAATCCGCCGCGCAAGCTCCGCGAAGACATTGCACCTACCGAGAAAGACACGGCCTTTCGCAAGCGCCTCATCTGGGGTGAAGTGCACGACGAAAACGCCTGGGCCATGGGCGGCGTTGCCGGACACGCCGGCCTGTTCTCCACCGCCGGCGATGTCTCCGCTTTCGCTCAGATGATGCTGAACGGCGGAATCTACGGCCACGAGCGCATCCTCGCCCGCTCGACGATCCAGCAGTTCACGGCGCACCACACCATCGGCAATTCCACCCGCACGCTGGGCTGGGATGTGCCCGAGGAAGACTCGTCTTCAGGCCACTATTTTTCGCCGTCCAGTTTCGGGCATTTGGGCTTTACGGGCACCTCACTTTGGGTCGATCCGGAGCGCCGGATGTTCATCATCCTGCTCACGAACCGTGTAAACCCGACCCGCGCCAACGAAAAAATCAAGCAGGTCCGGCCGGCGGTGCATGACGCCGTGATGGAGGGCCTGGGGCTCGCCACCGCCCAGCCCGCCGCCGCCCGATAACTCCCTCGGCACACGGCCCGCCGTAATCCAGCAGCTGCCCGCCGCCGCGCGTGCCCTGCCGTTATAATCTTGAGGGGTTTGGTGCGCCCTTTGAAACCTGCGAGGACAGAGCAACGCAACCGGCGATCGCGCGGCCTGGACCGGAAATCGAGCCTCGAGATCGTACGGGCGCTGAACCGGGAGGATGCCGGCGTAGCTCCCGCCGTTCGCAAGGTGCTGCCGCAAATCGCGCGGGCGGTTGAGGCCATCGCGAAATCGCTGCGCGCGGGCGGGACGCTGTTTTACGTGGGCGCCGGAACCAGCGGCCGGCTGGCGGTACTGGACGCGGCCGAGTGCCCACCGACGTTTGGAACACCGGCGCGGATGGTCCGGGCGATCATTGCCGGGGGCGAGCGAGCATTACGTCACGCAGTCGAAGGTGCGGAAGATTCAGCGGTCCGTGGCGCCAGCGACTTGCGCCGAACAGGGTTGAAGCGCGGCGATGTGGTTGTGGGCGTCGCGGCGAGCGGCGGGACTGCCTATGTGCTGGGTGCGCTTGAGTTTGCCCGCCGACGGGGGGCGGTCACCGTGGGAGTGACGTCGAATCCCCGATCGTCGGTGGCCCGCAGGGCGCGGATTTCCATCGCGCCCGACACGGGACCGGAGGCGATTTCCGGCTCGACACGCCTGAAGGCCGGCACGGCGCAGAAGATGGTGCTGAACATGCTTTCTACCGCCGCGATGGTGCGGCTCGGCAGAGTGTATGAAAACTGGATGGTTCACGTGGCGCTGACAAATCAGAAGTTGCGGCGGCGGAGCGCGCAGATACTGGAAGAGGCCGCGGGCGTCACTCCGTCGGCTGCCGAACATGCTTTGCGTCATGCCAGCCACAATCTGCCCGCGGCATTGGTGATGCTGAAAACGGGGGCAAGCCTGTCGGACGCGCGCCGGAGCCTCGCGGCTTCAGGCGGCGACGTGAGGCAGGCGCTCGCAGCGGTGCGAAGTCATCTCAACCCCAAAGGCCGGAAATAGGACATGGACCGATTCAAGATACATGGCGGGCGGAGACTCGAAGGCGAAGTCCGGATCAGCGGTGCCAAAAACGCGGCGCTACCGGCCATGGCGGCGTCGTTGCTCACCGCCGATGCCGTACATCTGAAGAATATCCCGCACGTGCGCGACATCATCACCATGGCGAAGCTGCTGGCGCACATGCGCTGCAAAGTCGAAAGCCCGGATATTCCGCCGAGCGAATTCATCATTCGAGCGGAAACCATTTCGCACGCCGAAGCGCCGTACGACCTGGTGAAAACCATGCGTGCCTCGGTGCTGACGCTCGGCCCACTGGTCGCGCGATTCGGCTACGCGCGCGTTTCCCTGCCCGGCGGTTGCTCCATCGGCGCGCGGCCAATCGACCTCCACATCCAGGCTCTCGAAAAGCTCGGCGCTTCGATCAGCGTCGATCACGGCTACGTGGAAGCGAAAGCGAACCGGCTGCGCGGAACGACATTCCGCTTTCCGAAGATTACGGTCACGGGCACTGAGAACATTCTGACCGCTGCGGTCCTGGCTGCAGGCGAAACCATTCTTGAAAATTGCGCGCTCGAACCCGAGATTCCCGACCTGGCCGAACTGCTGATCAAGATGGGTGCGAAAATCGAAGGCCACGGCACGCCCACGATTCGCGTGCAAGGAGTGGAGAAACTTCACGGCGCGACGCACACGATTATTCCTGACCGCATCGAAGCGGGCACGTTTCTAGTGGCCGGAGCGATCACCGGCGGCGAGCTGCTGCTGAGCCATTGCGAGCCGCATCACCTGGGCGCCATCATCGAGAAAATGAAACAGTGCGGCGTCGAAATCAAGTGCGAAGGCAAGACCGGCCTACGCGTGCGCGCCGCGAAAAAACTCGTCGCCGCGGACGTCGACACTGAGGAATATCCCGGCTTCGCCACGGACATGCAGGCACAGTTCATGGCGCTTGCCACGCAGGCGCACGGCTCATCCCACATCCGTGAGACGATCTTTGAGAATCGCTACCTACACGCCAGCGAAATGATGCGCATGGGCGCCAACATCGCCATCGATGGCAACACCGCCATCGTGACCGGCCCCACGCCGCTAAGCGGCGCACCCGTTACCGCGTCGGATTTGCGTGCAAGTGCCGGGCTGGTTCTGGCCGCTCTGGTCGCCGACAACACGACGGTAATCGACCGCGTTTACCACATCGACCGCGGCTACGAACAGATCGAACTCAAGCTCCGCAAACTCGGCGCCCGCATCGAACGCGTCACCGGCCGCGACGAATAATCCTTACAACCCGAAAACAAAAAAGGAGGCGATTACTCGCCCCCCTGAACCGATTTGGCCCTTTCCCCGCCGATTCCAGCGGGCGCTAGAGCTACCCGGCCAAGTCGCCCTTGGCCACCTTGTCGCGCTGATCACGCAGCACAGCTTTGCGGCTCAGGCGGATCTTGTTACCTTCGATCGCCAGTACCTTCACCAGCACCTGGTCGCCTTCCTTCAGTTCGTCGCGGACCGCGCGGATGCGCGCTTCGGCGATTTCGCTGATGTGGAGCAGGCCATCGGTACCCGGGAAAATCTCGACGAATGCGCCGAACTCCGCAATACGAACCACGGTGCCGAGATACGTCTTGCCGATCTCGGCGGTCGCCGTGACGTCGCGAATCATTCTTAGCGCATCTTCGGCCGCCTTACCGTTGCTGGCGAAGACGTGCACCTTGCCGTCGTCCATCACGTCGATCTTCACGCCCGTGGCTTCGACAATCGAGCGGATTTTCTTGCCGCCCGGTCCGATGAGGTCGCGAATCTTGTCCGTGGGAATCGAAAGCATGTGCAGGTGCGGCGCATAGACGGAAATTTCGGGCTTCCCGCTGGAAATCGTCTTCTCCATGATGTCCAGGATTTCAAGCCGCGCCTTCTTCGCCTGGGCCAGCGCTTCGCGCATCATGTTGATGCTGACGCCGCCGACCTTGATATCCATCTGCAGCGCGGTAATTCCCTGCCGCGTACCAGCGACTTTGAAATCCATGTCGCCGTAATGATCTTCCGCGCCCGCGATGTCGGTGAGGATCGCGTACTTTTCGCCCTCAACCACCAACCCCATCGCGATACCGGCGCAGGGAGCCTTCAGTGGAACGCCGGCGTCCATGAGCGACAGAGAGCCGCCGCACACCGTGGCCATCGAGGATGATCCGTTCGACTCCATGATGTCGGAAACGACGCGCATGGCGTACGGGAAGTCGGCTTCCGTCGGCAACAGGCTCGCAAGCGCACGCTCAGCCAGCGCGCCGTGCCCGATCTCGCGACGCCCTGCTCCCCGCAGGAATTTCACCTCGCCAACCGAAAACGGCGGGAAGTTGTAATGCAGCATGAAGCGCTTGAACACGTCCTGCTCGAACAACAAATCGAGACGCTGCTTGTCTTCCTTGGTTCCCAAGGTCGTCGTCGCCAAAGCCTGCGTTTCACCGCGGGTAAAAAGCGCCGAGCCGTGCACGCGCGGTAGAATTCCGATTTCGCAGCTAATCGGGCGAACCTGATCGAACGCACGGCCATCGGGACGCCGTCGGCGAACCAACATATCGTCGCGGAAAATGCGCTCGCGCAGCCTCTCAAACGCGCGGTATGCCAGCTTGTGCTTCTCCTCGTCGTCCTCCGGCACGGCCGCCAAGATATCGGCCTTCACCGCATCGACCAGCGCATAGCTTTCAAGCTTCGGATGCTTTTCCGTATCGAGCGCATCGCGCAGCCGGTCGGTATATTTCGCGGCGATCTCCTTGTAGAGAGCCTCATCGAACGCCGGCGGCTTCACTTCGAGCTTCTTGATGCCCACTCGTGCGCCCAGGTCTTTGATCGCTGCGATGATCTTCTTGATCTCGCCATGGCCAAACTGCAGCGCATCGGCAACCGTGTCTTCGGAAACCTCGAGCGAGCCCGATTCAACCATCACGATCGCTTCGTTCGATCCGGCAATGATCAGGTTCATCTGGCTGACTTTTTGATCAGCGATCGTTGGATTGCAGACAAACTTGCCTTCGAGCATGCCAACGCGCACGCAGGCGATCGGATTGTTGAAAGGAATCTTCGAGACATACAGCGCAGCCGAAGCGGCCGTCACGGCCACGACGTCCGGATCGTTCTCGCTATCAGCCGAAAGCACCATGGCGATAATCTGCGTCTCGGTAGCCCAGCCCTCGGGAAACAGCGGCCGCAATGGCCGATCCGTCAGCCGCGAAGTCAAAATCTCGCGCTCGGACGGGCGCCCCTCGCGCTTGAAAAATCCGCCGGGGATTTTTCCGGCAGCGTAGGTGTACTCGCGGTAATCGACGGTCAGCGGAAGAAAATCCTTCTCGGTCGCCTTATTGTCCATGCATGCGGTGGCCAACACGACGGAATCCCCGTAGCGCGCCACGATCGAGCCGTGCGCCTGTCGCGCCATTTTTCCGGTTTCGAGCGTCAGCTTGCGTCCGCCCAGATCCACACTCACTTGTTCAAACATCCAGCACATCCTTCTGTCCCGGATCACCGGGAACGATCGTCAGATACGAGAGCAGCACTCTCGGAAATTCATTGCAGCTTGAAGACGAAGAAACGCACAGCGGGGCGCAACAGCCAGCGGGGTTAGCTTGCAAGGGACCTCGCGCACCGCGACCCTCGCGGCCTGTACGCAGGCCGACAGCTCAACATTTTGCGGTGGAGAATCATGCGGCCGGAGCGGCCGCTCGAGGAATCCGCGCTATTTACGCAAACTAAGTCGTGCCACAATCTCGCGATACCGATCTGGGTCTCGCCGATTCAGATAGTCCAGCAGCCTGCGGCGCTTGTTGACCATCATGATCAACCCGCGGCGCGAAGCGTGATCTTTTGCGTGGGACTGGAGGTGGGTCGTGAGGTAGTTGATTCTCTCGCTCAGCAGCGCGATCTGCACTTCTGGCGATCCGGTGTCTTTCGTGTGAACCCGGTACATCTCGATTACACCGGCTTTGGCTTCCATCAACTGAACCTCCCTCTGAAACGCCGTGCCCCTGCTCTATGCTCTTCGCTCTTCAACCTGAAAATGCTAGCACAGAGGCCGTGGGCCGCAAAGCAAAAATACAGGATTCACCTGAGCCTCGCCGGCCGCGGTCCGTCGCAAATCATGACGCCCATCTCCGCTCTAAAGCGCGGGCGAGTCATCCCCCAGCATCGCTTTGCGCACGATTTTGATGGGAGGGAAACCCTGGCGCATGAAATCGTCGTGGAACTTTTGAAGCGAGAACGCCGCGCCCTGTTTCTTCTCGACGTCGGCGCGAAGTTTGAGGATTTCGAGCTTTCCCAGCGTGTAGTAAAGATACGTGGGATTGGAGGTGCCGCGCTTCGTCTCGACCAAACCGATCTGATGGGTTTGATAGCCCTCTTTCTCGAAAAACTCGACTCCCTGGTCGAATGTCATGCTCCCACGATGCATCTGGATACCGACCACGAACCGCGCGTTCCGCAGCAATGCATCCTGCAACTGCCCCAGGCGGATCAGCTTGGATTCGCGCTCGTCCTTCGGTCCGGCGCCCGGCTGTCCGTAGCCTTCATCGAGCATCATCTGCTCGCAGTAGTGCGCCCAACCTTCCACGTCCGTCGCGGCACCCAACAACTTGCGTATTTTCGTGGGAGCCTGGGGCGTCCACAGGAACTGAACGTAGTGGCCCGGATATGCCTCGTGCACCGCCGTGCTGATGATCGTCCCGACGTTGAAGTCCTCCATACGCCCTTCAATCTCCTCGGGCGTGTCGTTTGGCCCGGGAAGCGTCAGATTGAAATACGCTTCTTTGGCCACCTTTTCGTAAGGGCCCGGCGTATCCATGGAGGCTGTGGAGAGCGCGCGCCCGAACGGAGGCGTTTCCTCGACGATCGGGCGGAGATCGGACGGAATCGTGATGATGTGTTTTTGCCTGATGAACGCAACCAGCCCGTCGAATGTGTCGCGGAAGGCCTGTAGCAGTTGGTCCGGCTTCGGATGGTCCGCTTCCAGCTCGGCGAGCACCTGCTCGCTGGTCTTTGTCGGTTCCAGTTCGCGAGCGATCCGCTTGAACTCTTCTTGATTCTGTTTCATGTTCGCCCGATCGATCTCGAGAAGCTTGTCGAGCGGCGTATCCACCATCTCGTCGTAAAGCAACTTCTTCGAGAATGTGGCCGCCCCGATGCGGTAGTCTCCGTGCGACCGGGACAGCAAATCCGTTTTCAGCCACTCGCCATAGCTCGTGAGCGCCGCGATCACCGCGGCGTTGGAAGTCGCGAACTCCTGCTTCGTCGCCGGGTCGCTTGCATCGGCGAACGCCGCAGGAACATCGTTTTGGAAGAAGCTGAGCATGCCTGGAATCTGCTCGATGGCGATTTCCGTGTAAATCTGCGGAGGGTTTTTCAAGTTTTCCCGAGCCGCGGCGAAAACAGCGGGCATTTGCTTTTCCCGGGAAACCAGCGAACGGAGGCGCTCGTCCGTGGGCGCGAACTTGCGCATCATGATGTAGAACGCGCTCTCCGTCACCCCACTCGAATAAACATCGGCGTTTTTTTTCCACGATCGGATGGTCTCAAGGCTCAGCAGCGTCGAGCGAATGGTGGCCAGCAAAAGCTCATGATCAGCGGCAGTCGTTTCGTCAAGTCCTTTTGAATCAAAGGCTTCGACGCGCGCCTCCCACGCATGCATGGCTGCGATTTCCCGTTCGACCGCGCCGCCGGAGTAGTCCTCCACTCGGGAGTCGTATTCATGAAAGCCCGCGCTGGTTCCCGCCGTCGGATTGAATGCGAAGTAATCGTCGAAATACCGATCGACCAGCGCGTTCCACGCAGCAAGAGAGTTGTCCGCACCGGCCGTCGCTGCCGTGGACTGTGCGCGCGAGTCCCGCCGCAGGAAGCTGGGAACGACAATCAGCCCAAGGAGAGCTACAACGACCCATGGTAGTTTGCTCATTCCCTCTCCATTCGGCCCCGGGGCTGGCCAAGAATGCAGCGCGATCCGCCTGAACGTTGAAGAAGATGCCGCCTAGTTGCCGTTGCGAACCAGCGACAGGAATTCGTCGCGCGTCTGTTTATTCTCGCGAAATACGCCCAGCATTGCGCTGGTCACCGCTGCGGAACGCTGCTTTTCCACGCCACGCATCACCATGCACAGGTGACGTGCCTCGACGATCACGCCTACGCCCTGCGGATTCAGCTGCTCTGAAATCGTCTGCGCGATCTGGCTCGTCAACCGTTCCTGGATCTGGAGCCGCCGCGCGTACATGTTCACCAGGCGGGCCACTTTGCTGAGGCCCACCACTTTCTTATTTGGGATGTACGCCACGTGGCATTTGCCGAAAAACGGCAGCATGTGGTGCTCGCACAAGCTGTAGAACTCGATGTCCTTCACCACGACCATCTCGTCGTAGGAGACGCTGAACTTCGCGCCGTTCAACAGCTTTTCCGGATCCTGCTTGTAGCCACTCGTCAGGAAGCGCAGCGCTTTCTCAAACCGCTCGGGCGTGCGCAGCAGCCCCTCGCGTTCCGGATCCTCGCCCACCTGCACGAGGATTTCGCGCAGGAGGTCCGCAATCCTCCCGGTGCCTTCCGTTTCCGGAATCTCGATTCTTGTTGTCTTGCTCATGGTTGTTGTCCTTTGTTGAGCTTGTCGCGTGCTTTACAGCCGTTCGCCCTGTGTCGTCGCGTCGAACTCGAAGCTGTTGTTGTTCGTCTCTTCCACTCGCACCCGCTCGACCTTCGCCGCCGGAAACGGCTTCAGGCGGCGATAAATCTCGCGGCAAATGTTTTCCGCCGTCGGCACCACTTCCGCGAACTCGGACACTTCTTCGTTCAGATACTTATGATCGAACGCGTCGATCACCTCACGCTCCACGTACGGATCGAGTTCACCGAGATTCGCGATCATGCCCGTGGCCGGATCGACGGCTCCAGCGACGGTGACTTCCATCACGTAGTTGTGACCGTGGCCGTAGGGATTGCTGCATTTCCCGTAGATGCGCGCGTTTTCGGATTCGCTGAAAATCGGCCGGTGCAGCCGGTGCGATGCCGCGAAACGATAGCGCCGCGTCAGCGTAATTTTCAGGGCCGGCCTCACGCGCGTGCCCCGTTCGATTCCGCCGCCGTGCAGTCCGCGAACAGATCGGGCGACTCGTAGAGCCGCACGCGATCGAGTCGGCCCCGCGTGATTTTCGGCTCCAACAGCTTCCAGATCGCCGCTGCGATGTTTTCGCACGTCGGGATCTGGCCCGCAAGCTCCGGCACTTCAAAATTCAAGTGACGGTGGTCCATCCGGTCGCCCACTTCGCGCTGCAAAATGTCCTTCAGTTCCTTCAAATCCAGTACCATGCCCGTGGCCGGGTCCGGCTCTCCGGCCACCGTCACTTCCAGCACGTAGTTATGCCCGTGACCATGCGTGTTCGCGCATTTCCCGAACACGCGGCGGTTCTCCGCCTCCGAAAAATTCGGATTGTGATAAAAATGCGCCGCTGAAAATTCGATTTTGCGCGTCACGCGGATCATGGCGTCCTCGCCGCGTACGAGCGGCCTTTCCATACCACACGGCCTCGCGTGGTCTGCCACCAGGACTCAACCAGTGCCAGGCTGTAGAGCACTGCGGCCACCTCGAAACATTCGATGTACGCGACCGGATAGAGATTCCGGTAGAGCGCCGCCGCGTACGTGACATGCCGCCCCACGACCATCCCTGCGAACACGCACAGCAAGGCCGCCACAAACGAATGCCGGGCACCCGCCAGATACAGGGGCCCAGCGAGCAGAAGACCAATTTCCGCAAACGGAAACACTTCGGCCAACTCCAACAGTAGGGACCCGGAATTTCCGCCCGCCAGCGGATACAGGTTCTTGGTCCAGCCTTGCCACATCGCCCCAAACGACCGGTACATCCGCGTCCGTACCACTCCGATTGGCGCCGTAAAATAAATGCCGTGCCCGAGCTTTTTCACCTGCCGCGCCAGCGCTACATCCTCCAGGATTTCACCCGCCACTGCGGCCTGTCCGCCGACAGCCTGGTACGCATCGCGCAGCATCAACACGAATTGCCCGTTTGCAGCCGCATCGGGCCGCCGCGGATCGTTCACGCGCGCGTACGAAAATTTCGCGGCCAGCCGGCAATAGACGAACGGGATCAGCGCCCGCTCCCACCACGTCCGCATTTCCTGCTCGGGCGAATACGAAACCAACACCGCGTCGTGATCAACGGCATCCATCAGCGCGCGCCGCGTCGAACCCGGATAATGAAACGTGTCCGCATCCGTAAAAAGCAGCCAATCGCCCTCCGCCGCGGCCGCGCCGACCGCGACCGCGTGGTTCTTTCCCACCCAGCCTTCCGGCAGCGGTCCGGCGTCCAGCACTTTGAGCTTCGGATATCGTTTGGCAAGCCCCGCGAGGATCGCGCCGGTCCCATCCGTCGAGCCGTCGTTCACCACAATCACTTCCCCAACCTCGAGCTGCATCGCCACCGATTCCACGGCACGCGCAACCGAAGCTTCTTCATTGCGAGCGGGAATGATTACGGAAACCACGGTATTTGCGATCCGATCCGCCTGGGGGGCTGCTAGACTAGTTTTCTCTCGTCGGCGACAGTTACAGTATACGGTCAATTATAGGGCGCTTGGACAGCGGATTGAAACGCAAACTGAAAACGGGCCTGGTTCTGGCGTTTATCGCGGGACTTCTGATACTTTTCGCGCGGCCCGACTATCGGCAGGGTGAGCCCAGCCTGCACGGCCGCACGCCTCAGGATTTTTCTCTCACGCTGGATGGCAAGCCCGCGAAGCTTTCCGACCTGCGCGGCAAAGTGGTGCTGCTGAATTTCTGGGCCTCGTGGTGCCAGCCGTGCGTCGACGAAGCGCCTTCGCTCAATCTGCTTCAGCGGCGCATCGCCCCGCTCGGCGGCACGGTGCTCGGCGTGAATGTCGGCATCGACGACGAGCTGGACTCCTACGAAAAGTTCCTGTCGGACTACAAAATCGACTTCCCCACCTACTTTGACGCGACGAAAAAGCTCGCGGCCTCCTACGGCACCACAGCCTATCCCGAAACCTATGTCATCGACCGCAAAGGGCACCTCGATCGCAAAATCGTAGGCCCCCAGGACTGGACCAGCCCCGAAATGATGGCCTACCTGGATTCCCTGCTGGATCAGAATTAGTCGCGCCGGCGTCCCTCCGGCGTTTTTCTGGCGGTATCAGCAGATCGCGCGCATCTCGGCGTGGTTCACAAAACGCACGGCAAGAATTGCTCGCGTCACTCGTACCGCAGCGCCTCAACCGGATCCAGTTTCGCCGCCCGCATCGCCGGCACGAACCCGCTCAAAATTCCGACAATCACCAGCACAATCACCGCCGCCATCAAAATCCCCCACGAAACATGCATCTGGATATCCACGCGCCCCGACGTATCCTCGTAAGCCGGCCCCAAAAACGGCAACGACCCAATCAAAGCGCCAATTCCAAGTGAAAGCACCACGCCAATCGCCCCACCGGCCAGCGTAATCGCCAGAGCTTCGGTCAAAAACTGCACGCGGATGTGCCGCCGCCGCGCACCCAGCGCCCGCCGCAGTCCAATCTCGCGAATCCGCTCATTCACGGTTACCAACATGATGTTCATCACGCCCACGCCGCCGATCCCCAGCGTCAGCATCCCGACAAACAGCAGCACAAATTCCAGTCCGTACGAAATTCCCCAGATAATCGGCCGAAATTCGGCCATGCTGTCCATCAGGATCGCCCGCTTGTCGGTCGGCGAAAAATGCTGGCGCTGCGCAAGCACCCCCAGGATCTGTGCCTGCGTCTGCTTGTCGAATTCCCCGGACACAGGCTCGACCACCAGCACGCTCGCCGATTTCGTGTCCCACAAATCGCCCGCGGTCGAATACGGAATCCAGGCGGAGCGGTCGTCATCTGTAAAGTAACTGCTCTGCTGGAATTTGCGGTCCATCGCGCCGACCACGGTGAACCGCTCGCCTTGGATCGTCACCGGCTCGCCTACAGCCGGCAGCCCCGCAAACAGTTTTTTCTTAAGCTGCGCGCCCAGAAACACCACGCGCCTCCGGTTCACCACGTCGTCAGAATCCAGCCAGCGCCCCTCGGCGGGTACTTCATTGCGCATTTCGCCATACTGCTCGCACACGCCGCGAACCGCCGTGCTCGTCGAACGTTCCTCGTGCGCCAGGGACACGAATTTCACCGTCTCCGGGCAAACGTGCTTCGCCAGCGTCGCCGTCGCGCGCAGCGCATCCACATCCGCTTGCTCCAGCCTCACCTTTTGCCCCGCGCGCTCGCCTCCTGCCTGCTCCGCCGTCGTTCCCGGCCAGCAAATGATCACGTCGTGCCCGAAGGAATCGAACGTGTACATCAGCACGCGCCGGAATCCTGACCCGTACGCCAGCAGCATCGTCACCGCCACAATGCCCCACACGATTCCCGTCATCGTCAGGCAACTGCGCACGGGCTGGCGCCGCAGCGAGCTCCACGCCTGCCGGAGGATTTCTTCGAACATCGCGCGCTACCCTCCCGCCTCGAACCGCAGCGCCTCGATCGGATCCACGGCCGCGGCGCGGCTGGCTGGATACAGCGCCGACGTCACCGCAATGGCCGACAGCAACACCAGCGCCAGCACGCCCGATTGCCACGTCGGCAGCAAGCCCGCAAACACCTGCGGCATCGGCAGCAAATCCACCAGCGCGCAGAATCCGTACGCGATTCCCATCCCGATTCCGCCGCTCAGAAAAGCGATGATGATCGTCTCGGCAAAAAACTGGCTGAGGATCGACCGCCGCGTGGCACCCAGCGCCTTGCGCACGCCGATCTCGCGCGTCCGCTCGCGCACGGCGACCAGCATCACGTTCATCACTCCCAGTCCGCCCAGGAACAGCGTCACGATTCCCACCGCGCCGGTGAAATACTCGATCCCGTCCATAATCATCGAATTCGCCTGCGCGTTCTTGATCGTGTCCCACACGAAGATCGCATCCGGGTCCTTCGGATCGAAACTGTGCAGCACCCCCAACGCCGCCAGCGCTTCGCGCTCGCAATCCTTGTGCAACGCCAGCGATTTCGGTACCACCAGCAAATGGTCGATCGTGTGCGGCGGCGCAGGCGGTTGATTCGGAAAATCGCGCACGACCGCGCTGTACGGAATGAAAAGCTTGCGGATGTCCGGACCGTCGTAGGACGAATTCTGATCCTTTGCCTTCATCACGCCGATCACCGTGTAGGGAAGGTCGCCGAGCCACACCGTCTCGCCGAGCGCGGTGCGACTGCCGAAGAGCTGCTTTTTCGTGTCGCTGCCGAGAAAAGCTACGCGGCTGACGTTGGCCACGTCCTCGTCGTCGTAGAACCGCCCCTCGCCCACATCCAGACTGCGCACTTGAGCGAACGGCGGCAGCGATCCGGAAACCTCCAGGTTTCCGCTGTTGTAACGGCTGCGCAATTGAACCTGGTTGCCGATTTCCGGTAGCGCGTAACGGCAGGCCGGCGACTGGGCGTCGACCGCCAGATAATCGTCCTCGGTGATATGAATATCGCGCCCCGCGCGCAACCCGCCGGCCTGCATGCTCGTCCGCCCGGAAAAGAAAATCATGATGTCCTTGCCGAACGATTCGTTATTTCGCTTGAGTCCCTCGCGCAGGCCTTCGGTCGCCGCCACCATCAAAGTGATCGAAATAATTCCCCACGTGATTCCAAACATGGTCAGAAAAGTCCGCAGCTTATGCGCCCAAAGCGTTGAAACGGTGTCCTTGAAGAGGTCTTTAAAGTTCATCGAAGTGGGACCGGCGTCGCGCCGGCATTTTCCTGAAGTTGCCGGCGACCGGTGACCATGGGCCCTCCCTCGCCGCCCAATACCTACTGCAAAATCACCTTCTGCCCCTCATTCAAACCCGACAGAACCTCCGCCCTGACCCCATTCGTGATCCCCAGCTTCACCGCCAGCTTGGTCCGCCCGTCCGGCCCCTTCGGATCGGCAATCTCCACCGCCGCATTCTTGCCCTTATCGAAAATCACCGCGCCCTCGGGGATCAGCAACACGTTCTTTTTTTCTTCCAGGATAATTTCCGCATTCGCGCTCATATTCGCACGCAACTCGCCGCCCGGATTCTGGATGGACACGCGCACCTCAAACGTCGTCACATTGTCCTTTTCCTGCCCGAGCGGCGCGATTTTCGTCACCTTGCCCTGAAAGGTCCTGTCCTTGAATGACTCGACCACGATCCGCGCCGGCTGCCCCAGATACACCTTCCCCACGTCGGCCTCGTCCACTTTTCCCAGTACGTACACTTCGCTCGTGTCGCCCAGCGTCATCACCAGCGTCGCCGTTGATCCCAGCACCAGGATCGAGCTGACCGCGTCGCCTACTTCCACGTCCTTTGAAAGCACCACACCGTTCATTGGGCTCGTGATCGTCGAGTACCGCAGATTTTCTTCCGCGTCGTCCAGGGCAGCCTTTGCCTGCGCTACCTGCGCCTTCGATTGCGCCACCTGCGCCTTGCTCACCTGCACTTCTCGAATCGCCGAGGATTGATGATTCAAACCAAGCTGATAGTTCTTCTCCGAATCCTGCATCACGCTGAGCGCGATGAGTCCTTGCTTGTAAAGATCGTGGGCCCGGTCGACGTCCGCCTTCAGGTACGGCACATCGGGCCCTTCCGCATCCACGACGTTTTTCTGATAGGTCGCCTCCGCCGCCAACTGCGCCGCCTGCGCCGCCTCCAGATTCGCGCGCGCGGCCGCCACATTGGCCTGCAGCTGCTCCTTATCGAGCTCCGCGAGCACCTGCCCTTCTTTAACTTTGTCACCCGCATCCAGGTAGATTTTTTCGACGATTCCGCTGGCCTTGGATTTCACTTCGACTTTCGTAAGCGGTTCGACTTTGCCCGTGGCGACGACCGACCGTGCAATGTCACCGCGTTCCGCCAACGCCAGCTTGTCGGGGTCAATCACGTGCGAGGGACGAAGCGCCGCCGTCGCAATCACTACGATCGCGACCAGCCCCAGGGTTACGCTTCCCAAGATGATCCAGCGCTTGCGTTTGTTCCGGCCGGTCTTGCCGTTACCGCCGTTCGTGCCCACGGACGCCCCCGGTTCTGCCGTATTCGACGTTCGGGAGATAGATACGTAAGCCCCAACGCAAATGTTCCCTACGTCGGTGGCACCGGCACCCTGCCGACCACCGTCGGACGCATGTCGCAAGCTCTTTCTGGCTCAGCGGCAGGCTCCCTGAAGTGCGAGGTCTCGAATCTTCCGAGGACGCTTTGACATCCACTCCATAATAGAAACCCATGGAACGCGACCCCGTCTGCGGCATGACAGTCGACCCGGCGCGAGCCGCAACCGCGGACTACGCCGGAAGCACCTACTATCTCTGCAGCGAGGGCTGCGCCGCGAAATTCCGGGCCGCGCCGGATAAATATGTCCGGCCGGGTCCGACCATCCAGCCGCCCGCGCACGGCGGGGGGCTCGTGCGGTTGGTTGCCGCAGCTCCCGCGAGACGCACCGCACCGGGGCAGTCCGCTGTAGCGACCGAATACACGTGCCCGATGCATCCAGAAATAATTCGCCCCGGCCCCGGCTCGTGTCCGATCTGCGGCATGGCGCTGGAACCGCGCACCGCCCTGGCGGAGGACGGCCCAAACGAGGAGCTCGTCTCCATGACGCGCCGCCTCTCGGTCAGCGTCGCGCTGGCGATACCCGTCGTCGCCCTCGGCATGTCCGACATCATCCCCGGGCGGCCGCTGCAAGGCGCCCTCACGATGCGCGCGCTCGGCATCATTCAGTTCGCTCTGGCGACGCCCGTGGTGCTCTGGGCCGGATGGCCATTCTTCGAGCGCGCTTGGATGTCACTCTCCCATCGCAGCCTCAACATGTTCACGCTGATTGGCCTCGGCACCGGCACGGCCTACGTTTACAGCACGGTCGCTGTTCTCACTCCCGGGCTGTTTCCTGCTTCGTTCCGCACAGCCGATGGCGCCGTAGCGATCTACTTCGAAGCGGCCGCCACGATCACGGCGCTGGTCCTGCTCGGCCAGGTACTCGAGCTGCGCGCCCGCAGTCGTACCTCCGCGGCGATCCGTTCGCTGCTCCGGCTCTCGCCGAAAACCGCTCGGTTGATTCGCGCCGACGGCACCGAAATCGACGTGCCCGTCGAACACATTGCGGTTGGCGACGTTCTGCGCGTTCGCCCGGGCGAGAGGGTTCCGGTCGACGGCGCCGTAACCGACGGGTCGAGCTCGGTCGACGAATCGCTCGTCACCGGCGAACCAATCCCCGTCGAGAAATCCGCCGGCGCCCGCGTCACCGGCGGGACCGTGAACGGAACGGGCACGCTTGTGATGCGCGCCGAGCGCGTGGGCAGCGAAACATTGCTCGCGCAGATCGTTCGCATGGTCAGCGATGCACAGCGCAGCCGCGCACCCGTGCAGCAGCTCGCCGATCGTGTTTCGACCTATTTCGTTCCAGCCGTTGTATTGATTGCGGTGCTCACGTTCGCCGCGTGGTCGGTCTACGGCCCCGCGCCTAGAATGGCGCACGCGCTGCTCAACGCCGTCGCCGTCCTCATCATCGCTTGCCCCTGCGCGCTCGGCCTCGCGACGCCGATGGCGATCATGGTTGGCACGGGCCGCGGCGCCCTCGCCGGAGTGCTCATCAAAAACGCAGAAGCCCTCGAAATGCTTGAGAAGACCGATACGCTCGTCATCGATAAAACCGGCACGTTGACGCTTGGCCGCCCACGCGTCGTGTCGCTTGTTCCCATGTCCGGCTTCAGCGAAGCGCAGCTGCTGCAAATCGCGGCCACGCTTGAACGCGCCAGCGAACATCCGCTAGCCGCCGCGATTCTGACCGCCGCGAAGGATCGGTCGATCCTGCCGGGAGATATTGCTGATTTCCAGTCGCGTACGGGAAAGGGCGTAGCCGGAAAAGTCGATGGCCGCGGCGCCGCGCTCGGAAACCGCGCAGTGTTTGCCGAATCCGGCATTTCGATCGCTGCGCTCGACGAGCGCGCAACGGCCCTGGAAGCCGAAGGCCAAACCGTAATATTCGTTGCATCCGAAAACACGTTCGCAGGTTTAATCGGTGTCGCCGATCCGGTGAAGCCGCACGCGGCGGATGCGATCGCGCGCCTACACCGCGACAACGTCCGGATCGTGATGCTGACCGGGGACACGAAGGCAACCGCTGAGGCCGTCGCGCGTACGCTCAACATCGACGAAGTGATCGCCGGAGTGCTTCCCGATCAAAAGGGAGAAATCGTCAAGAAGCTGCAAGCCGAAGGACGAATCGTCGCGATGGCCGGAGACGGAGTGAACGACGCTCCCGCGCTCGCGCAAGCCGACGTCGGCGTCGCCATGGGCACGGGAACAGACGTCGCGATCGAAAGCGCCGGCATCACGCTGCTCGCCGGAGATCTGCGCGGCATCGTGCGCGCCCGCATGCTCAGCCGCGCGACTATGCGCAACGTTCGCC
Source organism: Candidatus Acidiferrales bacterium (assembly GCA_035603395.1). Lineage (GTDB taxonomy): Bacteria > Acidobacteriota > Terriglobia > Acidiferrales > UBA7541 > Palsa-295. Next base: position 36,174 of record DATNKM010000040.1, read on the forward strand.
AGAACCTGGCGTTCGCGTTCCTCTACAATTCCATCGGCATTCCCATCGCTGCGGGCGTCCTGTATCCATTCTTCGGCCTGCTGCTCAGCCCGATTCTGGCGAGCGCAGCGATGACGTTCAGTTCGGTTTCCGTGATCGTCAACGCCCTGCGCCTGCGTACTGTGAGGCTCTAGCCGCAGATAACGCGGGCCGGCGCGCTCCGCGGCGTGAATCCCGCGTGACGCCGATGCTATAATGCGCCCATGACATTCATGACCGTGACGTACGAATTGCAAAACGCCTTGGGGGCCGAGCAGTTCCGGGCGCTCGGCCAGTTTGCGAATACCTACGGCTTGCAGCGGTTCCGCTTCGACGAAACGACCAACCGGCTGCACTTCGATTACGATGCTTCGCGCCTGCGCGAGTCCGTGGTCGAACACGTGCTTCGCGAAGCGAAAATCCCGGTGCTTCGGCGCGTCGTCGAAAACTGACCGCGGCATTCACTCCGAACCTAGATTCGAAAGGAGCTTTTCCTTGCCGTTGTACGAATACAAATGCGTGAAGTGCGGCCATCGCTTCGAGAAGATCGAGAGCTTGGGCGCCTCCGAAACGAAGAAATGCCCGAAATGCGGCGCACGCGCCGAGCGCATGGCGTCGGCCCCCGCGATTCAGTTCAAGGGCTCGGGCTGGTATGTGACCGACTACGCCGGGAAGAATTCCGCGGCGGCGCCGAGCGAAGGGTCGGGCGACTCTTCGGCGAAGTCGTCGGATGACAAATCCCCGGATAAGTCCGCCGACTCGAAAAAAGAGACGAAGGCCGAGTCGAAATCTGCTGCTACGGAAAGTTCCAACAAGGGCGCTGCAAATCGCAAGAAGAAGTAATGCGGTCGGGAAAACGCTACAGCTTTAGGGTCTTCAAGTATTCGCGGAATCCCGGACCCAGCTTCGGATCCTTCAGACCGAAATTTACAGTCGCTTCGAGGAATCCCAGCTTGTCCCCCGCGTCGTGGACTTTCCCGTCGTAGATGCAGGCCAGCATCTTGTCGTCTTCGGCAAGTCTGCACAGACCGTCCGTTAGCTGGATTTCCCCGCCCTGGCCCGGCTTCGTGGTTCTCAGGTAGGCGAAAATTTCCGGCGGTAGGACATAGCGGCCGGTAACGCCGAAATTCGAAGGCGCTTTTTCCGCGGTGGGCTTTTCCACTAGATTTTTCACGCGCAGGACTTTATCGCTCCACTTCGCGTTGTTTTCCGGCGCTCCGTCGATAATGCCGTACAGATGCACGCGTTCCCGCGGCACGCGCTCCACGTGAATAACGCCGCAACCGCTCGCTTCATAAACATCGACAAGCTCCTCGGTAGCGGGGATTTCGCTTTCCATGATCACGTCGCCCAGCAGCACGGCGAACGGCTCGTCACCGACCAGCTCCGCCGCGCACAGCACCGCGTGACCGAGACCGAGCGCCTCGCTCTGGCGCGTATAGCTGAATTGCACGCCCGCGCCGATGCCATGGACGAGCTTCGCGAGATCCGATTTCTTCCGGGACTCAAGAAAGCTTTCCAGCTCCGGCGCGAAATCGAAGTGATTCGCGATCGCTTCCTTGCTTCGGCCGGTCACGAAAATCACGTGCTCGATTCCGGACGCGATGCACTCTTCGACCGCGTACTGGATCAGCGGCTTGTCCACGACGGTCAACATTTCCTTCGGGATGGCTTTCGTGGCGGGCAAAAATCGGGTTCCCAGGCCTGCTACGGGCAGCACTGCCTTGCGCACTTTCTTGATCGTTGGGGTCATAGGTTTTTCGGAAGACCGGCGAGCCGCTGGCGGGCCTTCGTCTCCATGCTAACATAGCGGATATCAGCGAGATTTTGACTCTCGAGCAAGCGTGAGGCGTGCTGTGACGGATAACGAATACCTGATACTGGGTATTGAATCTTCGTGCGACGAAACGGCGGCGGCCGTGGTGGCCGGCGGCCGGCGAATTCTGTCGAGCGTGGTCGCGTCGCAGACCGACATTCACCGCAAATACGGTGGTGTCGTGCCGGAGCTCGCCTCTCGCGAGCATTTGCGGCAGATCGTGCCCGTGGTGCGCGAGGCCATAGAACAGGCGCACGTTTCTCTTGCCGATGTGGAAGCCGTCGCGGTGACCCACGGGCCGGGACTGGTGGGCGCGCTGCTGGTCGGCGTGACTTACGGAAAGGTGCTAGCGCAAGCGCTGGGAAAGCCGCTGATCGGGGTCAATCACCTGGAAGGTCACGTTCACGCTGTATTTCTGGAAGCGCATATTGCCGGTCGCGAGCCGCAGCTACCCGCGGTCTGCCTGATCGTCTCCGGCGGACACACGGTTCTTTACCAGGTGAGATCGGAAAACTCGAACGGCGCGCGGCATTTTTCCTACGCGCGGATCGGCGGCACGCGGGACGACGCCGCCGGTGAAGCCTATGACAAAGTGGCGCGGATGCTGGCGCTCGGCTATCCCGGCGGCCCGATTATCGACCGGCTGGCGGCGCATGGAAATCCGCAGGTGGTGCGGTTTAACGAGCCGAAGATGAGCGGCAACGTATTCGACTTCAGCTTCAGCGGAATCAAGACGGCTGTGCTTTACCATCTGCGCCGCAATCCCCGGCTCGAACCGGAAATCGAGCAGCGCCGCCAATCGCTGGCGCGCGGCGAACGAAGCGCCGAGGCATTGCGCGCGCTTTCGACCGCGGAGACGCTTGACTTGATCGCCAGCTTCCAGCGCGCGGTGGTCGATAACCTGCTGTCGCGCACGCTGGCCGCAGCAGAAAAATATGGCGCACGCACGGTTCTGGTTTCCGGCGGAGTGGCGGCGAACAGCGAGCTACGGCGCGCGTTTGAAGCCGAAGGCCAGCGCCGTGGCATCGACGTCTATTTCCCCAGCCGCGCGCTTTCAACCGACAACGCCGCGATGATCGCCGCGGCCGGTTTCGCCCGGTTCATGGCCGGCGAACGCGCCGATTCCATGCTGAACGCCGAAGCAAACCTGCCGCTCGCCTAGCGCTTTTCGCCTTCTGGCACCCCCGTCCCCATTGTCGAGCCCATTGTACCGACTTTTTTTTCCATGCGGTTACGGACGATTCTGCGCGGCGGCATTGTTGAATAGAAACGCCCATACCCGGGAGCGAATGAGGCGTAGTGGACTTTTTCTGCCAACGGTTGATACCCCGATATTGACGCATCGAGAATCCGCTGTCAGAGTGAACCGGATTGCGCGGTCTGGTCGGTGGAGACGGATTATCGTGTCGATTTGCCGCTTCGTTCGGCTGCTCGCGGTTGCTCTGGCAGTACTCTCGGCAGTGCGCCCGGCGCGCGCGCAGAATCCGTCGCCTGGTTCCACATCGGCTCCCGCTGCGAGTCGCGGCCCTTCCCTGCAGGACGCTCAGCATCTCTACCGCACCGGCAAACTCGACGCCGCGATCCAGGAATACACCCAGCTGGAAAGCGGGCAGCAGGCAGTGCTCGCTTATGCAGGTATCACGCACGTCTATCTAGCGAAGAGAGATCCCTCCGACGCATACGCAGCGGCGGCCAAAGCCATGGATCTCGCGCCGAAATCGCCCGAAGCGCAAGTGGCACAGGGCGAAGCGCTATTCCGGCTGGGCAAGATTCACGAAGCGGAGGCAGCGTTCGTCGCCGTGATCAGCAGCGGCGCCGAAAATGCGCGCGCGTATTACGGCTTGGCACGTGTGTCGCAAACGATTACGTATTTCCACCGCATGAAAACGATGATCGACAAGGCGCACGAGCTCGATCCGAACGATCGCGACATCACCCGCATGTGGATGGGCACGCTAGGGCCGGGCGAGCGGATCAGAGCGCTCCACGATTATCTGGCGCTGGAAACCGACGACGACGCAGAGACGCGCACGGCGCTGGAGCGCGAGCTGGTGAATTTGCAGGACACACCGACCATTCCAGCTCATCAATGCCGGATGACGTCCCAGATCAAATCAACGACGACCGACCTGCGGGAGCTTCTGGACAGCCCCACGCGGCTGCGCGGCTACGGGCTCGACGTGAAATTCAACGGAACCACTGGACACCTACTGCTCGATACTGGCGCGGCGGGAATACTGATCGACCAAAAGTTAGCCGAAAAGGCGGGCGTGCAGCACGTGGTCGAGTCCAGCGTCAGGGGAATCGGCGACAAAGGCTCGGCGGGCGCCTACGTGGGCCACGTTGACAAAATCCAGGTGGGCGATGTCGAATTCGAAGACTGCAACGTGCGGGTGATCGATCAAAACTCGGTGATCAACAGCGACGGGCTGATCGGCGCGGTGGAGTTCTCGCAGTTCCTGGTGGAGCTCGACATGCCGAACCGCAAAATGCGCCTGAGCCAACTGCCGCCGCGCCCGAACGAAGAGCCGACGCAGACGGCGCTGGGGTCCGGGCAAGCCGCCGCCACGCCGCGTTTCTACGACCGCTATGTCGCTCCGGAAATGCAGGATTACACGCGGATTTTCCGGATCAATCACATGCTGTTGATTCCGACGGAAATGAATAATTCCGCGGGGAAATTATTCCTGATCGACACGGGATCGCTGACGAACATCGTGACGCCGGAAGCGGCGCGCGAGGTGACGAGAGTCGGCAACGATCCGAACATACGGGTGAAAGGCGTCAGCGGCGAAGTCAAGAATGTCTATAGCGCGGACAAACTGACGCTGGTCTTCGCAAATTTGCGGCAGGAAAACCAGGACATGATTTCGGTGGATATGAAAAACATGAGCGATGGCGCGGGCACGGAGATTTCCGGGACGCTGGGATTTACCGTGCTGCGGATGCTGGACATCAAGATCGATTACCGCGACGCGCTGGTTTGGTTCGGGTACAACTGGAAGCACCCGTTCTGAGAGACTTGCGATGACATTCGCCGGGCTTCGCCAGACGAACCTGGCCATTCTGGAGACCGACGAAACGAACCGAAGCCAGGAGGCCGGGACTGAGATTTCGGGCACTCCGGGCTTTCCGCTATTGGCGCTGCTGGATGTGAAGATCGACGATCGCGATGGGTTGGTGTCTTTTAAATTCGATCCGCCTTGGAAATGATCCTGCTGTTTCTTTAGAGAACTGGGGGCTCGTAGATGTAGGCGAGGCCGTCGGTGGTTACGGCGTAGGCTCGGGAGCCGTCGAGCGACCAGCGGATATTCACGACTCCTTCGGCAGCGTATTCGTCATATACCGCGAGGCGATTTAAATCCGCGAGGAAGAGGCGGCCCTTAGCGGAATTTTTCAGCAGCGAGCTGAAGCAGAGAGCCATCGGCAGGTGCGGATGGACCGCGCACAGTTCCGCGCCGAATGGGAGCGGCTCGGACTTGCGCGTTTGCGCCGAGACTCGATAGGCCTGGCCTCCTGAACAATAGATCAGCTGGCGATTGTCCGGCGTCCACGCGAGATCGGTGATGCGGCCCTGTGCGCGGATCACGGTGCGGCGGCCGAATCCGGGGACCTCCAGCAGGACGATGGAATCGTCGGCCCAGTCGCCATCGATTTCGGCGACGACGGCGAGGATTGTTTCGGCTGGGTTGAAGGCGAGGCGGCCGAATCCGCCGAAACCGCTTTCGTTGGCCGATTCGGTTTCGTCCGTGCCGGGCGCGAGCCAATTCTCGGCGCTGCTGGGAGCGCGAAGCTCGGCTGCGGCGTCCGCGGCGAACGGCATGGTAGCGCTGGCGGCCTGGTCCGCGGGCCAGAGCCTGAGTTCCGCTTCTCCTCGCCCTCGCGACGCCGCCGCAAAGTATTTTCCGCTGTCCGACCACGTGAGGTTGGCGGGAAAGCTCTTGAAATCGCCGAAGCCGCCGAGAAAAACTTTTCCATGGAGATCGAACATGTGCAGCTCGGGCAGCCAGCCGCCCCACGCTGCTACGAGATGCCGCGCGGTAGGCGACCAGGCAAACGCTGCGGACAGCCCGACCGGGCAGACGTCCGGCTCGCCAGGAACGACGAGAGCCAGCGTAGGAACACCGCGTTCCACATCGTACAACGCGATGCGTTCCGTGCCGTGGCGGACCAGCGGCGAAAGAGCGCAGACTTCTCCGGCGGGCGAGACGACGAGCTGCGACGAGCTGCCGGCAAAAACTTTCTTGATGAGCCAATTGGAATCGCGCGCGAGATCGCGCAGGCCGCGTGAGACGAGCGCTGCGGAACGCACGGCGAGAGCCTGCGTCTGGGTCGAAGTGCGGGCGAGCTGGTTGGCCGGAAATTTTTCGGCGGGTTCGGTCATCGCGGCGGCGCCCCCGGCTTGTTGAGACGCTCTTTAGCCAGCTCGATCTGCTCGTCGACTTTAGCGATCATATCCTGCAGCACGTTGTGTCCGGATTTCTCCGCATCGTCGACGCGCATTTTCAGTTGGTGGAGATCGGAACGCAACAATCCCCCCAATTCAGCTTCGATTTCGGCGAGGCGTCCGCGGACCTGGCTGACGCGGCGGATGGCGCGAATCAATTCGGCGCCGGGGCCTTCGCCGTGGAATGCCTCGGGGCTGTGCTCGTAGGCAGTGAGAATTTTTTCCAGCCGCATTTCGTCGCCAAGCTCGTAGGCCTGGTTCGCGTCGGCCATCAGCTGCTGGCGGCGGGCGCGGTCGTCTCGATCGCTGGTGAGGTCGGGATGAATGCGGCGGGCGACGTCGCGGTAGAGGCGCTTCAATTCGGGTGAGGCCTGGAAAGAGCGCGGTTCGTGCTCGGATTTTTCTCCGGCGACGTTTTTGGTTTCATCGGCGCGGGCCCGGGCTTCGCGAGCGGCCTGCCGCGCGCGCTGGTTCCCGGGCTGTTCGCTCACCAAGCGCTCGGCGAGCTGGGCCTTCCATTCGTCTAGCTCGGCATAGCGCGAGCCCACGAAGTGGAGGTATTGGCGCTCAAAGGCAGCGAGCTCGGCGCGGAGGTTCGCGGAACGGAGCTCGCGGTCGGCCAGATCGATCTCCAGCGCGGCCTGCTCTTCAAGCTTGCGCGCGAGCTCCTGGTCCTCCGGCGTCGCCGGATGCGTGTCCTCCGTCTTCAAGTTCACGTGCTTCGCCTCTGAGAGTTTCTCGCTTCGCACCGCCGGGCAAAATGCTTCCCAAATGCCGCCGAGGCCCGTCAATACAAGTAAATTGTACGACGCGGGGGAGGATGGGCCGGGTCCGGGGCAAGCGGGGTTTCCAGAATTTGACCTGTCCTTGCGGACGATGGCGCCCGAAGACGCGAGACAATTTGTCTTCGCAGCGGGCCGCGGAGCCGTTCGGCCTAGATCGATCGGCGACGGGCGGGGGCTTACAATTCCGTAAATTCAAATTCACGCTAAGGAGAATTGCGATGCAGGAAACGGCGGAGCAGTACCGGAACAGAATGTACGGATACGTCGCGGGGCAGAACCCTTTGAAGTTGGAAGCCGCGGCGCCGGCGCGGCTGGCGAAATTATTGAGAGGCGTGAGTCCGGCTGTGGCGCGCAAGCGTCCCGCGCCGGACAAATGGTCGATTGCCGAGATCGTGGCGCACATCTCCGACACGGAACTCGTGAGCGGCTATCGCATCCGCGCGATTTTGGGGCAGCCAGGCACGGCCATCATCGGATTCGACCAGGACGCGTGGGTCACGGCGCTGCACTACGATAAGCGCGACCTGAAAAAATCCTACGAGCAGTACCGTGCGCTGCGCGAGGCGAATCTGGCGCTGCTCGAGAGTTTGGCTCCGGAACAGTGGAAGCACGCGGGCATTCACAACGAGCGAGGGCCGGAGAGCGTCGAGACCATTTTGCGGATGATGGCGGGACATGATCTGAACCATTTCGAGCAGATCGAGCGGATTCTGGCGGCGAAGAAGGGAAAGAAGAGGAAATAATAGGCAACCGAGCGACAAACGGCTTTAGCCCTGGCTTCCCTTTCCGACACGGCGACAGTGGCGAAGAGCCGCGGCTCACAAACCGTCGTGTTAGCCTAGGCCCGTCGAAACGCTTACGACCCTGCGGATGGCCACACCGCAAAACGCCGTCTTCCGGTTGACCATCCTGGTCGGATGGTCACCAAATTCGGCAGCGCATCTCCCCGGCGCGGACCATTTTCGAATCCGGGGCGCATCCCCAGGCCTTAGCAAACGGCGGGAAATTCTCGAGAGTCCCATCCACGCGAAACTGATCGAGAGGATGCGGATCGGTCTTGGCCTGCAGACGCGCGGATTCGGGCCGGTAGTTCGCGGCCCAGTGCGCGGCAAATCCGAGCAAGAACTGCTGATCGGAGTCGAAGCCGTCGACCGTGGGCGGCGCGGGCCTGCCCGCGAGCGATTTCTGGTACGCGGCGTAGGCGATCACGAGGCCGCCGAGATCCGCGATGCTTTCGCCTTCCTCGAGCTTGCCGTTGCCATGCAGGCCGGGCTCGACTTCGAACGCGTCGAATTCCTTCGCGATGCAATCGCCGCGCTGCTTGAAATTCTTCAGGTCGTCGGCGGTCCACCAGTTTTTCAGGTTACCGTCGGCATCGAACTGCGAGCCCTGATCGTCGAAGCCGTGCGTCATCTCGTGCCCGATTACGCTGCCCATGCTGCCGTAATTGAACGCGTCGGTGGCTTTCGGATCGAAGAAGGGCGGCTGCAGAATTCCGGCCGGAAAGACAATTTCGTTGTGCAGGGGCGTGTAGTAGGCGTTGACCGTCGGCGGCGTCATGCGCCATTCCGTCTTGTCCACGGGCTTGCCGATTTTGGCGAGGTCGCGGGCTACCTCGAATGTATCGCCGCGCGTCACGTTGTCGTAGTACGGCCCGCGGTCGACCTTGAACGCGGAATAGTCGCGCCATTTGTCTGGGTAGCCGATCTTCAGGTTCATTTTGTCGAGCTTGTGGAGGGCTTGCTGACGCGTATCAGGGCTCATCCAGTCAAGAGTTTGCAGGTCGTCGCGCAGCGCGGCCATCAGGTTGCGGATAATCGCGATGGCCTGGGCTTTGGCTTCCGGCGGGAAATATTTCTGCACGTAGAGCTGGCCCAGAGCTTCGCCGAGTTCGCCGTCAGTGGCCTGTACGCAGCGGCGATAGCGCGGCAGATTTTCCGTCGTACCGGAAAGTTGACGGCTGAAGAAGTCGAAATTCTCGTCGACAAACTTCTTGGAAAGCGTCGGCGCGGCATTGTGGATCAGATGCCAGCGCAGGTAGATCTTCCAATCGTCAAGCGAAGCACTTGCGAGCGACGAATCGACGGCTTTCATCGCATCCGGCTGCGCGACATCGACCTGGGTTACGCTGGGCGCGCCGATCTGCTGAAAATACGTCGGCCACGAAATGTGCGGGGTGAGCTCGGAGAGCTGGACGAGCGTCATCATGTGATAGTTACGCTCGGGGTCGCGGAGCAACGCGCGTTCGGTGGCGGCCTTGGCGAATGTGGTCTCCATATCGACGACAACTTTGGCTTCGGCAGCGGCGGTCGAGTCGCTGTCGCCGATCAGCTTGAACATGTTCGTGACATGCTGGACGTAGCCGGCGCGCAGAGTTTTCGAGCGGTCGTCGTCATCGAGGTAATACTGGCGATCGGGCATGCTGAGACCGCCCTGCCCCGCGGCGAAAATTACCTGCGTGCTGTCCTTGAAGTCCTGTAGGGAGCCGAATCCGAATGCAAGATCGACGCCCATGCGCTGGAGGCGGGCTATTTCGGCCTGCAGCCCCGGAATATCGCTGACGGCCGCGATGCGCTCGAACTCTGGATCGAGCGGCTTCGCGCCGACGCTTTCGGCCTGCGCTTCGTCCATGCAGCTGGCATAAAAGTCGCCGATCTTTTGCAGGTTCGAGCCCGGCGCGGAGGATTTATTGGCGGCGGCTTCTTCGAGAATTCCGTGCAGCGCGTCCTCGTTGGCGGCACGCAGCTTGCCGAACGTGCTCCAGCTGGAGCGGTCCGCGGGAATGGGGTTATTTTTCATCCAGCCGCCGGAAGTGAATTTGTAGAAATCGTCGCACGGAGTAACGGAGCGATCGAAATCCGCGGGATCGAATCCGTGAATCGTTTTTTTCGAGTCGGGCTGCGCGGTGGACGTGCCGCCAACGGCGTCGGGCGCGAAGCGGGAGCAGCCGGGCGACGCGACAGCGCTCGTCGACGGAGCGTTCGCGGCGCTTTCACCGGATTTCAGGGCCTGTGCGGAGGCAACGGCTGCCAGCATCATCAACAGAGCCGGCATGGCCGTGAATTTCGCAAATCGAATCATCGGAATATCCTCGCAGGGACGAAGCTCGTGCGCACACGAATCCCGTCGAATGGAATTTGCGATTGGAAAGCTGCCCCGAGGCGCGTAACGACGCCCGCCAGCCAACGCATCCACATTCTGCGTGGCGCGCGGCGAAGTGTCAATCTTCAGAGCACGTCAACCTGAACTAATTATCGATCTGCGCGCGCTGCAGCCGGTCGGAGTAATCCACGTAAACCGTTTTCCACTCGGAGTAGAAATCGAGCGCAGCGAGGCCTGCTTCGCGGTGACCGTTGCCAGTGTTTTTTGTGCCGCCGAACGGAAGATGCGTCTCGGCGCCAATCGTGGGCGCATTCACGTAGACGATGCCCGTCTCCAGATCGCGCTGAGCGACGAACGCCTGATTCACGTTCTTGGTATAAATCGAGGCCGAGAGGCCGTAGTTCACGCCGTTGGCGATGGCCAGCGCGTCGTCAAACGTTTCGAACGGAATCACGGAGACCACCGGGCCGAAAATTTCCTCCTGGCAGATGCGCATCTGCGGATCGCAGTCGGTGAAGACGGTCGGCTCGTGGAACCAGCCGCGCGCGTGCGCTCCGGTTTCCAGGCGATGGCCGCCGGCCGAGAGCTTCGCGCCTTCGTTGCTACCGATGCCGACGTATTTCATCACGGTTTGAAGCTGCTGCTCGTTGATGCAAGGACCCATTTGTGTGGTAGCGTCGAGTCCGTCGCCCACTTTCAGCGCTTTCACGCGTGCGACAAATTTCTCTACGAACTCGCGATACACGCCCTTCTGTACCGCGACGCGGCTGGCGGCCGTGCAGCGCTGGCCCGTGGTGCCGAATCCGCCCCAGACCGCACCTTCTATCGCGAGCTCGAGGTTCGCGTCGTCCATCACGATGATGATGTTCTTGCCTCCCATTTCGAGGTGACATTTCTTGAACGTGGGCGCGCAAGCCTGGCTGACGATGCGACCGACTTCCGTCGAACCGGTGAAGCTGACGAGGTCGACGTCCTTGTGGTTCAGCATCGGCGCGCCCGCGTCGGGACCGCAGCCGAAAACAACGTTAAATACTCCGGGAGGCAGGCCCGCTTCGGCGAGAACCTGTGTGAGGTTGTAGGTCGATAGCGGCGTGTCTTCGGCCGGCTTGAGCACGATCGTATTGCCGCAGATCAGCGCGGGCATCGCTTTCCACGAAGGAATCGCCATCGGAAAATTCCACGGGGTGATCAGCCCGGCGACGCCGACACTCGCGCGAACCGCCATGGCGAACTTATTGGGCAGCTCGGAGGGGGCCGTATGGCCAAACTGGCGGCGGCCTTCGCCGGCCATCAGGTAGGTCATGTCGATGGCTTCCTGCACGTCGCCGCGCGTTTCGGCCAGGACTTTACCCATCTCGCGAGTCATTTCCCGCGCGTAATCTTCCTTGCGAGCCACCAGGATTTCCGCAGCGTGAAACAGGATCTCGGCGCGCTTGGGCGCAGGCACGAGCCGCCATTTCCTGTAGGCGGCCTTGGCGGCGGCGACAGCGGCTTCGACGTCTTCAGCGGCTGATGCCGGGAACATTCCGATCAGTTCGTCCGTGTTCGCGGGGTTGCGGTTTTCGATCGCTTTGCCGCTGCGGGCCTCAACCCATTCGCCGTTGACATAATTTTTGAAGAGCTTCGGAGCAAATGCAGTGGCCATCGTCGGTCCTCCGGAAGGTACGCGTAAGCAGTTTAAACGTGCAGCCGCGGCTCTAAAATTTGATGACGCGAAAATTGCGAAGACTCAGGGTAACAACCGCGAACCCGCGGCGTCAAATCGCCGTAAGAACTACTCGTGCAGGACCACACTCAGAAGTGAACTGTTGATTTGAAGGCCGTCATCGTATTTTATGAAGCCCATCTTCTTGAATTTGTTCATGAAAAGATTCACTCGGGAGCGCGTGGTGCCGATCGTTTCCGCCAGCGTCTCCTGCGATATCCTGGGCAGCACTCGCTGCGCCTGGTTTTCCTTGCCGTATTGAGCGAGCAGCAGCAGTGCGCGGGCCAGTCTTTTTTCGGTCGAGTTAAACAGCTGATCGACCAGGTCCGCCTCGATTCGTATGTTCCGGGTAAGCATGTAAGCGATGAAACGATCGGAGAATTCGTGCTCGGCATGAAGGACGCGAATCATCTCGGCCTTTTCGATCACCAGTAAGGAAGTCAGTTCACCCGCCGTTGCTGCCCCGATGCGGATGCTTTGGCCGGCCAGACAGCCTTCGCCGAAAAAGTCGCCCGCCCTCAGAACCGCAACGACTGCTTCCTTGCCCACTCCGTTGACCACCGTGAGTTTCACGCTGCCCTGTTGAATGTACATCACGGTCCTTGCGGGGTCACCCTGGGTAAAGACGGTCGCGTTTTTCCGGTACTCCACAATTTTCCGCGAAACTCCCGCCGAATCGAGAAACCCCTGGGCGTCGAAATCCCTGCGTTCCTTTGCTTTGACGCGGCTGGACGTGGCACACACGGCAACCTCAATGCTAGCACCTAAGCGCCTAGATGCAATGATTTTGCTAAGTGTCCTTAACGGGACAGATATGCGAGGTAAGACCCCGTAACATCGCTCTCGTGGGAAGGCAGGAAGAGAGAAACAACACCGGGCCTTGATTCGGCGCCCTGCTCTTCACCCACGGACCCTCAAACCTCTCGAATCGGCGCGCGGAAATGCCCGCAGTACCTTCGCCAGGCCGGATAGTGTGTCTGCGAAGAGAAGGAGATAGCTCGATGCCGTTACTTCAGATACTCATAGTTCTGGTCGTGGTCGGACTTCTGCTCTGGCTGGTCAACAGCTTCATACCAATGCAGGGAACGATTAAATCCATCTTGAATGCAGTGGTGGTCATCGCCGTCGTGCTGTGGCTGCTGAATATTTTCGGACTTTTCCACTCCTTCTCCCATATTCACATTGGCGCCTAAGCCAAAGGAATGGCGGGGTGATGAATTGCGTGCAGTTGAACGAAAGCACCACGACTGCACGGCGACTTACGCCGTGCAGATGAATTCGCGGTAATGGAGGCAACACTTATGAAAGTACTCGGAGTCATTAGCACCACAGCGCTGCTCCTGATGCTGGGAGCAACGGTCCCTGTGTATGCGCAGGATGAACACCACGAGGGAGATGCCAAGCCGGAGAAACAAGACCAGGCTAAGCCGGCCCAGCACGAGGAACAAGCAAAGCCAGCCAAACAAGAAGAAGCGGCAAAGCCAGCGAAGCAAGAAGCAGCCGCGAAACCAGCAAGGCAGGAAGAGCAAGCCAAACCAGAGAAACAACAGGAGCAAGCCAAGTCCGAAAAGCCAGCTCCAGAAGCCAAGCCCGCCAAGCAAGAGGAAAAGGCGAAACCGGCACAGGAAGAAAAGCAAGCCAAGTCCGAAAAGCAGCCGCGACAGGCCGAACAGGCAAAGCAGGAGAACCGCAGCAACGCCGGTGGCCAGCAACACGCGCAGCGCACCGCGGCCGAACAGCAGAAGCAGCGCTCGATGCCGGCACTACGGCTTAGCGCGAGAAGCGGTAGCCGCATTCCCGACGATCGCTTCCGCTCCAATTTTGGACGCGGCCACGAATTCCGCATCGGTAGCCCAACCTTGGTTGGCGGATATTCACGTTTCCAGTACGGCGGCTATTGGTTCGGATTTGTCCAGCCCTGGCCGGACGGGTGGTATTACACCGATGATGTCTACGTTGATTATATCGACGGCGGCTATTATCTGTGCAATCCGTACTATCCCGGAGCGCAGGTCTCGATCAGCGTGGTCCTCTAGTAATTTTCGGATTCAGCGTCGGTGGGGCGGCTCGAATGCAATCGGATCGGGCCGTCCCGCTCGCACTTGGAAATCGGCAATATTTCGGTCGCAGCTCGCGTGAATCGAAAAGTAGGAGGCAGAATGCTGGGAACGATCCTGATCGTACTTTTGATTTTCGCACTTCTTGGTGCTCTGCCGCGGTGGCCGCACAGCCGATCCTGGGGTTATTACCCGACGGGCGGTCTGGGGCTCGTGCTTCTGATAATCGTCGTGCTCGTGCTTCTGGGACGCCTCTGATTGTGCAGGCGCGGACTTCGCAGTGCCGCGCGGCGTTGAATCGGTCGTAATCGACAACCACGGATCCAGGCGTTGTGTCCGCATCACTAAAATCCGCAGCACAATTGAGATTGTGTGCGCTAACGGACAGATTGATTGACATTCATGCATCTAGGATGGGCTCCAGGCACAACGGTTCCAGTCACAAGTCCCGATTGGTTCGCGCCGAAAGTTTCGGTCGATATCAGCGGCTTCGAAGGTATCAGGAGAAAATGAAAATGAAGATCATCAAGACAGTTGTAGCGGTATTGGCACTCGCAACGTTCGGTCTAATTTGCGTGTCGAGTGCTCAGGCCGATGAATGGAATAAGAAGACGGTGATGACGTTTAGCCAGCCGGTCGAAATCCCCGGTCAGGTTCTGCCCGCGGGCACGTACACCATCAAGCTCGTGGACATCGCGTCCGAGCGGCACGTCGTTCAATTCCTTGATTCAGATGGCATCCACGTGATCGCCACCGTTCTTGCGATTAACAACTGGAGGCTTCATCCGACCGGCGAAACCGTAGTGAAATTCGCAGAGCGGGCTGGCGATAACCCGGAAGCTCTCAAGGCGTGGTTCTATCCCGGCGATAACTTCGGACAAGAGTTTGTCTATCCGAAGCAGCGGGCGATCCAACTAGCCATCGAAACCAAGGAACCCATCCCGGCGATCGCCGAGGAAACACCAGCCTCGGATCTGAAGACCGTGCCGATTATGGCGGTTACTCCGGAACAGACGGAAGTACCGGTAACCGAAGTGGTCGCGACTGTCCAGCCAGTCACAGAGGATCCGGCTCCGGTCGCTGTGGCGCAGGAAACGAGCTTGCCGAAGACGGCCAGCCTGCTTCCGCTCATCGCGTTACTTGGCCTGGGATCTCTCGGATGCGCGTTTGTCGTGAAGCGGTACGCATCGCAACGTTCGTAATATCATCAAGCTTCCAGGCGCCGCGGGGTTGCGCCGACATTGACTAACCCGCGGCACCTGGAAGACTGCGGTGATCCTCATGGAGCGATTCAAGCGAGCTACTTTACTTTCGAGTTCTTGTCCTACCACGATTCTCTTGTTGTTCGCCTGCGTTCTGATTGGTCCGCACGCTCTGCCAGCACAGTCTGAGCGTCCGGGCGCGACGGGCCCGCCCGCACTGATTGCCAAGACAGAACTCGTGGTGCTACCCGTGAGCGTTACGGACTCGAGCGGAAATTTCACCTCCGGGCTGAGTTCGCAGAGCTTCCGCGTGTACGAGAACGGACGATTACAGGAAATAACCGCCTTTCAGGACGGAGATACGCCGGTGACCGTGGGGCTGATCGTTGATCACAGCCGTAGCATGGGACCCAAACTCAGGGAAGTGGCGGAAGCAGTATCCGTGTTGGCCCGGTCGAGCAACCCCCAGGACGAGATGTTTGTCGTGGATTTCAACGACGATGTTTCTGTCGAACTCCTGGATGGGAAGCCGTTCACGGATGACCCGGATGAACTCGCGAAAGCCGTTTCCTCGGTTCGAGCGCGCGGGCGCACCGCACTTTACGACGCCGTGGCCGAAGGGCTCCTGCACCTGCAATTGGGCCGATGGGACAAGAAAGCCCTGATCATCGTCAGCGATGGCGGGGACAATGCCAGCCAGCAAAAATACTCGCACATTCTGGCCTTAGCTCAGCAATCGCAGGTCGTGATTTATTCCCTAGGTCTGGCGGACGCGGACGAAGAAGAAAATCCGGACGTTCTTCGCCGGCTCAGTAAGGCAACTGGCGGAATCGCCTTCTTTCCAAAGTCTTTGCCGGACGTCACGGACATTTCCAGGCGAGTTGCGCGCGATCTGCGCGAGCAGTACACGTTGGGATTTGTCCCCCAGACAGCAGACTCCGCGGATTCCTTCAGGCAATTGACGGTGAAAGTCTCCGCCCCTGGTCGCGGCAAGCTGCGCGTGCGAACCCGGCCCGGCTATTTCAAGCACGCCCAAGTGCCTGGCCACTCTGCGAAAGGCGCCTCATGACGCCGCCGATTCCGGCTGTAACCTCGCATCGACACATGAGCGGGCTGCTACGCGCGGCGTACGACGTGCTTCTGGTTGGCGGCGTATTGGCGCTGGTGTACTGCGGCTATGTGGTGTTCGCCGCGCATTCCTATCAGGCAATTCAAAGATCGCAATTCGAAAGTACAGGCAAAATCGCAGAACATCTTCCAGCGATCGAGGGAAATGCCATCGGAGAAATGGAGGTTCCTCGCGTCGGACTGAATGCGGTCTTCGTTCAAGGCGATTCGCCCAAAATTCTAAGGCGTGCGGTCGGCCATATTTCCGAGACCGCCTTGCCTGGAGAGCCGGGCAATGTGGTCCTGACTGCGCACCGCGACACCTTCTTCCGCCCGCTGCGCAACATTCGATCGGGCGACACGATCGAGCTAGAAACACTCGACGGCGAGTTCGCGTATCAGGTGGATTGGACGCAGGTGGTGTCGCCGAGCGACGTTGAAGTGCTTCAGGCGTCGGGCGAGAACACCCTCACCCTCGTGACCTGTTTCCCCTTCTATTTCGTCGGTCCGGCACCGAAGCGGTTCATCGTCCGCGCCCACCAGATCGGACCGCTGCCGGCGAGTTCCGGGCTCCCTGAGTCGCAGATTCACCGATAACCTCACTTGAGTTGGGTAAGTGTCCGCAAATGGACAGACGGCCGCCAATAATCGGCCTAGCATGCCTGTGGGGACAAAATGCACATGACGATCTTCGTGGTGTCGCTTGTCTTGTGGCTCTTGGGACTCGTGACGGCATCGACGTTTGGCGGGTTCATTCACTTATTGCTGCTAGTGGCCCTAGTGACGGCGGGCATCGGAATCATTCAACGACACAAACGCTACAGAGAATCGCGAAAACTTTAAAATGAAATCAACCTCTGTTGCCGGGATTCTGTTGGTGGTCTTAGGAGCGCTGGGTCCTCGCCTATCAGGGCATTACGTACACGCGCCATCAGAAGATTCTCGATGTCGGACCGTTTTACGCCACCGAAGATACCGAGGGACATATTCCTCTCTCTCCGATACTCGCAGGCTTGGCGCTCGTCGCGGGTATGGCTTTGCTATTGGTGGGCCCACGAGCATGGGGATCGTTCGAGAAACCCGTGCCATACACGAACCGCCCCGGCTCACAGCGTGGTCGCATGCGCCTCACAAAAGCTTCGCACGAACGCAGTTCCGCAGCCGCAATTCTTTAAAGGTCTGAGCTTGTCTGATGGCGCTCGAAGGCGGCAGCCTTGGATTTCAAATCGGCGGGCAAGCAACGGATCTCGTGCTGCTGGTTATGAATAGCGGCGGCGCGAAATCGATTCTGGAAAGCAAAGTAAAGCTGGGCGGCGACGCTTCCGTGGCCGCGGGTCCGGTGGGACGCGGCTGCGAATACGGACGCATACATGCGAGCGAAGATCCTCAGCTACTCGCACGCGCGGTTTGTTCGCTGGAATCTCACTCGAAGGCTCCACGCTGCGCCCCGATGACGACGCAACGGCGGACGTCTATGGGCGCAAACCAACGGCAAAAGAAATCATTCTGGGCGGCAGTATCCGAGTTCCTGCGTCCGGCCGCCACCTGGTTGCGGTTCGGCCGAAAGGCTCACCGCACAACGAGTCGAAAGAATCTGCAAGCAACTAGCTGAACGGGACGTGCCGATCTCCGCCTCGGCAGAACGGAGAGTGCCGACGCCACGGATAATCCGCAACCGGATCGCCGCACGGATTCCTCGATCTGTTTCGGCAGACAACCCTGGACATCCCTGGACATCACTCAACCGCGGTCGGCGAAAATCACGATAATCAAGATGATCAGGAGAATTCCCAGCCCGCCGCTTGGGTAGTAGCCCCAATGGGCGCTGTAAGGCCAAGTGGGAAGTGCCCCGAGCAAGAGCAGAATGAGCAGGACCAGCAATATTAATCTCACCTGGAATCTCCTTTCACCCTACCGAAGCAAGCGTTCGACGCAAAATAATAAGGAGGGTGAAGACGGTGGTCGATACACTGAACTTCTCATCTTTTGAGGCAATAGAGTTTACGCGCGGATCGTCATTATCCCAGAGGGAGTTTCGCTCGGGAGATTGACGATGACCTCACGGTCTAGTGCTCGGCGGGCTTCACGCCAGCGGCTGCGGCCGGGGAGTTTTCGGCTACCGCGGAAGTGGAAGCAGGCATCATGGACTGGCTCGAAGGCGGCACGGCCGGAGTCGTCGAACAACAGCTTGGCGGCGTTACCCTTTTGGGGGCTGAAACCCCTGCGATATCGGAGCCGAGGCCGAGCTTTTGCAGGGTTGGCGCATCGAGCTTGCCGTTGGAGTCGATGCCATTCGCCGATTGGAACTTTTCGACTGCAGCCACGGTGTTAGAATCCCATTTGCCGTTCGGATCACCCGGGTAGTACCCACCGCGTGCGAGCGCGGACTGAATTTCGGAGATTCGGTCGGCTGTCGGCGCTTTCTGGGACGGCTGCCGGTTGGCTACGACGTGATGCTTTTTCTTGTGGGATACGCTTTTAGCGGCGGGAGACGAGGTAGACGATGAGCCGACCTGGCTCGAGGTTCCCTGCGCCTGAGCTGTTCCGGCTGATAACACGCATGCAAACACCAGCAATGCGACGGTTAGCGGCAATCTCATCGATCGGCCCCTCAGCTTCGACGCTGGAAGACCGGATTGCGCTGCCTGATCCGGCTTCTCTATCTCCATTATCGCCATTCGCGAGGCTAACTCAAGCCGCAGCAGCCGACTAGGGACCAAACAGACAACCACGCGAGAAACGTGACACCGTCGCGAGCTTGAAACACGGCCTAGCGCAAGTCGGCCGGCGTGACGC
The DNA here is from genome assembly GCA_035603395.1 of Candidatus Acidiferrales bacterium. Classification (GTDB taxonomy): domain Bacteria; phylum Acidobacteriota; class Terriglobia; order Acidiferrales; family UBA7541; genus Palsa-295. Next base: position 55,209 of record DATNKM010000040.1, read on the forward strand.
CCAGCGAACGCGCCGTGTCACTCGCGCTATCAATCGTGGAAACGAGCGACGCCGCCTGGCTATCCAGCCGCTCTTGCAGGTCGGTGGTCATATTGCCGCCCCAGCCCGGAGTCGGTGGCTGTAGCGTCGCATGCAGGTCGGCCGCTTGCTGCTGCATCACTGTCTGGGTGAGCTGGATGCCCTCAAGCTGCGCGTTGGCGCCCTGAACCGTCCGGAGAAGCTCCGCCCGTTGCTCCTCAGCCCTTGGCTGCGGGCCTTCGGATGCGACCAGCGCGCCCGGTGCGAATCCGTTGCTGCGCGCCAGGTCTTGCAAAGCCTCGATCTGGGCTAGGATGTCATGCCGCTCGGCGTCGAGATTCGCGATCAGATTGTCCGTGGTGATGCCCTCCACGGGCCCGTCAAGCGCCAGCCCCGTCTGCAGGCCAGTCGACGTCGCACGGAAATTGCGAAGTTCCTGTTCGCGCACCTCGACCGCTGCAAGCTGCGTCTGCCAATTCGCCAGCTGACGGCCATACCATGCGGGATCCTGCTCCGGAGCGATCGGCACGGCGACGACCACCGGTGCGGGTTTTGGACCCTCCGGCGTCACCACAAAGGTCGGCGGGACCACAGCGATCACCATAGCCGAGTTCCCTGCTCCTGCGACGTAATCAGGATTCAGCCGCGCAACATCTTCGTTGGTCCAAACCTTCTTCTGCTCATCCGGCTTAGCCGCCGGTTTGGCGGGAGGGCCCCCGGCAAAGGTGGCCAATGGCGCGGCTGCGCTCACTGCCAGCAGCGCGCTCATCCCTAAGATCGAAATTCGAGTGGACATTCGCATAGCTAAGCCTCCCAGGTACCTGCTTATCTTCGCGGGGAACCCGAGTATGACACGCGTAGGAGACCCCTGCAATACAAGGTTCCTGGGCGTCAGGCTTACGAAAGCCCGGTTTCGTTTTGCAGCGGTCGAACTTATTGTTTTGCGGGAATCGATCCAGCCAGAAACAACGTCAGGGTGCGGTCGGCATCCGAACGCCGCGCCACGCGGAACAGCACGTCCGCGCCCGGTTGAAGCTTTGCCATCTGCGCCCGATATTCCGCCAGTGACTTGATAGCCGTGTGGTTGATCTCAATGATCACGTCGCCGCGGGCGAACCCAACGTCTTCGGCAAAGGTCGCGGGCTCGACTTCGGTTACGACCGTACCTTCCATATCGCCCATGCCAAGCTTGTGCGACATATCCGGCGTTAATTCCTCCACGTGGAGCCCAAACTGCGCGGGCTCCTCGGACTGATCGGGCTGGTCATCGGCATCCTGAGCCGACTGCGGGAAAATCTTAGTGCGGTCCGCGACGGTAACGGTCACTTCCTTGGCCTGCTTGTTACGCACGTAACGAACCTGCACGGAATTGCCGATGGGGGTCTGCGCGATCGGATTCACCAGGTCAGCGCCGTTGTGGACCGGCTGGCCGTTCACATCGGTGATCACGTCTCCCGCCTGTAGCCCCACTTTGTCTGCGGGGCTGCCCGGCTCGACGGCTTCGACCACGATTCCGTAAGGCGCTCCCAGCTCGCGCATCAGCACCGGATTGTTGCTGTTCTCTTCCTGAAACGTGACGCCGATCGAACCGCGCACCACTTTTCCAGCGGTGATCAGCTGGTTGTAGACCGTGATCGCCGTGTTCGATGGCAGCGCGAAACCAACGCCTTCGAATCCCCTGCCGCCCGTATAAATGGCGGTGTTGATACCGATCACTTCTCCGGTAAGGCTCACCAGCGGGCCGCCGGAATTCCCCGGATTGATGGCCGCGTCGGTCTGGATGAATCGTTGGAATTGATGGCCTACGTTTGAGCGATCCTTGGCGCTGACGATGCCGGCCGTGACCGTCGAATTCAAGCCGAACGGGCTGCCGAACGCCAGAACCCAGTCGCCGACCTGCACGCCGTCGGAATTTCCCAGTCGCGCCACGGGCAGATCGTGGTCCGCTTCAATCTTGATCACCGCGAGGTCGGTATCCTTGTCAAACCCCACGACCCGTGCCGCGTAGTGGTTGGAGTCACCATCGAGCGAGACCTGAATCTTGGTTGCTTCATCGATTACGTGATCGTTCGTAAGAATGAAGCCTTTTTTGTCGACAATGACGCCGGAACCGAGGCTGCGCTCGGCGTCGGGTGCGTTATCCGGCGAATCAAAAAATCGGTCGAAGAAATCCTGGAAGGGATCGTTTTGCCCGGGGTGCGGACTCTTTCCGCCCTTCGGTTTCTCGATCACCTGCGTGGTCGAAATGTTCACTACGGCAGGACCCAGGGTTTTCGAGATGCTCGAAAACGCGCTCGACAAACTCACCGGATCGGGAATCGCCAGCAGCGACGCCCCATTCGTTGCCTGCGCGCGCGTGGCCAGAGCACGGCCCGATATCAGCGTGCCTATCAGGATTCCCAGACAGAGCGTAAACGCGACGAGGAAAGACGCGAGCAGTTTACGATTTCTTGCCCAGAGCCACAGCTCCCGAAATTCAATCCCCATCCGGGTACTCCTTTATGATGGCCAAAACCATGAATGCCGAAAGGCGGTGAAATCCGAGTATAGCACTCATTCAGACGCCGCAAGTCCGCCCGCGGTCACCTATGCCGTGAAAACTACGTCCCGGCAGCCCAGTTTCGCCCCCTGGCCATGTCACTTCGCGGGAAGGAGGCCTTTTGCGCCCGTATTTGCTTCGGTTCTATGGCGACGCGGAGGCTACCGTTTGTCTTTCCTTGACATTGCCGAGACGGTTCCAGAAATAAGCGCCCTCGCCACGAAGGGTGGGCATGTAATCTCCTCTACCTCAGGCCTCGGTCTAAGGCCCGTCAATCTGATGACTGCGCGAAAACATAACCCAACGGCAGGAGAAAGGCCGCTGTCTAGGGCGCAAGTGGTAATTCGATAAAGCTCGTGTCGCCCGGAGTGTGCCAAATGCGCTGAGTCGCCTTCTGATAATCCGCGGGCTTGGCATCCAGAATGTTCGGCACGAATGTTTGCGGGTTGCGGTCGTAGAGCGGGAAAAGCGTCGATTGCACCTGAACCATGATCCGATGCCCCGGCAAGAATACGTGGTTTACGGTCGGGATGCCGAAGCGATAAAGCAACGGCTGGTTCGGCGTAATCGCAGCGGGATGTTCAAAGCTCGCGCGATATCGCCCTCGGAAAATGTCCAGAGAGATTGCTAGTTCATATCCGCCCATCTCCGGTTGCGAAGGCACGGTATCAGGATAGACGTCGATCAGCTTGACGGCCCAATCGCTATCGCTGCCAGTGGTGGAAGCGTAGAGATTCACCTCCGGCGCACCGCTCACCCGCAACGGCGCCGTGAGTGGTTCGGTTACAAACGTAAGCACATCTGGACGGCCATCGACGAATCGCTGGTCGTTGACGAGCCAGCGCCGCCATGCGTCGCCGTCGGATTCAACCACTGGCCTCGGTCTGTACGGCACCGGTTTCGCTGGATCGGAAACGTACTCGTCGTATTTCGGCATTGCGGCGTCCGGGGCGTCAAAAGACAATCGGCCGTTCGCCGTCAGATACAGCGGCCGCGGTTTGTTGGAGCAGCCCTGATTGCAGCTCAGGGGCCAGGACTTGAAGCGTTCCCAACGGTTCTCTCCGGTGTTGTAAATCAGCACCGGCGGCGTATCGGCCTTCGGAGCACTGTCCAGCAAGTATTGATTGAAAAACGGGAGCAGCACGTCACGGCGGAACTGCAGGGTCGTATCGCCGTCCCACCGCAGCGGCCCGAGCGAATATCCATCAGAGTTCACCTGGCTGTGCCGCCAGGGTCCCATCACCAGAAAATTCTTGTCGTTGTCCGTGTCCTTCGATTCGACGGCCTCGTAACAGTGGATCGCGCCCCACATATCCTCCTGGTCCCACAGGCCCTGCAACCACATGACCGGCACCTTCAGCGGCAGCGAAGCCATAATCCTGTCGAGCGCCTGCCCCTGCCAGAAACCGTCGTAGGCCGGATGTTCTTCCATCCTTCGCCAAAAAGGCAGCTGATCCAAACCGGCGGCGCGCGCAAAATCGCCGGCCGACCCGTTCGCGAGAAAGTTCGTGTAATCGTCATACCCCTCGCGTGGTATGGCCGGAGCGCTTTCCTTCAGGGAGGTTTGTTCCATGATGTAGTCGAGATTAGGTAGGCGAAACGCGCCGTAGTGGAACCAGTCGTCCCCCATCCAACCGTCCACCATCGGGCTCTCGGGAGCCGCCACCTTCAGCGCCGGATGCGGATGGATTAACGCCATCACAACCGTAAAGCCCTCGTAGGAAGAGCCGATCATGCCCACCTTGCTGTTGGATTGGGGCAGGTGCTCTACCAGCCAGTCGATGGTGTCGTAGGCGTCGGTGGTGTCGTCGATTCCGCTGGTGTTTAGCGGTCCGATCGGCGGAGGCGTCATGATATAGGCGCCTTCGGAACCATATTTGCCGCGCACGTCCTGGAATACGCGGATGTAGCCCGCTTTAACAAACACCTCGTCGCTCAGGGGAAGCTCATCAAGCATGTAGGGTGACTCTGACCGCGTGGCGCGGTCTTTGGCGTTGTAGGGCGTACGCGTCAAAAGGATCGGCGCATGCGTGGCGCCTTTGGGAATCACAATCACCGTGTACAACCTAACGCCATCGCGCATCGGGATCATCTCGACGCGTTTGACGTAGTCGTATTCCGAGGCCGGCGCTTTGAAGTTGGCCGGAATGTCCGAATCGATGGGCTTGCCTTGCGCCAGCAAAGGTAAACTCGTCGAAGCGAGAGCGAGGGCAAGAACAGCGGAGCGGCGGAATGACGTCATCGAGTATTCTCGCGGCCTTTGCGGTCGCATGTTCATGTTAACGATCCATGCTTCCGAACCCGAATTTATCACAATTGCCACTAGCGCCCGATGAGCCGAGTCGCCGGACATTTGCTTCTAGCCTGTTTATCGGAGACCGAGGTCAGCGCACGTCCAGGCCCGAAATTTGATCGAGCTGAGCTAGCGCGCGCAGCCGGACTCGGCGCCCATAACGGAATGCCCAAATCATAGCCGCGATGGTCAGAGTACCAAGAAGGGCCGGCGAAACGATCAAGACCGTCGCCGTCGACGCGTGGTAAATCAAAACGATGCGAAGAATCAGCTCGCCGACAAACACGCATCCCCAAACAGTGGTAATCAGTCGGTGGCAAAAACGGACCTCGCGCAGTTGCCAGCCGGCGTTGAATCGCGCCCGCCGCTGTGGGTCCGCTCCGGCAACGAAGTGGCGCGCAAAATAGAACATCATGGGCCGCGGCAGCAGCAGCGACAAGAAACAGGCCAAGCCGAATGCGCCGGTAAACAGCGACTCGCGGACCAGCAGTAGCCGAGGACTCCCGCCGAAGAATAACGCCACACCGTTCGCAGCAATCCCCAGCAACACGACGATGGAAACGGGATCAACCTGCCCGCGGCGCACCAAATCGAAGATACTCTTGCCCACCGGGAACGTCGTGGCGATCAGCAACGCCATGAGCTCGGAAGACGACAAATAATGTTTCGACAGTTTGTAGAGAATTACTGGGATGATCGCGTTGAGAGCGATATCCCAAACCGCAGCCCTCAGCGGCGGCCGGGCCCCCTGCGCGTCAACGTTTTGCATGGCATCCAGCTGTCGCCCAACCTTCCACAAGGATACTTACAACGGCAGCGCGTAGCGGAGCGGACGCTTGCCGTAACTCTGCCAGAAGTAAGCGAGGATGATCACGCTCGCAATCGCTGCGTAAGCACACCACAGCGAAGTGAACGCGTACCGCTTGAAGGCCATTACGGCCAGCAGAATCGCTAGATTTGCGGCCCCGAAAATTACCATTGGCTTGACCTGCGAAAAAAACAGCGAACCGCACGTCGCAATTACGTACAGCACCGCAACGGCTGTGTGGTTCGTCGCTTGGTTGATGTAGACGATGCTGTTTCCTTTCACGTAGAGCTGCAATGGATATGCGGTCAGCGCCCACAATATGTATAGCGCCGTGCCTCCGCCGATCACCAGAAAGGGAAGCATGCGCCGACGGCTTTTCCCGTCAGGCTCAAACAGCAGCACGCTGAGCGGCAAAAGAAATGGGAGCAGCCCCTGCGCATACAACATGAACGCCGCGCCCATGTCGTGCGCCACAGTTGGAGATAGAGTTCCGTCCAATCCCAGCCAGACGAACCCTTCCATGAACTGATGAACGGCGAACAGCGTGGGCAGGGTCGCGAACAGCAGCTCGCGACGGTGCCTCACCCTCGTCAGGGTGACGACGCCAATGCCGGCCAAGGCCGCGCTTCCAACAAAGTTCGCTGTCGCTGAAAAGCACATCGTTCCTCTCCCGTGCGGAAACTACACCCATCATCGCGGAACACAAGTGATTTATTCCGATGCCTGACCGGTCCTAGAGCGGGCTGCTCCACAACGCCTGCCTCCCGGCGATTTTGTTCGCATCGATTTCCTAGACGCGGTTTGCGATCGATACACCGCCCTGGCGAGCGGCGGCTCGATAATAAGGAGTTGAGAGAGCCCTCGCGATGAAAGCTTCTGGGCAGGTTCACGTCGAAGCGGAGCAGCTATGGTACGGCACCGTTATCGAAGTCGCACAGGAAATTACGAATGAAGACAAAGGCGATCCTCGCTCTTCTAGCCATTTGGGTGATCTCAAGCTGCGTTCCTGCGTTCGGGCAAAAGCTTTACCCCGTTAAGAGTCCGCTGGCGTCGCATCCGACGCCGCCCGTATTTTCCGGCCAGATCAGCGGACCCCTGTTCGGTGGACCGCCGCCCACGCTGCTGAATTCCTGGACCGTCGCGAAGGCAGAGGTGCTTGCGGGAAAGTGCACCGTGGTGAAGCCGTCCTCGCTGAACGAGAAGACGCCGGGAGCGCCGGACAGCTACCCTCCGCAACCGGATCTCGCGTTCGCCTGGGACGCCATCTTCGGGCCGGGATACTTCGCCGCACATATTCTCGGCCAGACGATCTGTCAAGGAATTTTCACCGGTGATAAGGGAACGGTCCTACAGGTCGAACTGCTGGACGAGCAACGCGGCGCGGCAGTAGACAATAAGGGCAACGTCTATAAGGTTGCTTGGTAGCAGTTCTCGGCGTGCTGCAGCGGGAACATCCGCCAGATCCACACGGCGCACCGCGCGTGCCGATTTGCCAATGCCCGGACTCGGCGGTACAGTCTCTCCGCTCAAAGGTCGCCTGACGTGGGGACAGGCGCACTTCCAGCCTCAAGGGTGGGCCCATGAAAATTGAGTTTGGCGCGATCGATCACATCGACCGGCAGGACCGTCCAATCGCGGAGACCTACGATAGCCGGCTCAAGCTCCTGCAAATGTACGACCAGGCCGGCTTCACCAGGTTTCACCTTACCGAGCATCACAGTACGCCGCTCGGCCTCGCACCGTCGCCGCTGATTTTCTACTCGGCCGCCGCGCGCATCACCCAGCGAATTCGTTTCGCGCCGCTCGTGCTGATCGCGACGCTCTATCACCCTCTGCGCCTCGCCTCCGAAATCTGCATGATCGACCACTTGACCAAAGGCCGCTTCGAAATCGGCACCGGCCGCGGCGTTTCCGGAGTCGAGCTGGGATTTTTCGGCGTGCGCGAGGCCGACGCGCCGGCAATATACGGCGAGGCGATGCAGGTGGTGATGCAGGCGCTCACCCGGGATGTCGTCGACTTTCACGGAAAATTCTTCGACTTCACGAACGTGCCGATCGAGCTGAGACCCTACCAACTGCCACATCCGCCGATCTGGTACGCAACGACGAGCACGGAAGGCGCCGTCCGGGCCGCTCGCGACAATATGAGCATCGTCACGCTCGTCGGCACGGACTTCGCCGCGAAAATTATCGCGTCATACAAACAGGCGTGGAACGAAGCACACGGCGCAAGCGGAAAGAAAATGCCACGAGTCGGCCTGACGCGTTTCGTTTATTTGTCCGAAGACGAGCAGAACGCGAAGCAGCGTGGCTCACAAGCCTCGCACGAATTCCACGAGAGCCTCGTCTATCTCTGGAAGAAATACAACGCGACGGCGGCAAGCCTGGATGAGGTCAAGCGCGCGGCGGAATCGACGCTGCTGACGGGAAAACCTGAAACCCTGCGGGCAAGTATCGAGAAGGAAATCAAGGAAACCGGGGCCAATTATTACGTGCCCCGGTTCGCCTTCGGAAATCTCACGCATGAAGAAAGTGTTCGTTCGCTCGGGCTATTCACCAGCGAAGTAATGCCGCATTTTGAGAAATAGCAGCCGGCACGGGATTACTCGCGCTCGTACGGCAGCGGACCTGTGAATTCCTCGCCCAGAGGACGCGGGCCGCTCAGCACCTGAAGCTCCTCTTCCTCCGCCACGGTCCCTTCCTGCTTCTTCTGCTGCCGCCGCTCGGCCTTCGAGCGCGCCTTTTCCTGACGCTTCATTTCTTTCTGACGCTTTTGGAATGTTGTCGGCATGGGATCTCCCCTTTTGTATTTGGAATCCGAATCGGACCGGCCCGCGGCCCGTCCGCGAACGCCTACAGCAGTTCCCTACCAGCGAGGCTCGCGCGGTTGGCGCGGTGACTCGCTATAGTCCTCGTTCGAAAATCTTCCCCGCCCCCCGCCTCGGCCGCCCTGCCCACCGTGGCCGCCGCGATCTCCCTGACCGCTCTGGCCGCTCCGGTCATAACCCTGGCCGCCCCCCGGCCCGCCGCCTCGCGGCCCGCGGGCGCCGCCGGCGGAAGCTTCCCGCGGCCGCGCTTCATTCACTTTCAGCGCGCGCCCACCGAAATCCTTGCCGTCCAGCGCCTGCATCGCCTGCGCGGCTTCGGCGTCATTTGGCATTTCCACGAACCCGAACCCACGCGAGCGCCGCGTTTCCCGGTCGATGGCGATGTGCACCCGTGCGACCTGCCCGTACGGCTCGAACAGCGCCTTCAGATCGGCTTCCGTCGTCTGGAAGGTCATGTTTCCCACAAACAAATTCTTCATGCTCGTCCTTCCC
>DATNKM010000081.1:0-27793 GCA_035603395.1 Candidatus Acidiferrales bacterium
AAAATGGCGACGATCGTTCCACCTCCACGCAACGGCAAAGCATCAGTGTCGCACCGCGCCGAACTCTAACTGCATTTCCAAATTCCTGGTTTCTGTAGGGGCGCTGCTTGCTGCGCCCCTTTTTTCATGCGCTGACGGAGCACGCTCGCCCGGCTCCTACTAGCGCCCCGGTTCCCCAATTCGCTACAATGTTCCAGATGCCCCAAAAGCGTCACAAAACGGTAGGCGTAAAAGTCGGCAAGATCCAAGTCGGCGGCGGCGCACCGGTCGTCGTCCAGTCGATGACCAACACCGACACCGCCGACGTAGCCGCAACGACAAAGCAGTGCCTCGAACTCGCCCAGGCCGGCTCCGAACTGGTCCGGGTAACGGTAAACATGCCCGAAGCCGCCGCCGCATTTCCCGAAATCAAGAAGCGTCTTCTCGACGCAGGCTGCGACGCCCCGATCATCGGCGACTTCCACTACAACGGCCACGTCCTGCTCGCGAAATATCCCGATTGCGCCCGCGCGCTCGATAAATACCGCATCAATCCCGGCAACGTGGGCCACGGCCAGCGTCGCGACGAACAGTTCTCCACCATCTGCAAGGTCGCCCGCGACAACGACAAGCCTGTCCGCATCGGCGTCAACGGCGGCTCGCTCAATCAAGAGCTCGTCATGCAGAAAATGCAGGAGAACACGGACAAGGATCTGGGCAAGACATCCGAAGAAATCATCAACGAGTGCATGGTCCTCTCCGCTCTGCAATCGACCGAGCTAGCCATCGAATCCGGCCTGCGCAAAGATCAGATCATCATCTCCTGCAAAGTCTCGCGCCCCGGCGATCTCATCGCGATCTACCGCGATCTCGCCGCGAAGACGGACCAGCCTCTGCACCTCGGCCTCACCGAAGCAGGCATGGGCGCAAAAGGACTTGTCTGGTCCGCCGCATCGATGGGAATTTTGCTCGAAGAGGGCATCGGCGACACGGTCCGGGTCTCGCTCACGCCGCGCCCGAATGGAGACCGCCGCGAGGAAGTTTACGCTTGCTGCGAACTCCTGCAATCGCTCGGCCTGCGCACCTTCGCGCCCAGCGTCACCGCGTGCCCCGGCTGCGGCCGCACCACCAGCTCCACGTTCCAGGAACTTGCCGAAAGCATCCAGGACTACATTCGCAACAAAATGCCCGAGTGGAAACAAAATTACGAAGGCGTCGAAGAACTGAAGCTTGCGGTCATGGGCTGCATCGTCAACGGCCCCGGCGAATCCAAAGCCTCCAACATTGGCATCAGCCTCCCCGGCACCGGCGAAGCTCCCCGCTGCCCCGTTTACATCGACGGCCAAAAATTCACCACGCTCGAAGGCAACTACGAAGAACTCTCCGCCGCCTTCCAAGCGCTGGTGAACGACTACGTCTCGACGAGGTACCACAAGCGCGAAACCCCAGTTCCCGCCGTCACGCGCTAGCCCAACACCGCCGTTTTGGTTTTCGTAAGGGCGGGCGCGCGAGGTTTTCGATCGCGGCAATGTGGCATTCGGATGTCCCGCAAACTGTCACACGTCTTCTGTGCTTTCCTGCGATCGTCTTGTAAATTTCCAGCCGTGATGACAAGTTCACAGCAGCTCAACGTTGCGCGCCGTGCCACGCGGCGTACGATACGCTGGTAGGCACGCGCCATTTCGACACGGGCCACGGAAGGGAGAATCGGATGAAGGCAGCAGCACGCGCCCGGAAACGATCGAGCGTTGAAAAATCACCGATTCTCGCCCAAACGAACTGTCACATGATGCAAAGTGCCTTTCAGCCTAAGTCGCTGAAAATATTCGACGGCGCGGCATACGAAATGACACACAACAGTATCAAGAGATCGCCTGAACTCGGTCAGCGATGATGGAAAAATCAACAGTCTCCCCGGCTAGTTCGGCTACACAGCCAACCGCCCGCTGGCGCCGCGGCTTCTGGAGCCTCATCGTCACCCAGTTCCAAAGCGGCTTCAACGAAAACGGCCTGAAGTATCTCGTTATCTACATCGTCATCGGGATGAACCTTGCGCAGGCCCACCGGGACCGGCTCATTCCGGTGATCAGCGCGTTGTTCGCCATTCCCTACATTCTCTTCTCAATGGCCGGCGGCTACTTCGCCGACCGTTTCAGCAAACGCTCCGCCACCATCGGCACCAAGCTTTTCGAATTCGCGATCATGGCGTTTTTCATCCTGAGCCTCACGATGCATAACCTGCCGATGGAATGCGCGGGAATATTTCTGATCAGTACGGAAGGTGCGCTTTTCGGCCCCTCCAAATACGGCTTGCTTCCCGAGCTGCTGCCGGAAACGAAATTGTCGTGGGGCAACGGCATCATCGAGTTCGGCACCTTTCTGGCAGCCATCGCAGGCGTCGCTGCTGCGGGCTTTCTGGCAGAGGAATACCGCGGCCACGAAACCATCGCCGGCTTCATTTTCCTGGGATGCTCCGTCTTCGGCATGCTGACGAGCCTGGGAATCACGCGCGTCCCGGCCGGAAACCCGTCCAAGCAGTTTCAGTGGAACGCCTTCGGTGATTTCATATCGCAAATGAAAACGATCCTCGCCGACCGCGTCCTGGGCTGGGCCGTCCTCGGCAACATGTATCTGTTCTTTCTGGCCGCGTTTTTGCAGACCGTGATCGTGATTTACGGCCATGACGTTCTTCGGGTAGATGATCGCCACACAAGCTATTTGCAGGCCGCCATCGCCATCGGTATTGGCATCGGCAGCGTCGCCGCCGGCTATCTTTCCGGTGGAAAAATCGAATACGGTCTGATCCCGCTGGGCGCCGTGGGCATGACCGTCTTCGGCGCTATGCTCTATCTGCCCGGGCACACGCTCACGGTCGTAGGTGTTCATCTCGCGTTGCTCGGATTTTTCGGCGGCCTGTTTGCGGTGCCGGTGAACGCGTTGATCCAGCATCGCCCGCGCCCGGAGCAAAAAGGTGGCGTGATTGCCGCCGCAAACCTGGTTTCCTGGATCGGTATTCTGCTTTCCTCCGCGGCGTATTGGATTTTCGCGTCCGTGCTGCGTGAATCGGCGCGCACCATGTTTCTCGACGGCGCGATCCTCACGCTCGTCACCACGGGTTACGCCATCTGGCTGCTGCCGGATTCGCTCGTCCGTTTCCTTTTGTGGGCGGTCACGTCCATCCTCTACCGCATTCACGTCGAAGGCCGCGAAAACGTCCCGCAATCCGGCGGCGCGCTCTTCGTCTGCAATCACATGTCCTTCGTCGACGGCCTTCTGCTGATCGCGTCGATCGACCGCCCGATCCGCTTCATCCTCTACAAAGCCGTCTACGACCTGCCATACATAAAGCCGATTGCGAAAATCATCGGCGCGATTCCTATTTCCTCCGAACAGCGACCGCGGGAAATGCTTCATTCGCTCCGCCAAGCCACTAACGCGATCAAGAACGGCGAAATCGTCTGCATTTTCGCCGAAGGGCAGATCACCCGCATCGGCGGGCTGTTGCCGTTCCGTCGCGGTATGGAACGCATCATGAAAGGCGTCGACGCACCGATCGTTCCCGTAAACCTCGACGGCGTCTGGGGCAGCATTTTCAGCTTCGAGCGCGGCCGCTTCGTCTGGAAGCTGCCTCGATCGATCCCGTATCCCGTTACCGTCAGCTTCGGCAAAACGTTGCCGCCGACCGCGCAGCCCTTCGAGGTCCGCCGCGCGGTGCAGGAATTGCAATCTGAGGCTTACAAATACCGCCGCGCTCGCATGCGCACGCTCGCTCGCTCGCTGATCCGCACCGCGCACCGCCATCCGTTCCGCTTTGCCATGGGAGACAAGCGCCGTCCGAAAATAAAATGGGGCGGCGTACTGCTCAGCTCGATCTTTCTCGCTCGCCGGCTGCGAGAAACGTGGAAGGGCCAGGAAATGGTCGGTATCCTGCTGCCGCCCTCCGTTCCAGGCGCTCTGGTGAATTTTGCCGCCACGCTCTCCGGCAAGATTCCCGTGAATTTGAATTACACGGCGTCGAGCGAATCGCTGGCATCCAGTGCTGCGCAGTGCCAGCTCGAAACGGTCATAACCACGAGGCAGTTGCTCGACCGCATCCCGCTCCAGGTTCCGGGCAAAACGATCTTGCTCGAGGAGGTCGCCGCCGGCCACGGCTTCGGCGAGCGCCTCGTCGCACTCCTGCTATGGTTTTTCCCCGGCGCCACGCTCGAAAAACTCCTGAGCGGCGGCAAAACGAAAACTCTCGACGATCTCGCCACGGTTATTTTTTCCAGCGGCAGCACGGGTGAACCCAAGGGAGTAATGCTCACGCACTACAACATCGCCTCCAACGTCGAGCAAGTTGGCCAGATGTTCATGTTCGACAAGCACGATCGCCTGCTCGGCGTCCTGCCGTTCTTCCACTCCTTTGGCTTCACGGTAACGCTCTGGCTTCCCGCCGCGCTCGGCGTCAGCGTCATCTACCATCCCAGCCCGCTCGATCTCGCCGCCATCAGCGAGATCGTCCGCGACTACCGCGTGACGTTCCTAATGTCCACTCCCACTTTTCTGCAGGCTTACGCCCGCCGATGCTCTCCCGAGGATTTCGGCAGCCTGGAATACGTGGTAGTCGGCGCAGAAAAGCTGCCCGAGCGCCTGGCTCTCGCCTTTGAAGACCGCTTCGGCATCCGCCCGCTCGAAGGCTACGGCGCCACCGAATGTTCACCCGTTGTTTCCGTGAACACCCGCGATTTCCGCGCCCCCGGTTTCCGCCAGATCGGCGCCAAGCGCGGACGGATCGGCCATCCGCTTCCCGGCGTCAGCGTCCGTATTGTCGATCCCGACACGCGCGAGCCGCTCGCGGCCGGCACGCCCGGACTGCTGCTCGTTCGCGGACCAAACGTGATGAAGGGCTATCTCGGCAAACCGGAAAAAACCGCCGACGTCCTGCAGGACGGCTGGTATGTCACCGGCGACATCGCTGCCGAGGACGAAGACGGTTTCCTCGCCATCACTGACCGTCTCAGTCGTTTCAGCAAAATCGGCGGCGAAATGGTGCCGCACATCAAGATCGAAGAGCAGCTTCACGAGCTAGCCGGCGTCACCGACCAGCGCTTCGTCGTCACCAGCGTGCCCGACGGAAAGAAGGGCGAGCGGCTGGTCGTCCTGCACACTCTGCCAGCGGAGGAACTAAAGCCCGTGCTCGAGCGGCTCGGCGAATCCGGCCTGCCAAATCTCTGGATCCCCCGCCCGAATCAGTTTTTTGCCGTGGAAGAACTGCCACACCTCGGCACCGGCATGCTCGACCTCCGCCGGGTGAAGGAAATGGCCCTGGAATTTTCACCGGCCGAAAAAGAACCGGCGTGAGCGCGCCGAGCCGTTGAATTTCGCACTTCAATCGTACGTTGAAGCCATTCAAACTTATTTCTCGCCATCCGCGAATTTACTCTTGCGCCAATGATCGCTCTGGTGTAAGGTTCCGGAAGCTGGAGATTTCGGCATGAACTTTATAGACGACAAACACAATTCGTTGCCAGGGCAAGCGATCAGCACGCTGCGCCGGGATTGTGGCCGACTTAGCTCCGGTCCCGCAAAGCAGTAACTCTCAGCAGCTCAATCGTTTGCATTGCAACCAACTTTGACTTCTTAGCCGTTCCCGATTCACTGCGCGCTTCTTGTGACGCGCGCGAGCCCGGGACGCCATCCGCGTCCCTTCGAAAGGTGATGCCATGGGCATCCAAGTGAAAAACGGCACGCCGATGCACGGCCCTTCGCTGTGCGAGTCGTGCGTGCACGCGCATATCCAACATGGATTCAGCCAATGTGAAGAGCAGGTGATCTGCTGCTTCACATGGCCCAACCATCGCGTCGATTTCCGCGTGCACAAATGCAACGACTACGCGGAAATGAAGAGGCAGACCTTGAAGCAGATGGAAAACATGGCGTGGGTGTTGATGCCGAGAGACGGTAAGCGTGTCACCGGCTTCGTCCGTCCGGAAGAAATTCCGGAAGAGCACCAGATCGAGATTGAACTTGATGAGAACAAGTAATTCGAATTCGCCGGCGATGCGGCTGGAAATCAGCGCTCGCGGCGAAACGGTGTCGGGGGCGCGGGGCCTCGCTGGTCCCGCGCCTAGGGGTCGCGTATGAAACTTCGCACCCGCAGACGGCTGGAAAGGAGAGAGAACATGAGCGAGATGGGCTACGACGTGATCGCGGCAGAAAAGGGCGTGCCCATCAAAGCCTGGACGAAGGGTGTGCCGCTGGAGGCCGAGGCGCGCCAGCAGCTCGTCAACGTCGCGCAGCTCCCGTTCATTTTCAAGTGGGTTGCTGCCATGCCGGACGTGCACTGGGGCATCGGCGCCACTGTGGGCAGCGTAATTCCCACGAAGGGCGCGATCATCCCGGCCGCCGTAGGCGTGGACATCGGGTGCGGCATGATGGCCGTCGAGACGGAGCTCACCGCCGGCGATCTGCCCGACAACCTGAAGGGGATTCGCACGGCGATCGAGAAGGCCGTGCCGCATGGGCGCACGAATCACGGCGGGCGCGGAGACCGCGGCGCGTGGGACGAAATCCCGTCGCGCAACCTCGAAGTCTGGGGAACCCTGAAGCCGCGCTACGACGCGATTCTCGCAAAGCATTCCAAGCTCGATCGCGGGAATCACGCGAACCATCTCGGCACGCTCGGCACGGGCAATCACTTCATCGAGGTGTGCCTGGACGAAGCGGATGCGGTCTGGTTCATGCTGCACAGCGGATCGCGTGGCGTGGGCAATCGCATGGGCAGCTACTTCATCGAAATCGCTCGCAAGGACATGGAGCGGCTGTTCATCAGCCTGCCCGACCGGGATCTGGCGTATTTCCCGGAGGGCTCGGAGCATTTCAAGGATTACGTCGAGGCCGTCGAGTGGGCGCAGGATTTCGCCCGCTGGAATCGCCAGCTGATGATGGAGCAGATCGTGGCCGGGGTGCGCGGTTGCCGGGAGGTTCGGCCGTTCGCGGCCGAGCGGAAGGCGATCAACTGCCACCACAACTATGTGGCCCGCGAATCGCACTACGGCGAAAACATTCTGGTGACCCGCAAGGGCGCCGTGCGTGCCCGCGAGGGCGACATGGGAATCATTCCCGGCAGCATGGGAGCGCGTTCCTATATCGTCCGCGGCAAGGGGAATCCGGAAAGTTTCACGAGCTGCAGCCATGGCGCGGGCCGTGCCATGTCCCGCACGGAAGCGAAGCGGCGATTTTCGGTGAAGGACCACGAGCGCATGACCGCGGGCATCGAGTGCCGCAAGGATGCGGACGTGATCGACGAAACGCCGGCCGCGTACAAGCCGATCAAAGACGTAATGGCCGCGCAGGCCGATCTCGTCGAGATCGTTCACACCCTCCACCAGGTCGTTTGCGTGAAGGGATGAGCGAACGCGGCCGCAACAAGTTCTCGAACGACGCGGCCGCGGTGTGCCTCACGGTACAGGCCCGCACTGCGCGACGCGGTAATGCTAGCCAGTCGCGCAGCCAGGGTCCCGCCCCGGCCTGTCGCTCGGGAAGACGGAGATGGGAAAGACAGGCCGCCGGTGCTGATTTTCGCGCTCACATACTGGCTCATCCGGCTTTTGATACAGCTGGCAAATCGCTATTTCTTCCCGTTTGCAGCCAGGGAAGGAGGATCTCGGATGATCACTCCCAAGCGGAAGGCGACGCCCATCGTCGTGCGAAAGACGCTGTGTACGGCGTGCGTGTTCTCGCACGTTGTGCGCGGACACGAGGAGCGGATCCTCTGCGGCTACGCATTCCCTCCGCGCGAGAGCCTCTTCGCCGTGCGGGAGTGTACGGACCCCCGAGTCGAGCGCGAGTCCACTTTGGCGCTCGCGGTGTGGCCGAAAACTGAAACGCGTTACGTTGAAAAACAAACTGGGAGCGCTTCCCGATGCCGAGATGCGCTCCCCTTCCAATGGTCGCGCGCAAGTCGTTAGAAAAGCCCCACTTTGATGTGCAGGAATTTCTTCGGGTCGCTACGGAAATCGGAAATCAATGCACGCAGATCGCCGGTGAGGCCCGTCATGTTGTCGTAGAGCTGGGGATCGGTGAACATCTTCCCCATCGTGCCCTGGTTGGAATTCATCTTGGCGGTGGCGTCGCGGGCGTTCGCGCTGGCGTCCTTCAGATTCGTGAAGAGCGAATCGTCGGTGGCGAGTTTGCCGAGCGAGCCTTTGCCAGCGCGCACGTCGGTGAGCAGCGCGTTGCCGTTGTCCGCCAGGCCCTTGATGCTGTCGTAGGCGCTCGGATCGTAGACAAGCTTGCCCACCGTGCCCTTCTGATCTTTCACGGCGCCAATCACGTCGTTGAGATTGCCGACCGTCGAATTCACTTTCGTATAAAGCTCATCGGACGCGACCAGTTTGCCGAGAGTTCCCTGCCCGGCCTGAATATTCGACGCCAGGGCATCAAACTTCGCGGCGGTGGCGTTCAGATGGTTGTAAAGCTCCTGATCGGCCAGCAGTTTGCCGATTGTCCCCTGTCCCTTCTGCACCTGCGCGACGATGGCGTGGATGTCGGTGGTCAGCGCGCCGAGGTTTTCCATCAGATCAGCGCCGCGCTCCACCATTTGCTTCATCGCGGCTTCTTCGGTGCCGGGCACCACGCCGCCCGGGGGAATCTCATTGCCGGAAAGACCGCGCGTGATGCTGACGTAACGGTCGCCGAGCAGCCCCTGCGTCACCAGGCTCGCCGTCGAGCTTTTCGTGGGATCGGAGGAGTCGATGCGAATCTGATCCTTGTACTTGCTGTCGATGCGCAGCACCAGCGTGATGCTTTGATCGCGGGTGGGGGGGTGCGGCGTCAACGTGATTGATTGCACGTTGCCGATTTCGACGCCGTCGAGCGCCACGGGCGCGCCGGTATTGAGGCCGTCAACCTCCGGCAGGTACGTGATAAGCTTGTATTTCGGCCCCAGAAAACTCGCGCCGGTCACGTAGAAGATCGCGATCATCAAAATGATCAGCCCGGCAAGGACGAAAACGCCCACCCGCAGCTCAGCCCACGTCAGTTGCTTTCGTTGCGCCATTGCTGTTCCTCCTCAGAAACTGCGAGTGCCGTAACTATTCGGCGGAAGCCAGAAACTTTTTCAGATATTCGTCGGACGAGTGCAGCACATCGTCGGTCGAGCCTTCGAAATAGACTTCGCCCTCGCGCAGGACGAGCACATTCGTGGTGGCCGCGTAGCCATTCGCCGATTTCGGCGCGCTCGATGCGTTGTCATCGCCGCCCCCCGACGGCACCACGCGCTTGGTCGCTTCATCGAAGCGATAGTGCGCCAGACCGAATGCGTCCTGCACACGGTGCGTGGCCAGCAATGAAGTCACGCCCTGCAAATCGCGGCCGCGCAGGATCAGCGTGATGATCGTCTGCGACGTGACGGGATCGAGCCCCGCGGTCGGCGAGTCGTAAAAAACAAGCGGCGGCTTATCGACCAGCGCGCGCGCGATCGACACGCGCCGGCGCATGCCGCCGGAAAGCTCGGCGGGAAATCTTTCGAGGGCGTTTTCGAGCTCCACGAACCGGAGAGCCTCGCGCACGCGCTGGTCGACTTCTTCGTCGGCCACGCGTTCTTCGCGCAGGCGAAACGCCACATTTTCCGCGACGTCCATCGAATCGAAAAGCGCGCCCTCCTGAAATACGAATCCGAGATGCCGGCGGAAATCGAGCAATTCGTCCTCGGACATTTCGCCAATGTGGTGGCCCATCACCCAGACACGCCCTGAGTCCGCGCGCAACAAGCCGGCGGCGAGCTTCATGATCAGAGTTTTTCCGGAGCCGCTTTCGCCGAGGATTACTTTCGTTTCGCCGGGAGAGACGGCGAACGAAACTCCGCGCAGGACATCGCCGTCATCGAAGCCAATGCGGACGTCCTTAAACTCGATGAATGGTTCGCCCGGAACCATGGTCTTTGCGTCGAGCATGATCGACGTGCGGCTGGGGCGCACCATGCGCAAATTATAGACGGAAACGCGGAGATCGCAGCGCGGTTTGGTTACTTGAACAGGTATAGCAGCAACTTCGCGAGGAACAGGTCAGAGACAAGAACCATAACGGAAGAAACGACCACGGCGGTCGTGGTGGCGCGGCCGACCCCCTGCGTGCCGCCGGTGACCCGGAGACCTTGGTAGCAGCCGATGGTTGCAATAATGAACGCAAAAACGACCGGCTTCACGAATCCCTGCACTAGATCGCCAAAGTCGAGCGATTTGATGGCGGTGGTCCAGAATTGCACAGCGCCGAGCCGCAGCGTGAACCAGGCGACGACGAACCCTCCGCAAAGCCCGACGAGATCGAAAACGGCCACCAGCAGCGGCACGGTGAGCACGACGGCCACCACACGCGGCGTCATCAGCTTGCGGATCGGATCTGTGCCGAGCGCCCGCATCGCATCCACCTGCTCCGTGACCACCATCGATCCAAGCTCGGAAGCAATGCCGGACGCATTACGGCCGGCGACCAGCAGCGCGGTGATGGCCGGTCCTAGTTCGCGAACCAGTGCGAGCGACACGGCTTCGCCGGTCAAGGCCGTCTCACCGAAACGCTGGAATTCCGAAGCCGTGTTCAAAACCATCACGCCGCCGATTGATAACGCCGCGGCGATGATGATCGGAAGCGAACCGACGCCGATCAGGTCCATTTGCTCGAGCGTGTCGGTCCAATACTGCGGCGGGCTCAGCAGGTTCCGGACCGATTGCGCGGAGAGAAGCGAATAGTCCTGTACGGCAAAGACGAACCGCTTTGCGACGTCCCCCAAAACCGATGGGAGCGATGGAGTTTCGCTGGTTTCGGGCATTGTGTCCGAGGCGGCTGGCCGTGGCGAGCCGAGTCTCCGGAAGCGTAACTTCGGCCGCGCGGCGCGTCAAGAAACATCGGCGCACGTCGAAAACAGTCCGCCCGAATTCGGGATTGCTTGACGATGGGAAGCTTCGTGAAGCGGCGGCTTTGCACGCTGTCTTTACGCGCAGGGGTGCGTCCGGTAGAATCCTTCGTCTGTCCTCATAGACAAGGAATCACAGAGAATGTTTCGATTCGTCACCGCTGGAGAATCGCATGGGCAGGCGCTTGTCGCCTGGGTATCCGGATTGCCGGCGGGCGTGCCGATCGAGCTCGATTTCATCAACCGCGAGCTGCACAGGCGGCAACTCGGTTACGGGCGCGGCGGGCGCCAGCGCATCGAAAAGGATCAGGCCGATTTTCTGGCAGGCGTACGCCACGGGAAGACGATCGGCGCGCCGATCGCCCTCCGGATCGAGAACCGCGACTGGAAGAACTGGGAAAAGGCAATGGCCGTCGAGGACAGCGAAGGCGCCGAAGACTCGCAGCGCCGCCTGACGGAGCCGCGCCCGGGCCACGCCGACCTGGCCGGCGCCCAAAAATTCAATTTCCACGATGCGCGATATATTCTCGAGCGAGCATCGGCACGCGAAACGGCGGCGCGGGTGGCCGTAGGCGCGCTGGCAAAATCGCTGCTGCGCGAATTCGGCGTCACGATCCTGAGCCACACAATCGCCGTGGGCCACGCGCGGCTGGAGCGCGCGGCCACCTGGGAAGAGATCGTGGCCATCTGCGAGAATCTGGAATCTCCGCTGCGCTGCATTGATCCAGCCACCGAGGCGCGGATGAAAGCGGAAGTGGATCATGTCCTACGCGCAGGAGATACCGTGGGCGGCACGTTCGAGGTCGTCGCGCGCGGACTGCCGCCGGGGCTCGGCACGCACATTCAATGGGACGAAAAGCTCGACGCAAAGCTGGCGCAGGCAGTCATGTCGATCCAGGCGGTGAAGGCCGTGGAGATCGGCACGGGATTCGAGAACACCGGCAGGTACGGCTCGGAAGTGCAGGACGAAATTCGCTATGATGCGGCGCGCAAAAGGTTCGAGCGCACGTCGAACCGCGCCGGCGGGCTGGAAGGCGGCATCACCAACGGGCAGGACATCGTCGTGCGCGGATACCTGAAGCCGATCTCGACGCTACGCCGAGCGCTGACAACCGCGGACCTGGTAACGAAGGCCGAAGTAAAAGCGGCATACGAGCGCTCAGATTTCTGCGTGGTGCCGGCCGGAGGCGTGGCCGGCGAGGCAATGGTCGCGGCGACGCTGACCGGAGCGTTCATCGAAAAATTCGGCGGCGATTCACTCGACGAAATGCGCCGGAATTATGAAGGCTATCAGCGCCAGCTGGACAATTTTTGATTCGCGGAGACTTTGCGCGAGCACAGCGGGGCAGATTGAGATGATTCATCCGATAGTCAAATACGGCGACCCGGTGCTCGAAACGCCCACGAAGCCGGTGGAGAATTTCGACGAAGAGCTGCAGGCGCTTGTCGCTGATATGTTCGAGTCCATGTACGCCGCCAACGGAGTAGGCCTGGCCGCACCGCAGATCGGGGTCAGCCGGCGCGTCGCCGTGATCGACGTGACCGTTGGCAAGAACGCGGAGGCCAAGATCGTCTGCGCGAACCCGCAAATCATTCACACCGAAGGAGAACAGCGCGAAGAAGAAGGCTGCCTTTCGATCCCGGGTTTCCGCGGTCATGTGGCGCGGCCGCAGTACGTGACCGTGCGCGCGCAGGATGGCTCGGGAAAAGAATTCGAGATGCGCGGCGAGGGACTGCTGGCGCGCGCGTTCTGCCACGAGATTGATCACCTCAACGGAGTTCTCTTCATCAGCCACCTCAGCATGCTCAAGCGCGATCTGATCAAGCGCAAAATCCGAAAACTGAAAAAAGCCGGCGAGTGGTAGGCGGGCCGTGGCGCTGCGCATCGCGTTCTGCGGCACCCCGGCGTTTGCGGTGCCGTCTCTGCAGCGGCTGATTGCCGAGCCGGATTTCGAAGTGGCCGGAGTGGTGACGCAGCCGGACCGTCCGCGTGGCCGCGGGCGGGAAATTCAGACTTCGCCGGTGAAAGATACCGCGGTCGCCGCCGGCATCACCGTCTATCAGCCGGAAAAAATCAAATCCGACGAGGGCTACGAATACTTCCAGCGGATTGCGCCGGACCTCGTCGTGATCATCGCCTACGGGCAGATTATTTCGCCGCGGTTGATCGCGATTCCGCGCCTCGGCTGGATCAATCTGCACGCCTCGCTGCTGCCGAAATATCGCGGCGCCGCGCCGATCCATTGGGCGATCGCGAACGGCGAGAAACGCACGGGGCTCACAACGATGCAAATCGACGCGGGCCTCGACACCGGCCCGACGCTGCTGAAATACGAAACCGAGATCGGTGCGGTTGAAACTGCGCCGCAACTCACCGCGCGTCTGGCCGAAGCGGGAGCGCCGCTGATCGTCGAAACGCTTCGGAAATTGGCGAGCGGCGAGATCCAGCCGGTGCCGCAAGACAATTCGCAGGCGACTCTCGCGCCAATTCTCAAGAAGGAAGACGGCCGAATCGATTGGTCGCTCACCGCGCGAACAATCGACAACCGCATCCGCGGCCTGCAGCCCTGGCCCGGGGGCTTCACGACCTTTCGCGGGAAAACTTGCCGGATTTGGGGCCAGGCGCTCAAGCCAGTCGCGGGCGGTGGCACGCCCGGCGCCATCCTGCCGACCGAGGAAGACGGGCTGCTCGTAACGTGCGGCGGCGAAACCGTGTTGCGAGTGGAGCACGTCCAACTCGAAGGCCGCCATCGCGTCACCGACGCGCAGTTCCTGAGCGGTGCCCGCGTCGTGCCCGGCGAACGATTCGGTAGTTAGGACCCGCGATGGCCGTTTCCGTCTCCCGAAAAATCGCGTTCGACGTGTTGCACCGCGTGGAAGCTGAGGGCGCATATGCCAGCGACGTCCTGCATGCCGAGCTTGATGTCGGACCTGCCGCAGCAAAGCTCAAGCCGGAGGACGCGGCCCTCGCCACCGAACTTACGATGGGCGTCCTGCGCTGGCGGCGCCTGCTCGATTTCCTGATCGAGCGGCACACCAAGAAGCCGGCCGAGCGGCTCGACCTGCCCGTGGCAATCGCCTTGCGTACGGGCGCCTACCAGCTGCGGTTCCTCGAAAAAATTCCGGCGCACGCCGCCGTAAATGAATCGGTCGAGCTGGTGAAGCGAGCGCGGAAATCGTCAGCCGCGCCGCTCGTGAATGCCGTACTGCGCAAAATCGCGGCCGACGCGAAATCGCCGGCTGACAAGTTCCTGCTGCCCGGGATGTCCGCGGCGGAACGCCTAGCGATCCTTCACTCGCATCCCACTTGGATGGTCAAGCGATGGCTCGCGCGGTTCGGCGAACCACAGACGATTGCGCTGCTCGAAGCGAATAATCGCGCGCCGCGATTGAGCTTGTCGATCCACGCACCCGAACAGCGAGACGAAACCATTCGCGCGCTCGAAAAATCCGGCCTGCGCATCGATTCGGGCGCACTGCTGCAATCGGCGCTCGCAAGCAGCGGCGGCAGCCCGGCCCGGACGCATGCATTTCGCGCGGGACAGATTTCGATACAGGACGAAGCGTCCCAAGCCATTCCGCTGCTGCTGGGCGTTCGCGCCGGCGACCGCGTGCTCGATCTGTGCGCCGCACCGGGTGGCAAGACGGCAACGCTCGCGCGCGCCGCGGGCAAAGGCGGCACCGTGGTCGCCGCCGATCTGCACGCACACCGCCTGCGCGCGATGGCTGCGCAACTCAAGCGCCTCGGCCTGCAAAATGTGCAGCTGATCCAGCTCGACGCCACCAACGCGCTGCCTCTTCGCGAAGCATTCGACAAGATTCTGGTCGACGCGCCCTGCTCCGGCACTGGCACGCTCGCCCGCCATCCCGAAATCCGCTGGCGGCTGCGGCCGGAGCAGCTCCCCGAATCGCGCGAGCAACAAAAACTCATGCTGGCGAACGCGCTCGAGAGGCTCGCGTCCGGCGGCAGGCTGGTCTATTCCACGTGCTCGATCGAGCCCGAAGAAAACGAGGAAGTGATCGCGCATTTCCTAAATAGCTCATCAACGATCCGCCCTGTTCCAGCAGCCGAAGCCGCAAGAACGCTCGCGCCGCATCTTGCGCCGCACGTCGACGCATCCGACTTCTTCGCCGCCGACGGATTTTTCCGCACCGCGCCCTGCGCGCACCGCACCGACGGATTTTTCGCCGCGCTGCTCGAAAAAACGTGACGCGAAATTGGCCGGCAACCCACTGTAATTTCGGCGGGTTCCCCCAAAACTGGTCATCGCCTTGCTTCCAGACCTCGATGGGCCGCGTCGGAGTGCGCAACCTGACGAGCGGTCCGCTGACATTACAAGTAGTTAGGGGGCAAGCCAATGAAGAGAGCCGTCCTATTATTCGTAAGTCTATGTGTTTTCGGATTCGCGCTGTTTGCTACGAACGTGGCGCTGGGCCAGGACGCTACGGGCCGCGTAATTGGAACGGTGACCGACCAGCAGGGCGCAGCCGTTCCCGACGCGAAAGTGACCGTTACGAACGCCGCCACGCAAATCGCCAGCGCCACGGTGACCCGCGATGACGGCACATTCGAAGTCCTTCATTTGCCGATCGGCCCCTACGCCGTGGCAGTGGAGCACGACGGATTCAACAAAGTCACCACGCAGCCGAACCGACTGGAAATCAACCAGTCGCTCCGATTCGACGTAGTTCTGACCCTCGGCGCCGTCAGCCAAACCGTGACGGTTGAATCGCAAACCTCTCGCGTCGAAACCGAAAATCCGACGGTCGGCGGAACCGTAACCGGCGAAGCCATCGAGCAGGCCCCGCTCAACGGCCGCAACGTGCTGAATCTGGCGCTCCTGATGCCCGGAGTGACCGAATCCAATCCAGACAACACCGGCGCAGGCGGCTACAGCATCGGCGGCGGCCGCACCGATTCCGTCACGTTCCTTCTCGACGGCAGCCTGAACAACGACCTGCTCGACAACGGCGTCGTCTTCAATCCAAATCCAGACACGATTCAGGAATTCCGGGTGCTCGAAAGCAATTACACGGCGGAATACGGCCGCAACGGCGGCGGCGTCATTACGGAAGTTACCAAGTCCGGCACGAACGAGTGGCACGGCAGCGCGTACGACTATCTGCGCAATGGAGATTTCGATGCGAATTCCTTCTTCCGGCATCTCAACGGCGATCCGCGCGACCCGCTCCGGCGCAATCAGTACGGCGCCACGTTTGGCGGACCGATCGAGATTCCTCACGTCGTGAACGGCAAGGATCGCTTCTTCTTTTTTGTGGGCTATCAGGGCCAGAAGCAAAGCGATCTGGCCACGCCTACTGATTCGCAAGTTCCGGTATTTACGCCCGGCGAAGTCGCCGGCGACTTTTCGCAGGCCGGGCCAAACGGAGGTCCCGATCCATTCGTTACGTGCTTCCTGACGGGCTTCTGGCAGAACACGGGCATTCCCACGGAGCCTGATGGCAGCGGTTGCGGCGCCGGTGGAGCGCAAGGTCCCACGCACCCGTTCTTTCAAGCTCCCACTCAGCCTGCGGCGTGCGCGGCGTTTGCCTGCGCGCTCGATCCGACGAAATTCAATCCCGTCGCGCTGGCGTACATCAATAACGGCCTGGTCCCTGTCGCGTCCTCGGGCGTGGTCACGCCCACCAGCGCTTCGACAAATAACACGAATGAACTGACCATGCGTTTCGATTTCCAGGCTACGCAGAAGGACCAGATTACCGCAACGCTCGGAGGCCAACGCAATCCGCAGATCACTCCGTTCGTGACGCAATCCATTCTCGTTCCGTTTGCCGATGTGCCGGGGTTCACGGTTTCAACGAAGGTCGACGACTATTTCTTGAATCTCGCATATACGCGCACGATTTCGCCCAACATGCTGAACGAGTTGCGGTTCAGCACTCAAAAGCTGTTCCAATTGCAGGGCGTGCCCGAGGGTCCCAATGCTCAGTTCACTGCCAGCAAGCTGGGATTCACGAATCTCACGCCGGACAATCCGACCGGCCCGCCTCTATTTGACATCAACAACAACGAGCTGGCCGTCGGCTATACGTACGGCGGGCCGTCGAATCTGATCAACAACACGTTTGGCGTTTCCGACACATTCACGTGGATTCGAGGGAAGAACACATGGAAGATGGGTGGAGGAGTCTCCGCATATCAGAACAACCAAGTATTCGATTTCCTCACCAACGGCTTGTTTGATTTCGACGGCTCGCTTACAGGAAACGGATTCGCCGACTTTCTGCTCGGCGCACCCACCGACTACATTCAGGGAGCCGCCGCCCCGTCGAACATCCGGACGAAGTCCTGGGATGGATTTTTCCAGGACGAATGGCACGCCACGAAGCGGCTCACCCTCACTCTCGGCATTCGCTACGAGTACAACACCCCGAAATCGGACACCCTTGGCCGGACCTTCTCCATCGTTCCCGGCGATCAATCCGAGCGTTTCCCGAATGCGCCTGTGGGACTCGTTTTTCCGGGGGACCCCGGCGCTCCGCGCGGCGTCAATTTCCCGGATAAGCATGATTGGGCCCCGCGCGTTGGTTTCGCCTGGAATCCCGACGGAAACGGCAAGACGAGCATTCGCGGCGGATTCGGAATCTTTTATGACATCCTCAAGGCCGAGGACAATTTCCAGTTCAACGGCCAGCCACCTTTCTTCAGCCTCGCAAACATCTCGGCCTTCCCCACCAGCCTCACCGGAAACAGCTGCGCGGCATCGAATCAGCCGAACCAGATCATCACCTATTTTTCCGATCCGTTTGATTCAACCTGCACGCAGAACACCTTTCCGTCCGTCGAGCAGCTCAGCGGCACGCAATATTTCTCGAATTCGAGCGCGCTCCCGTTCGGATCGCAGCTCTTTTTCGTCGACCCGCATCTGCACACACCCTACATTTATCAGTACAACCTGAGCGTCCAACGTCAGCTTGCGCCGCGCCTCGTGGCTGAACTGGACTACGTCGGCAGCAGCTCTCACGGGCTGACCGCGCTGCAGG
The DNA here is from genome assembly GCA_035603395.1 of Candidatus Acidiferrales bacterium. Classification (GTDB taxonomy): domain Bacteria; phylum Acidobacteriota; class Terriglobia; order Acidiferrales; family UBA7541; genus Palsa-295. The sequence goes on from DATNKM010000081.1 coordinate 17,879, forward strand.
ATATCAACCCGTTCGTTCTGGGAACGACCGATCGCGTTCTCAATCTCGATCCCGGCGACAGCAGCTGCCCGGATGCGAACGCGGGCAACTCGGGCGGGACCGGATGCACTTTCTCGGCGCTCGATGAGTTTCGAAACATCGTGGACGCCAATTACAATGCCTTGAACGTGAGCCTGACCGAACAGGTCGGCAACACGCCCGCAGGGAACATCTATTTCACGTTTGCCTACACCTACGGGCACAGTATCGATGACGCCTCCGGCTTCCGGCAGCGCAGCGACCAGGTGCCGTCGTACGATCCCGAGTTTTATCGCGCATCGAGCGACGCGGACGTCCGCAACCGCATCACTTTCAGCGGCGCGTGGGAGCTTCCGTTCGACCGCATGTGGCAGTCGGGCCCAAAGCGCCTCACCCAAGGATGGACTCTTTTCCCGATTCTCACCTGGAGATCGGGATTCCCGCTCAACGTCCCGGCCAATCTTCCGCTCGGCGACTTCAGCGAGGGACCGTCCGGAGCGGGCGACGCCATCATCGTAAATGCCAACGTGATTGGGCCGACCAACATCCTGAACCCCAGAAACGTCCAAGACTTCGGCAACGGCGCGGGGCTGTATTGGTTCGATCCAAACAGCTTCTCGAACGCAATCAGCGCAGACACGGCCGGCGACTGCAGTGAACTGGCAACCGAGCCCCCGGGCACTTTCCCGTCCGACGCACAGGGTGTGAATTGCCCGGCTCTGCGCACCTACGGATCATTCCGGCGGAATTCGATGCCCGGTCCGGGATTGGTGAACCTGGATTTCTCGATCGCTAAAACTACCGCGATCACCGAAAGGCTGAAACTCGAGATCCGCGGCGATTTCTTCAACATTTTGAATCACACGGAATTCGCCAATCCCGATACGAATCCCAACGACATCGGTCCGGGAGGAACGTTCGGCCAGATCACGAATACCGGCGTGCCGGGAGACGAGCGGCCGCGCATCATCCAACTCGCGGCGCGATTTAGTTTCTAGTCGCACCCGATCGCACGCCGCAAACGAACCCGGCTGCTCGTGCTAGTCTCATGACAGGAGAAGCCGGCGAATGAAAATGAACACCACGGAGCGCCTGCAGTGGGTAATGCGCATGGCGTTTCTTCTTTTCATTCTTTCGTCGGTCGCGTTTCTCAGCGCGCTGACGGCCATGCGTATTGCGGTACAGGGCCGCGAAGTGGCCATGCCGGACGTCGTCGGCAAAAGCATGGTGCCCGCGCGGCAAATTCTTCGCGGCCGCGGCATCGGCATGAAGGTCGAAGATCGCATTTACAGCGATCAGCCCAGTGACACCATCGTCCGCCAGAGCCCCCCGCCGAACGAGCGTGTGAAAACCGGCCAAAATGCCCATGTGGTTCTAAGTCTCGGCCCGCAGCGCATGACGATTCCCCAACTTCAGGATCGCAGCCTCCGCGCTGCGGAAGTCGAGCTTCTTCGCGACGGCATGCAGCTCGGTGAGGTCTCCAGCTTCTACGTGCCCGGCGGCGTGGCAGACACCGTCACCGAACAGGATCCCGCGCCCGGAACCACGGACATGACCGGTCCGCACGTGAGCCTTTTGGTCTCGCTCGGCGCGCGTCCATCCGCTTACGCAATGCCGGATTTTATGGGGCAGCCGCTCCCGGAAGCACAATCGAAACTCGGCTCCGTCGGTTTGCGGCTCTCGAAGCTCACGCCGGAGCCCAATACGAGCTCCCCAGCTGGCACGGTCGTCGGCCAAACTCCGGCCCGCGGCCAGCGAATTGACTCGAATTCAACCATCGAACTGACGTTCGCCGAGTAGCGGGACCTTGCGCGACCCTCTCTACCCCCTGTGCTAGAATCCCCGGGTCGCTCATGCCCTACGCCAAAATCGAAATCGCGCCCTCCATTCTGGCCTCAAACTTCGCGAAGCTGGGCGACGACGTTCGCGCCGTCGAACAGGGCGGGGCTGACGTAATCCACGTCGACGTAATGGACGGACACTTCGTACCCAATATATCGATTGGCGTGCCCGTGGTGGTCTCTCTCCACAAAGCAACCCGTCTGCCGCTGGATGTGCATCTGATGATCGAACGACCCGAGGAATACGTCGAGCGATTCGCCAAGGCAGGCGCCAGCCGCATCCTGATTCACCAGGAAGCGACGGTGCACTTGGATCGCGCGCTCACCCTGATTCGCGAAAGCGGCGCACAGGCCGGCGTGGCGATCAACCCGGCCACGCCCGTGGCGATGCTGACGGACGTGCTCGACAAGGTGGATACCGTGCTGGTGATGTCCGTGAACCCGGGCTTCGGAGGCCAGAAATTTATCCCCGGGGCGATCGAGAAAATTCGGCAGTTGAATCAGTGGCGCACGCGCTATAATGGCGCCTTCCGGATCGGGGTCGACGGCGGCGTGGATGCGGAGAACGTCGCCGAGTTGGCCCGAGCTGGAGCCAACACGTTCGTCGCTGGGACTTCGATCTTTCACACCCCTGATCCAGCTGCAGCCGTACGAAACTTGCGTAAACTCGCGACCGAAGCTACAAGTCAGCGGGTTTGAAGGAGCGTGTGATGGGCCGATTTGTTATGAACAAGCGTCAGCTCCTGATCGCCGGCATCGCTATCTCGCTCGCAGGATCGCTCTGCGGCGCCTCGTACGGACAGAAGAACCCCAAGATCACCAAGGTCAAGGACACACCGGTAAAGAAGGACGCTGCCGCCGAATCGGCCGAGCCCGATAAGCTGCTCTACGAGAAGGCTATGGCCGAAATCAAGAAGGCCCACTATACCGAAGGCCGCCTCGATTATCAGACGCTGATCAACACCTACCCCGATAGCGAATATCTCGCCAAGGCGAAGCTGGGAGTTGCCGATTCATTTTACAAGGAAGGCGGCACGTCCAGCCTGACGCAGGCCATTGAGGAATATAAAAACTTCATCGTGTTCTTTCCGTTTCTCGACGAAGCCGCCTACGCGCAGATGCAGGTCGGCATGGCCCACTACAAACTCATGGAAAAGGCCGATCGCGACAACAGCCACGCGGAAGCCGCCGAAGATGAATTCCGGACGTTCCTGATGAAATACCCGCAGAGCCCGTTCGTTTCGCAGGCCGAGCAGAGCATGCGCAATGTGCAGGAAGTTTTGGCCGAGGGCGAATATGGGATCGCGCGTTTCTACTACATGAAGAAGGACTATCGCGCCTCCGCCGCGCGCCTGCTCGAAGTGACCGGGCGGTATCCGCTCTTCAGCGAGAATGACGAAGCGCTCTGGATGCTGGCGGACGTCTACCAGCGCGCCCGGACGGTGTCGAAAAACGAAGACGACAAGAACCACTGGGCGGACCTGGCCGCCAAATGCTACGACAACATCGTTCAGAACTATCCTGGGTCGAGCTTGGTGCCGCTCGCGAAAGAGCGTCTCAAGTCGATGAATTTGCCGATCCCTGCTGCCAGTCCGGACGCCGTGGCACGCATGAAACAGCGGCAGATGTATCAGCGGGACCACCGCCAATTGGCCGTCGTCAGAATGCCGCTGAACATGGTGAAGAGCAGTCCCGATTTGTCGGCTGCCGCTCGAAGTGGCACTCCCAATCTTGCGCCTCCGGATGAAGTTGTCTCCGCGGTGGATGTGCTGAATCCGAACGCCGCCGGAACCTCATTTAACATTCGGAATGCGGGATCTTCGGCAGGCGCCGACACGGGTGCAGCGGGCTCCGCCGATTCCGATTCTGTGGATACCGATTCGACGGATTCGACCGCGCCCGCTCAGGCTGCGCCCGTGCCGACGGCTTCGACCGGCGCTCAAATTCTCGAAGCTCCAGGCGCAGGTTCCACCGCGGCGCCTGCTGCTACGGCGCCGGCTCCAGCCGCAACCGATGCTCCTGCGCCTGCCGCAGCTGCACCAGCTGCCGCCGACCCGCCGGCCGCTGCAGAAACCGTGGTGAACTCCGCGGCGCCGGCTGCCGCAACGGCGACAACTACGTCTTCCCAAGGCGGCGCATCGACAACCGCATCGTCTCAAGCCGCGGGGAGTACAGCTACAGCAAGCGGTACACAAGCCCAGGCTGCTCCAGCCGATTCGAGCACCGAGTCGACCAGCAAGAAAAAGAAGGGGTTGCACAAGATCATTCCCTTCTAATTGCTGTTTACGCTGTTTACCCCCTGCTGACAACTGTAGCACCCCTGTACTTCGAGTTCGTTGACGCACCTTTGCGGTAATGCTGCAATGGACGTAGGCAAAGGCAGGCGCACGCCGTGTGGGTGCGCCTCCAGGGGATCCCAGTGCCCAAGATTTTGGTCGCCGACGACAACGCCAACATTCAGAAGATGGTCGCCTTGGCGTTTGAAGAGCGCGGCATCCAAGTCGTCAGCGTCGGCAACGGCGAAGCCGCCGTCCGCCGCATCCCCGACCTGAATCCCGACCTGGTCCTCGCCGATATTTTCATGCCGGTGCGCAACGGTTACGAAGTCTGCGAATTCGTTAAGAAAGACGAGCGCTTCGCCCACGTACCCGTGATTTTACTCGTGGGCGCGTTCGATCCGCTCGACGAAAAAGAAGCGCGCCGTGTGGGCGCCGATGGCGTTCTGAAAAAACCGTTCGTGCCGCCGGACCCGCTGATCGCCATGGTCACCTCCGCGCTCGAAAAGAATCCGAGAGTGGCCGCGGAATTGGCCAAGGCTCGCGAAGCGAAAGTAGCTTTGCCGGAGCCGGAACTCCCGAAGCTAGAGATTCCTTCACGCGCCGAGCCCAAGCCGCTGCCCGATTTCCCCGAGCCAACGCCGGAAGAGGCCGCACTCGTCTACGGATTCGGAAAAGGCGTGCGCCAGCTCGAAGATGAACGGACCGAAGTTGTCGCCGGACCCAAGCCTCCCGTCGCGGAGAAAAAGGAAGCCGAGGACGACGATTTCGACGGTTCCTCTACCTCCAGCGATTGGCGCCGCAACGCCATGGACTTCGAAGTTCCGGCCGATTCGGTCAATAAGCCCGCCTTCCCCGACGAGCATCTTGAAGAATCCGATTTCCCGTCCGAGAGCGAGTATCCTCCGCGACGCGTTCGCGTTCCCCAGCCTGTCCAAGAAACCGATTCCCTTGTGCAGCATGCAGCGCCCTCGTCTGCGCCGGTTGTCGCCGAGTCTGCTGTCGTGGAATCCGACGCGGCTGAATCCGACGCCAACGTCACCGCATCGTCCGAATCCTACAGCGCGCCTGTTGTCGAACAGACCGCACAATCGGCTTGGGCGAAATTCGAGCCGGTGCCGGCCGCCGAAATTCGGCACGAAGTTTCGGCGGGCATCGAATCGGAGCCGGAGCCGAGTGAACCTCCCATTGCCGCGCACTGGATGGACGCTCTCGCCCCCGGCCAGATCAACGCCACGGGCGGCAGTTGGCTGACTTCTCTTTCTTCGCACGCGTCGAGCCCCGTCGCTGAGCCGGATGCCGTTGAAGAGCCTGCTCAGGAGACGGCCAGGGAGTCGCACGAGCCAATTTCCGCATCGGCTGAGCCAGAAACCCCTTCGGTTGAGTCTTCGGTCCAGACTACAGAATGGACAGAGTCCAAACCCGAGCACGAAGTTCACGCGGCTGTCGAAGCCCCCTCGCCGCAAGATCTCTTCCCGGTCTCGCACGCGGTCCACGCAGAGGCGCCCGTCTCCGATCGAGTTGCGCCAGTGAACGCCGAACAGGCCGAATCCTGGTTCGCGCCCGCGCCTTCGGTTTTCGAACACGTAGCCGATCCTGTTTCCGAGATGGTTCCCGTTGCGCATTCGGAACCTGACCCCGGCCTCGAGCTCGATGGTGCCGCAAGCGACGCCCAGGTTTCATTGCGCGATCCGGCCCTGGTGACGTCGCCGGCCGTGCACGTCACACCTGAGCCTCTTCTCATCGACAGCGAGGAAGAATCGCGCGGTCCGTCGGAATACAATTCGCGCCCGGCGCAAACGTCTCCGCTGCATTCCTTCTTCGCTCCGGCTTCGGGCGACCCCGTCGTCGAAGATCTCTCCGCCGAGCAATCGTCCGTCGCGCGCGAGGAGATGACCGTACCGTCATTCGAGCCGCCGGCAAACGAACAATCGAACGGGACATCGAACGAGGACGAGAGCGAGCGCATCCCGACCGGCCCGCCGCCGAACCGCGAGGCGCTGGCCTCGATTCCCTTCCTCACGCCGCCGGCGGATTTCCGCATGAGTGCGCCGGAATCGGCCGCTTCCAGTTCTGTGGTGACGGATGAAGTCGTCCGAAGGGTTCTCGAACGCCTCGAGCCGCAACTGCACGATCTGCTCTCGCAGGGCGTCCTGAAACCGCTGATCGAAAATCTGCTCCAAAAAGAGCTCGCGAAAAAGGAGAAGTAATGACCCTTCCACTCATTTGCGCCTGTGCCGTGACGGCGGTCTTCTTTCTGCGCGATCTCGCTGAGTCCCGCGTAGTTTCTGAAGTGAAATCGAGGGTCAAGTACTCGCGATCGTCCGATCGCCAATAGCGCGCTGTCTCCCGCGTATTTGACGGCCCGCGCACCCGCCGCTTATCATTAATCGCTTCGCCTCAGCACCAAATTCACGTTCAAAAGGCATTCATGCCCCGGGAAATTCCCAAGGCCTACGAGCCGCAGGAGATCGAAGAGCGCTGGGCCAAGTCCTGGTTCGACGAAAAACTCTTCCGCGCCGAAAATTCCGCCGACGGCGAGATGTTCTCCATCGCCCTGCCTCCGCCCAACATCACTGGCTCGATCCACATCGGCCACATGCTCGAGCACACGCAGATCGACATGCTCGTCCGCTGGCACCGCATGCGCGGCGATCGCACGCTCTGGCTGCCCGGCATGGACCACGCCGGCATCGCCACGCAATTCGTGGTCGAACGCCAGCTCGCCGCGCAGAAAATCCGTCGCCAGGATCTGGGCCGCGAGGAATTCGAGCGCCGCGTCTGGCAATGGCGGACCGAAAGCGGCGGCCAGATCAAGGAACAGATGATCCGCCTCGGCGCGTCCTGCGATTGGACGCGCGAGCGCTTCACGCTCGAGCCCGCTCTATACCGCGCGGTCATCGAGGCCTTCCTGCGCCTCTATCACGAGGGCCTGATCTATCGCGGCCGTTACATCGTCAATTGGTGCCCGCGCTGCCAGACGGCCATCAGCGACCTCGAAGTCGTCCACGTCGAGCGCCCCGGCAAGCTATGGCACCTGCGTTATCCCGTCGTTGGCTCGAACGATTTCCTCGTCGTCGCCACCACGCGCCCGGAGACCATGCTCGGCGATACCGCCGTGGCGGTGCATCCCGATGACGAGCGCTACAAGAAATTCATCGGCCAGAGCGTCATGCTGCCGCTGATGAATCGCGAAATCCCCGTGATCGCGGACACCTACGTTTCGCCCGAATTCGGCACGGGCGTCGTGAAAATTACGCCGGCGCACGATCCCAACGACTTCGAGGTCGGCAAGCGCCACGACCTGCCCCAAATCGACGTGATGACCGTCGACGGACACATGAGCGAAGTCGCCGGTTCCTACGCCGGGCTCGACCGTTTCGAGGCTCGCAAGAAAATCGTCGCCGATCTCGAAGCTCTCGGCCTGCTCGAAAAAATCGAGGACATCTCCCACGCCGTGGGTATCTGCGACCGCTGCAAATCCGAGGTCGAGCCGCGCATCTCCACGCAATGGTTCTTGAAAATGAAGCCGCTCGCCGAACCGGCGAAGGCAGCGGTCACCGGCGACCTCATCGAAGTCGTTCCCGACAATCAGCGCACCATTCTTCTCAACTGGCTCGATAACATCCGCGACTGGTGCATTTCCCGCCAGCTCTGGTGGGGCCATCGCATTCCCATCTGGCATTGCGACGCCTGCAAGGAAATGGTCCCATCCACCGATTCGCGCGTCGAGCTTTTCGAAGGCCACGCGCGCGCCGCCGGAATTCCCACCAAATGCCCCCAATGCGGCAGCCAGAAACTCACGCAGGAAACCGACGTACTCGACACCTGGTTCAGCTCGTCGCTCTGGCCGTTTTCCACGCTCGGCTGGCCTGACGACACGCGCGACCTTCGCACCTATTACCCCACCAGCCTGCTGATCAGCGGCTACGACATCCTGTTTTTCTGGGACGTCCGCATGATCATGATGGGCCTGCATCTCACCGGCGGCGCCGCGCCGAAAGACCGCGTCCCCTTCCGCCGCCTCTACCTTCACTCGCTGGTCCGCACGTCGGAAGGCGCCAAGATGTCCAAAACCAAAGGCACCGGCGTCGACCCGCTCCAGCTCACGCAGCAATACGGCACCGACGCCCTCCGCTACATGCTCGCCAGCATGGCCGCCCCCGGCACGGACATTATTCTCAGCGACGACCGCATCCTCGGCGCCCGCGCCTTCGCCAACAAAATCTGGAACGCCTCGCGCTTCCTGTTTGTGAATCTGGACAAAATCGAATCCACCGGCCTCACGCTCGAAGAAATGGCCGCCCCCGAAATCCGCGCCAAAGCTCCGTATCCGGTGAAGGGCGAAGGCGCCCTCGCGCACCGCTGGATTTTTTCGCGCCTGGCAGCCGTGACGGCGCAGGTCGACGCCGCGCTCGAAAATTTCCGCTTCCACGAGGCCTGCCAGACCATCTACCAGTTTTTCTGGGGAGATTTTTGCGACTGGTACATCGAGTGGGTGAAGCCGCAGCTGGCATCTACCGACCGCGAAATCGCCCTCGCCGCGTGGCGCAACATTTTTGCCGCCCTCGACAGCGCCCTGCGCCTGCTCCATCCCGTGATGCCCTTCCTCACCGAAGAGCTCTGGCACAAGCTGCCGCAACCGGAAGGCGCCCGTTCCATCGCGCTCGATAAATTTCCCGAGCCCCGGCAGGAATGGCACGATACCGCCGCGGACGACGCCATGACCCGACTTCAGGACATCGTCGTCACCGTCCGCAACATCCGCGCCGAAATGAAAATCGACGCAAAGAAAAAAGTCGCCGCGGAATTCTCCGCCCGCACACCGATGCTACGCCATCTGCTGGAAGACAATCTCGATCCGGTCCTGCGCCTCGCCACGCTCTCGAGCCTCCGCGTCACCGCCGATCACCTCGACCCGCAAGGCGCCATCATCCGCTCCACCGCCGCCTTCGACCTGCGCATCGCGTTCAGCGACATAATCGACAAGCCCGCCGAAATAGTCCGCCTGAAGAAAGCAATTGACAGCCTCAAGAAAGACATTGCGTCCAAACAAGCCCGCTTGGCGGACGACAACTTCACCAGCAAAGCCCCGGGGCACGTGGTCGACGCCCTCCGCGCCACAATGATGGAACGCCAACTCGAGCTGAGAAAACTCGAAGACCGCCATCGCCAACTGGAGCAATCGTAGGGGCGTTGCCCGCCGCGTGCTCGACCTGGATCTGCAGGAAACTTCGATTCCATCGAACGTCGCCCGCGTCTATGCGCTCTTGGGGTGCATCGAAGATGCCAACGGCTGTCTTGAAAAAGTCATGAAACGCGCGCGTTTTACAAGAATTGGGCTGCGAAGGATTCCGACCTCGACGCCCTGCGCTCCGACCCACGTTTGCAGGCTCAGCTCGCCTAGCAACGCCTGTAACTCTGTCTGAACGATTTTTCGTCCGCGTGCTCCGCTCCCGCGGCCTCTTTGTGTCTATGTTTCTCTAGCTCCTTGCTTCCCCGCTCCTTTCATCGCTATCCTTCCTCGTTCCTCCCATGCCGACGAAACGACCGACAAGCCTCCCTGGCACCACCGACCGACGCATCGACGCCCTCGTGACCCTGCTCGCCGAAAATGCCACCATCGTCATCAGCGGCGCCAAAATCGCCAAAGAAATCGGCGTCAGCCGCCAGCAGGTCTGGCGCTGGATCGAACAACTCCGCGCCCTCGGCGTGAAAGTTAAAGGACACGCCCGCACCGGCTACCACATCGAGCGCATTCCCGACATTCTGGCCCCCCA
>DATNKM010000112.1:0-19457 GCA_035603395.1 Candidatus Acidiferrales bacterium
AAAACGGAGTCCGAAGGGAAGATTCAGCTTCGAGGCGAACACGGACATCGACTGCATTTTGCCGTCGGGGCCGGTGTGGAAAGCGATCACTTCGCCCTGATTCTGCGCAGCGACGAAGAAGTCGCCGTTCGGCGCGGTGACGATCGTGCGCGGAGCGATCGGCTTGCCGTCGTCGCCTTTCAGGCTATCGGCCCAGAGCTCCACCTTGAATCCAGCGGGCGCCTGCGGCCACATATCGCCGCGCGGCACGGGACGAGAAAATACGGCCGAGGATTTCGTCGCGTAGGGGTCCGGCAGATCGTTCGCGGTGATGTGGTGCACATGGCCCGGAGCTTCGCCTTTGAAATCCATAAACACGCCCGGAGTGCCCGGCTTAGCATTCGGATCCACAGGATGGCCCTGTGGCATAGGTGGTGGTCCACCCTGAGCGCCCGGATTCGGCGGCGGACCGCCTTGCGCGCCTGCGTACTGCGTTCGTGCGACCAGGAAGAGCGAGAACATAATCCCAAGACCAATTGCCATGCCCTGATAAACACGCTTCATCTTCATCCCTCCTTCGACCTGCGAAATTCGAGCCCCCTGAATAGTTTTGGATTCAAGCCAGGAGAATCACTCGGACGCGGCGCCGGATTCCCCTCCGGCTCCGTTCGTGTTCCCTGATACTACGCGAACCGTCTCTCCGGAGACCAGCGAATCGGGGGGATTCGTGATCACGGAGTCCTCGGGCTTCAAACCCGCGACAATCTCAACGGTGCTGCCAAGATCGTGGCCCAGCGTCACCGTCTGCAGCGACGCCTTATTGCCGTCCTGCAAGGTTCCCACCTGGAGCGAGTCCCCCCGGAAAATCAGCGCGCTCACCGGAAGAATTAACGCGGGCACTCCCGACGGCACCTCCAAGTGCACTTCGGTGTATGCGCCGGGCAGCAGCTCGCCGCCGGCATTGTCCACATCAACTTCGACGAGCAGCGTGCGCGACGCGAGATCAATGGCATCGGCCGTGCGTACCAGCTTGCCCGGAAATTTCCGCCCGGGGAATTCCTGTAGTGTGAGATTCGCCAGAATTCCGGCCTTAGCCGCCTGCGAATATTGCTGTGGGACGTTGATATAGACACGCAGCGTGCGAATCGCCGCAATGTGGAAAAGCTCGGCTGCAGGGCCGCCCGCGCCCGAGTTGATCAGGTGTCCGACGTCGGTGTTGCGCGCGGTGATCACGCCGTCAAACGGCGCGTAAATTTTCTCGAAGGCCTGCAATTCTTCCAGGCGCTTCAGGTTGGCTGCGGCGGAATCGACGGTGGCCTTCTTGGCCTCGAAATCGCCGTGCGCGTTGTCCACGTCCTGCTTCGAGACCGAGTCCGTTTTCAGCAGGTCCTCGTAGCGCTTGGCGGTGATCGCCGAAAGCTGGTAATTCGCCTGCGCGGTGTTCAGGTCCGCGCGCGCCTGGTCGAGCGCCTGATCCACTTCCGGTGTTTCGATATCGGCCAGCAGCTGGCCCTGTTTCACGCGGCCACCGATATCGACATACCATTTCCTCAGGTAGCCATTGGTGCGAGCGTAGATCGGCGAATCGGTGAAGGCCTGAATATTTCCCGGAAGGATGATTTCCGTCTGCGGCGCGCCCAGTTTGGGATGCATCACGTTGACGGTGGGGACGGCGAGATCGTTGGTGCGATCCTTCAGCGCCGCGCGCGCATGCAGACGCGGTAGCAGGCCGGCGACCACGATCGCGGCGATAACGAGCAGCGCGAGGATGATCCAGAGGCCGGTGCGCCTGGTAGCCGGCTGCTGCGCGCCTGGAGTTGCGTTTCCCGTGTTGTCGGGCTGGGTCATCTATTCCTCAATCGTATTTCGAACTGAATATATTAGACGACTTTACCTATGCTGTCGTTTCACGCGGAAGCTTTCGTTGTTCCATCCCCGCGATGCCAGCTGTGCACCACCGCGAAGACGACCGGAACGAAAAAGAGCGTAGCGCCGGTGGCAAACAACAGCCCGCCAATGACCGCGCGCCCTAGGGGAGCATTCTGCTCGCCGCCCTCGCCCAGGCCCAGCGACATGGGCAGCATGCCGATGATCATGGCCAGAGCCGTCATCAACACGGGCCGGAAACGGGTGAATCCGGCTGTGAGCGCGGCCTCCGCAGGAGTCTTTCCGGCCTGTAATTGTTCCTTCGAAAAACTGATCAAAAGAATGCTGTTCGAAGTCGCAACGCCCATGCACATGATCGCGCCGGTCAGCGCCGGGACGCTGATGGTGGTCCCTGTGATGAACAGGAACCAAACGATGCCCGCAAGCGCCGCGGGGAGCGCCATGAGAATGATAAACGGATCAAGCCACGACTGAAAATTGACCACAATCAGCAGGTACACGAGGACGATCGAAAATCCGAGGCCGGCCAGCAGGCCCACGAACGATGCGTTCATGGTCTGAATCTGGCCGCGGACAACGACCTGCGATCCGGGGGGCAGATATTTCGCGTTTTCGTCGATGATCTTCTGCATGTCGCGCGCAACGCCGCCGAGATCGCGGCCTTCCACGTTGCCAAAAATGTCGATCGCGGCCTGAATGTTGTAGTGCGTGACCACGCCCATTTCCGCGCCGCGACGGAAGGATGCGACGCCGCCCAGAATCTGCGGAATCCCGCCTGCGTTCGCTCCATTGTTGATGGGAATATTTTCCAGATCCTGCGGACTCGTGACGCCGTATTGCGGCGTCTGCGTCTGCACGTTGTAGCTCACGCCGGTGCGCGGATCGAGCCAGAACGAAGGAGCGGTCTGGAAGCTGCCGCTTAGCGCGATCAGCAGGTTCTGCGCTACGTCGCGCTGCGTGAACCCGATTTGGTTGGCCTTGGTGCGGTCCACATCGAGATGCAGCTTCGGATAGTTGAATGGCTGCTGGATACGGAAATCGACCGTTCCCGGAACGAATTTCAGCTGATTCATCAGGTTTTCGGCAAACTCGCGATTGCCCGCCAGATTACGCCCAACCACCTGGATATCGAGCGGGGCGGGCAAACCGAAATTCAGAATCTGGGTGACGATGTCGACGGGCAATTCGTAGAAGGTAACACCGGGGAAATCCGTCGCCAGACGCGAACGAAGTTGGTTGACGTATTTTTCCGTCGGATGATGTTTCGGCGTGAGCTCCACCTGGATATCCGCATCGCCTGGCCCGATCGGCGCCGAAGTGCTGTAAGCCAGATTTAAGTTGCTGTAGGGCAGGCCGATGTTGTCGATAATCGGGCCCAGCTCGGATGCGGGTATGACCCGGCGAATATCCTGCTCGATGCGGTCGGCGATATCGGCGGTTTCCTCGATTCGCGTGCCGGTGGCCGCGCGCATGTGCAGCTTGAATTCGCCGCTGTCGACGCTGGGAAAAAAGTCCTGGCCCACGAGCGGAACCAGAACAAAGGACAGAACGCAGAAGGAGAGAAACACGACGACGAACATTTGGCGGTAGTTGATGGCGGATTCGAGCAGGCGGTGATAGCGCTCGCGGAAGGCTTCGAATCCGGTCTCGAACCGTTCCTGGGTCCGCACGAAATAATTTCGCGAGCTCTTGGTTTTCTCGCGGCGTTCTTCCTCGGTTTGCTCGACCAGCAGGAATCGCGCCATCGTGGGCACAAGCGTCCGCGACAGAAGATAGGACGCGAGCATGGCGAACACCACGGCTTCGGCCAGCGGCGCGAACAGGTATCTCGGCACGCCCGTCAGGAAAAACATCGGCACGAACACAATGCAGATCGCAAACGTCGAAACCAACGCGGGTACCGCGATTTGCGATGCGCCATCGAGAATCGCCTGCGTAATTTCTTTGCCTTGATCAAGATTGCGGTTGATGTTCTCGACCTCGACGGTAGCGTCGTCGACCAGAATTCCCACGGCGAGCGCCAGGCCGCCAAGCGTCATGATGTTGATCGTCTCGCCGAGCGCGCTCATCACGATCAGCGATGTGAGCACGGAGAGCGGAATCGAAACCGCGATGATCAAAGTGCTGCGCCAGCTGCCGAGGAAAACCAGGATCATGAACCCGGTGAGGCAAGCCGCGATCACACCCTCGCGCACCACGCCGCTGATCGACGCCCGTACAAATATGGACTGATCCGAGAGCGCCTTGATATCCACGTGCTCGGGAAGGGACGCCTCGACCGACGGCAGCATTTTCTTGATGCCGTTAATGACATCGAGCGTGGAAGCGTCGCCCAACTTCAGGATGGACATCAGCGCCGAGCGAGCGCCATCGACGCGGACAATGTTGGTCTGCGGCACGAAACCATCGCGCACGTATCCGACGTCGTGAACGTAGATCGTCGAGTTGCCGACGGTTTTGACCGGCAGGTCGTTCATCTCCGCGACGGTTTGCGGTGAACCGTTCATGTCGACCTGGTATTCGAACGATCCCATCTTGGCCGTGCCCGCGGGAAGAATCAGGTTTTGCAGGTTGATGGTGTTGACGACGTCGAGAGGCGAGACGCCTTTGGACTGCATGGCGGCCGTGTTGAGGTCGACCATGACGGTCCGCTGCTTCCCGCCGTAGGGATATGGAATGGCCACGCCGTTCACGGTAACGAGCTGCGTGCGGATGAAGTTCTGTCCCATGTCGGCCAGTTGCTGCTCGTTCAATTGCGGAGCCGAAAGGCCGAGCTGGAGGATGGGAACCGACGAGGCGTTGTAGGTAATGATGAACGGCGGCGTGATACCCGGCGGGAGCTGCCGTACCGTGCTCTGGCTGATCGCCGTCACCTGCGCTACGGCGTTCGCGATCTGCACGTTCGGGTGGAAATAGATTTTCACGATGGCCACGCCGGCCAGCGATTGCGATTCGATGTGTTCGATGTCGTTGACAGTGGTGGTCAGCGACCGTTCGTAATTGAAAACGACGCGATTGGACATCTCTTCCGGCGACAATCCGGTGTACTGCCAGGCCACAACGATCACGGGAATGTCGATATTGGGGAAAATGTCCACGGGGGTGCGGACGATCGAGACCACGCCCAGGATCAGGATCAGAATCGAGGCAACAACGAAGGTGTAAGGACGGCGTAACGCCAGTCGAACAATCCACATCTGTTCTGAGCTCCAAAAACGCTTTTAGAGGTACCTCAAATAAGACGTGCGCGCGGCTTTCGAGGATTCCTCCGTTTCATCCCCCCTATTGTATCGTACGGAACGCCTGAGGCGTGCCGCGAGCGCCCGGCGTGATTGGTCTGCCGCGCAGGAGGGCCCGATTCCCGGATCGGCTAGCACGATTTTGTCTATTTATGGATTTCCCTGTAACGCGGGCGACTTTCCGGACATCGTATACCTGTCGGCCGGAACGTGGCGGCGCATGCAGCAACCTCGGTCGCCGGCCTGGATAAACGCTTCACCTGGGGATTTCGATAGCTTGGCAAGCTTCTTGCACACTCTCTAACTATACAAGTCGGAGGGGCTGGCAGTTCGAGCCGCCGCCAAACAAACCGCAGCGATTCCCGCAGAAACCGCTGCAAGTTATTTAAATTAAGACACTTCAGAGGATTTCGGCCCACGCCAGAATCTCGGCCCACGGCGTGGTGCCGTCGAAATGGGGAGCGTCAAATGTCCGCTACGTTGACCATGTTTCTCCTGTTGAGCGTCATCGCATTGGGTGCGATTTTCTGCGTTTTGGGCCCGCTGGCCGCTCTGGGCGTGATGTTCTGGAATTGGCATAAAGAATTGCGGCAAAGCTCGCGCCTGCGCCTCTCCCGCACGACACAAGTCCGCTAATCGCAGTCACTTAACCAACGGGCGCCTGAACGTCGACGGCGCCGCAAGATGCAACAGTAGGCATCGTGTCCGCACCATAACTGGGTTCCCCGCGTGGCCGCGGTAGCGAAAATAGTTGCACATTACTGGTAATAGAACTCCCTCCAGCCCGCCCAGTACCTTCCTCGGACGCACCCTGCCACGTGGAATCAGTGCTGGTACCTGGCACGGCATTTGCATTAGATTATGTGGGCAAGTCCGCCTGCCTCGCCCAGGGGCATTGGATTTCACTCGTCAAATCCGCAGGGGGCATATTGCGCAGTAGAGTTTGTGTTTCGGCGTCAGTCTATATTGTGGCGCTGGTGTGCGCCGCACTTGCCACGCAGCTGACTTTTCAGGTGCGCCATCGCATCCTCTGGGAGCACGCCACGATGGCGATGCGAGCGCAGGCAGACGCTGCCTTGGCTTCCGCTAACGCGAACGACGGCGCAAGCTCCGATCTCGCAGCAGGCCGCACTCTGCAAGGCCGGCCTCTCTACCCTTATTCAGTGATCCCGGGCGGTGCCGTAAACCCGCAAGAGCTGAAAACCGCCCTTCTTCATGATCCGGTGGTGGCCGCGCACTACGCGGATTTCAACCTCGAGAACGCGCATGTTGTTCGTCAGGATGCGGATCGCCCCATGTATGTCTCCTACCGGCTAGGCGACCGCGTTTTTTGGACGACGAGGGCGCTGGTGATTCACAAGGGCGAGAAGCTGATTTCCGATGGAGCGCATGAAGCGCGGACACGGTGCGGAAATCGATTGTCGGCGACTCCCGTGGCGCCGGTTTCGCCCGAGCAGCCTCCGGCGGATGTGCTGGCTGCGGCCGAGGCGCCGATCCTTTTCGCCGGGAATTATCCGCCGTCGCCAGGATTTCCGCTGATTCCACCGGTGGGAGGCGCGCCCGGTACACCCAGTTCGTCCGGGTCGCCGCCGGGAGGCGGAATTATTCCGCCGCCGGTGTATCCAATCGTGGGCGGAGTACCAACGTCTCCTGCCCCAATACCCCCGGTCACGGTTCCGGAACCTGGATCGGGCATGTTGCTCGCTACAGGACTGTTGTTCTTGGTTGCGGTCTTTGCGGTCGCTTCTGTGCGCAGGAGGCGCAAGGCCTGAGCGCGCCACCCGTCGGCGGCCGGGTGAACCGGGCGGCCCGTTACTTCAGTGGGCCATACTTCTGCGTGGAGTTAAGGCCTTCCTGCGCGGCTTCCAGATGGCGAATCGTCGGCGCCATGTTGTTTTTTTCGAAGCAGCGCGCGATGGCTTTCCCAATTTCGTCGTAGCGTCCGGTGGCCAGCGCAATGGCGCTTGGGCCGGCCCCGCTGAGCGCGATTCCCAGCAGACCCGGCATGCGCGGAAGTGCGAGCGCTTCGGCCAGACCGGGAATCAGCGTTTGCCTCGCGGATTGGTGCAGGCGGTCCTGCATGGCGTCCCACAATAGATCGTAGCGGCGATCATCGAGCGCAGCGACGAAGAGCGCGGACCGTTGCAGATTGAAGACGGCGTCGGCGCGCGGCACGCTGACCGGTAACACGGCGCGCGATTTTTTCGTTTCCAGTTTCACGTTGGGCGTCACTACGATCAGGCGAATCACCTTCGGCCAGTCCTTGCGCACCGCCACCACCGAACCGTCGGAACGGCTGAAGGTGACCACCATTCCTCCCAGCAGCGCTGCGGCGACGTTGTCGGGGTGGCCCTCCATCTCGGTGGCGTAACGCAGCGTCGCGTCTTTGTTAACCGGGCGGCCGGTTACCGCAAATCCCAGCGCAATGCCGGCGACGGTGGCCGCGGCGCTGCTGCCCAGGCCGCCGGCGACGGGAATTTCGTTCTGCACCGCGATGCGCACGCGCGGCAGCGAAAATCCCTCGCGGTCGGCGGTAAAGCGCATGGCGCGGGCAATCAAATTTTGGTCGGGATCGCTGGGCAGCTCCGCCGTGCCATGCACGCCGCGGCCGCGAACGCGCGCGCGGCCGCCGGGTTTGGAAAGCACCGTGGCTCGGACGCTCAAATACATTTCCAGCGCGAGCCCCAGGCAGTCAAATCCCGCGCCCATATTCGCAGTGGAAGCGGGGACACGAACCTCAAACGAGCTTTGCCGGGCGGAGGTCATTTAAGTCGACAGATCGCGAAGCGCCGCTACCGCCGCTTTTCCATCGCAGAGAGTATCGCAGATTTATTGGCGGCCACACGCGCGGGCGTGTTCGCAAACGCGCCGTGAATTGGCTTCGACGACGAGCCGTCCGGCGCGCCGGTATCGATGGCCAGGGTGCCGTGATGATAATGGCTTACGTAGTCCGTATCTTTCAACATGTGGCCGGTCAGCACCGCGATCACGTTTTCATCCGCGCGAATTTTCCCTGCGGCGACGAGTTTCTTGATTCCCGCCACGGTCGTAGCCGAGCCCGGCTCGCATCCGATGCCGTCGCGGCCGATCATGGCCTTCGCGTCGGCGATTTCCTGCTCGGTCACCGCGATCACTTCGCCGCCGGAGCGCAGGACCGCGCGCAACGCTTTCTTCCACGATACTGGCGCGCCAATTTTGATGGCGGTGGCAAGCGTGCGCGGATTTTCCACGGGCGCCATCGCGGCGGGCAAATTGTCTCCGCCTTCAGCCTGCTGAATATCGAGCGTGGCGAACAGCCGCGCGACGGGCGCCGCGCCTTCCGCCTGGATCACGCTCAATTTCGGCAAGCGATTGATCAATCCCAGATCGAGCAGCTCTTGAAATCCCTTGCCGAGCGCGGAGCTATTGCCCATGTTGCCGCCGGGCACCACGATGTGATCCGGCACTTGCCACAGGCACTGTTCCATTAGTTCGAATGCGACGGTTTTTTGCCCCTCGATGCGAAATGGGTTGATCGAATTTGCGACGTAGATGGATGGATCGTCGCCCAGTTCCTGAATCAGGCGCATGCAGTCGTCGAAATTTCCGTCGATCTCGCAGACCAGCGCGCCGTAGTCGAGCGACTGCGCCAATTTTCCCGCGCTGATTTGCCCGCGCGGCAGCAGCACCGCGGCCTGCAACCCGGCGCGCCCCGCGTAGGCAGCAAGGCTCGCGGAGGTGTTCCCCGTGCTCGCGCAGACTGCTGTTTTCGCGCCGAGCACCACGGCCTGCGTGATGGCCGCGCTCATGCCCGTATCTTTGAACGAGCCGGTGGGATTGCAGCCCTGATGTTTCAGCCGCAGATCGTCGAGCGCGCAATATCTTGCCGAGCGCGGACCGTGATAAAGCGGGGTATTGCCTTCGAAGAGGGTGACGAAGGGAATGGGCTCATCGAACGGCAACATTTCGCGATAGCGCCAGACACCGCTCCCGTCGATGGGATCGTGCGAGGCAGCGCGCGCCGCCCAACGCTTACGCAACGAAGCTGGATCGCCTGTCGCATTGCGCAACGCCTGCGGATGAGCTTCAATTTCGAGTGTGCCGCCGCAGCGTGGGCAGACGTAGATGCGCTCGCGCAGGCCGAAGGTAGCGCCGCAGGCCGCGTCGATGCAGCGCTGCACGGCCTTTTCCGTTGCGCGCGCGGTCTTCTCCCTCATTTCAGGAAACCTTGGCTTTCGCTCCCGCCAGCCCGAACTCGCGGTGCGTCGCCGCCAGCGCCGCCTTCATTTCTTTTTCCGAGACGACAAAGGAAATATTCGATTCCGACGAGCCCTGTGCGATGGCGATGATGTTCACATTGTCGCGGCCGACGGCGCTGAGCGTGCGCCCGGCGACACCTGGAGTGCCACGCATGTTTTCGCCCACAACGGCGACGATCGCGATCGTGGTGTCCACGGTGATGTGCTCGACCTTTTCGTGGGCGACGTCCTGCGCGAACTCCTTGCGCAGCGCTTCGACGGTGCGCTTGGCGTCCGGCGCGGCGACGATGAAGCAGATATCGTTCTGCGACGACGATTGAGAAATCAGCAGGATGTTGGCATGCACTTCCGCCGTCGTGGAGAAGGTGCGGCCGACCACGTCCGGCAAGCCGACAATTCCCGGGCCGCCCACGGTAATCAGCGCCACGTCACGAATCGCGGTCAAGGCTTTCACGCCGCCACCGTTGGTGCGGCCGCGCGGGGTGATTTTCGTTCCCGTACGCTCGGGCGCGAAGCTGTTCCGGATCCAAACCGGAATCTTCGCCTGCGAGACCGCGTGAAGCGTTTTCGGGTGCAGCACCTTCGCGCCGAAATACGCGAGCTCGCTGGCCTCGCGATAGGAAATCTCCGCGATGGTGCGCGCCTCGGGAACCAGCCGCGGATCCGCGGTCATCACGCCGTCGACATCGGTCCAGATAATCACTTCCGCCGCGCCCAGCGCCGCGCCCAAAATCGTGGCCGAGTAATCGGAGCCGCCGCGGCCGAGCGTGGTGAGCACGCCATCGGCAGTGGCGCCGATAAATCCCGTGACGATCGGCACGATCCCCTGATCCAGCAGCGGTCGCAGGCGTTTTTCGCAATGCTCGCGCGTCTCGTCCATGCGCGGATCGGCACCGTTGTGCACGGCGTCCGTGACGATGCATTCGGTGGCTTCGACAGGTTCGCTGCGGCTACCGAGTTCGGTGAGCGCCCCGGACACCATGGGCGCCGAAAGCCGCTCACCGAGAGAGGAAATCGCATCGAGCGTGCGCGGAGTGAGTTCGCGGAGCAGTGCGGTGCCGCGGCAAAGACGCTCGCCTTCATCGAAAATTTTCGCCAGGCACGTGGATACCTGCTTGCGCTTGAATTCGTCCTGGATCAGTGTGCCGAGCGCCGTTTCGTGCTGCTGGCGTAGCGACGCGAACACGGTTTCCGCGAGCTTGAGTTCGCCCGCCGAGGCAAGACTCGCTGATTCGATCAGGCGATTGGTGACACCGCTCATCGCCGAAACGACCGCGACGATCGGGCCTTCGGCCGCAGCGTCGCATACAATTTGAGCCACGCGCGTGATACAGGCTGCGTCGCCCACGGACGTACCGCCGAATTTCATTACCTGCAATGGCTTTTTCATGTCTTGGGAGAAAACGGCGCAAAGCAATTCGAAGTGGCCCGATGCGATTGCAACCTGGCGTATACGATGGCCGCGCCTTCAAAAACTATACACCATGGGGCGAACTCGCGCGACGGGCAGGCGTGTGCGGTGTAACGAAAAACCAAAGGTGGGACAAGACTAGGCGACTACGTCAGGGTGATTTCGCCCATGTCGATGGCAACGAGCAAGGGTTCCTTCACGAGTCGATCGTCCCCCTCATACGCGTAAATTCGGCGTTTGGTCGGGATGATGATCCCGTCGACATCGCGGTACTCCGAGGCGTAGTTGAGACCCCTCGCTCCGCCGAGGATATCGACCGTGTAGTCGTGCCTGCGGAGCAAACCGTCAACGTAGATGTCGTCCCACGGCGTCTCCCTCTTCTGTCCCTGGAAGGATTTCTCCGGATCGTTGCGCGCGTCGATCAACGTGCCGTCCGTTTTCTCGATCACGATACGAGCCGACTCGAAGACGGTGCGCTTGTCCTGATCAAGGAAGTCGGTCGTGAGCCGCTCTTTCCTGGTATCAATCGTCATGACGACGTTCTTCAGAGCGTCGCCCTTACCCTTGACGAACCAAATCGCCCCGGTGATTGATGCGGCGACTCTTACCGAGTTTACTTTGTTCCAGCGATCGAGTCCGCCGTGCGCCATCACTGCCAAATCCAACAGATCGGTCATCGGGGCTCCCGGCATCTTGCGGTGATTCGTTTTCGGTAGGGCCTCTTCGGCACGTCGAGGGGATGGGGCGTGGGAGCTTCTATCCGCAAGCTTCTCAAAGTGTGCTCGTGTGGGTGGTGATGACGCTGTGTTCTATCGCACAGGTCATGACCCTGCCAGAGACGGGACTAAAAACGCGGGCAGCTGACCTTCGACATGTCTTTGGAAAAATCGGCGCTACGTGAGACGGCCCGTCTGCGGTTGGGCAGGCGGGCCGTTTCCTGAGAGAAGCGATACGTTGCTTCGTCGTGGGCTTACTTCTGGGCTACTAGTGCGGCGATCAGCGCGCTGGCTTGCGGCGTGCCGAGGCCGGTGACGTAGTCATACCCGGCGCCGGCAGTGCACATCGTGCCGCAAGAGCCGTTCGTGCCCGAGTTGACGGCGTGGAAATCGGAGCTTAGCGCCGACTTTGCGATCGTGTAGAGCGTGGTGTCTGTGCCGGAAAGATTCGATTTCCGCGCGGCCACTCGCAGGGAATTGCTGATGGCAACGAGCGCAGCCCACTGCGGGGTGCCGGCGCTGGTGCCGCCGACCTGGAACCAGCCTGAGTAGCCGCTGACGCCGATCGAATTATAAACCGCGTAGCCCATGCCTGGATTTCCGTTGTAGGAGACATCCGGGCTGCCGCGATAGCCACGCGAATCGTTGGCGATGGGGAGTTGCGCCTGGAAGGACGGCTCGCGCTCGTAAACGCTGAGCCCGCCGCCACTGCCGCTCCACGCCGTCTCGCTCTGGTAGGCGCCGCTCGCGGTGAGCGTCAGCGAAGTGCCGCCCACGCCGATCACGTCCGGCGATGCGGCGGGGTAAGCGACGCCCGTGCCGGCGTCGCCCGAGGCTGCGAGAAACGTGACGCCGTTGGTGACGAAATTCTTGTCCATGCTCGATTCGGAGGAAAATTCCGAGACGGTCCAGCTCATGGACACGACCGAGGCGCCGTTCCGGACGGCTATCACTGCGCCGTTCACCAGGTCGCTGAGGCTGTTCGACGGGGCTTCGACCAGCACGATGGTGGCTTTCGGGGCGATGGCGTGCGCCCACTCCACGTCCAGCGCGATTTCCATGGCCCAGTTCGCGTTCGAGACCGGGGCTTTTCCGGTGGAGTACACCTTGCGGAAGCAGCCGTTGGAACTGCTGCACGCGGCGAGGCCGTACTGCTGGTCGAACACGCCGAGATCGGCTTCTGCGTTCGGATCGTCGTAGGCGTCCACGATCCCGATCGTCTGTCCCGCGCCCTGATTGCTGACCAGGTCGAAGCCGTATGCGTGGCGAATCTGCGTCGGGTTGAAGGCCGTGGTCGGCGGCGCGCCGGGAGTGGTAGCCGCCACGGTGGACGGGTCGGGCGTGAAGACTGAATAGTGCGGGCGCATGAAACTGACCGGGTTTTCGCCCGATTCCGTGAAGTGCGGCAGGTTGGTGATGACGTGCTGGGCTGCGAGCGGACGGCAGAAGCTTAACGAGGTAGCCAGTACGATAATCAGGCTCAGTGCGGTTTTGCGAATTCCCTCAGTTTGCATCTTGATTTCCCCCGTTCTAAGAGCCCCTTGCGGTCGGAGCCTGTCGGCGGACAGCTGCTGACGAACACAAAGGTACGAGGAGGGGGCGCACTGGCCCATAGAGCAGGATTCTCAATCCACTGGTACCAAAGTTCAGGTTGCAAACCTGTACTTCGGTACAGGCTAGTCCATAAGATATTTAGTATCATTAGCATATGGGAGATCATCCCCGGGGCTTACAACGGTGTGGTACAGGTCGGGATGCGGGGACCGATCGTGCAGGCCGCGATTAGGCT
This sequence comes from Candidatus Acidiferrales bacterium, assembly GCA_035603395.1. Lineage (GTDB taxonomy): Bacteria > Acidobacteriota > Terriglobia > Acidiferrales > UBA7541 > Palsa-295. Next base: position 13,260 of record DATNKM010000112.1, read on the forward strand.
CGGTTCTTTCGCTTGCGGCCGAGGCCGGTTTTGTCTGAGGCTAGGACGCCCGTATAGATGGCCATGCCTACCGCGGCGTCCATTCCAGCCCTTTCGAGGGCATTGACCTCGCGCATGGTCCGGATGCCGCCGGCGGCGGTGATGGGTAATTTTGTTACATCGTGGAGCTGGCGGAACCAGCGGAGATCGGTGCCTTTCATGGTGCCTTCGTTGTCGACGAAGGTGGAAAGGAAACCTCCGCAGTAGGGCTCCAAATTGGGGATCACTTCGGCGGGGCGTAGCTTGAGCTTTTCGCGCCAGCCTCGGACGACGATGCGACCGCCTTCGGTGTCGATCGCTACGAGCACCTGCTGCTTGCCTACGCGCTTTGCGAGGGCGCTGAGAAATTCGCGATCGACCTTGCCTTCACGAAATGCGGCGCTGCCGATGATGATTTTCTTCGCGCCCCAGGACAGAACTTTCGCCGCGCGGGCGACGGTGCGAATACCGCCGCCGACGCGAACTTCCCTTTTGGCGCTGCGGCAGAGGCGCTGGATCCATCGCGCATTCGAGCCGGTGCGCATGGCCGCGTCGAGATCGATCACGTGCAGGACGGGATAGTCGCGAAAGCGGTCGAGCAGACCGAGGACGTCATCGACGGCAAGAGCGCGGCGTCGGCCGCGCACGAGCTGCACGGCTTTGCCGCCTTGAAGATCGATGCAGGGGATGATCATTGGGTGAGATTGTAGGCGACGGATCGGGCTTCACTCATCGGCTTAGCGGCTGAGGCGGATCGGCACGCCGCGCTCGGCGAGGAATTTTTTCATTGCGGCGATGGAGCGCGTTTCCTGATGAAAGATCGACGCGGCGAGCGCCGCATCCGCGCGGCCTTCGGTATAGACGGCGAGAAAATCTTCGAAGGTGCTTGCGCCGCCCGAGGCGATCACCGGCACGGGAACCGTCTGCGCGATTCTCGCCGTGAGCTCGCAATCGAATCCGCTGCACGTGCCGTCGCGATCGATCGACGTGAGCAGAATTTCTCCCGCGCCGCGCTGAACGGCTTCAGCAGCCCACTTTGCGGCGTCGAGTCCGGTCGCGTCGCGACCGCCGCGCGTGTAAGCTTCCCACGAATCGCCCTTGCGCTTCACGTCGAGCGAGAGCACCACGGCCTGCGCACCGAATTGCTGCGACAGTTCCGAGATCAGTTCGGGGCGCTCGACGGCGGCGGTGTTGACCGTCACCTTGTCCGCGCCCGCGCGCAGCACGGCGCGGCCGTCCTCCATTTTCCGGATGCCGCCCCCCGCGGTAAGTGGAATGTTAAGCTGCTCGGCGACGCGGCGAATCGTGTCGAGAAAAGTGGCGCGGCCCTCGACGGACGCGCTGATGTCGAGCACGACGAGTTCGTCGGCGCCTTCGCGGTTGTAGCGCGCGCCGAGTTCGGCTGGATCGCCCATATCGCGGAGGCCCTCGAACTCGACGCCTTTGACGACGCGGCCGGCGTCGACGTCGAGGCAGGGAATGATTCTGCGGGCGAGAGTCATTGAATCGATTCCACGAAATTGCGCAGGACTTGCGCGCCGATCTCCCCGGATTTTTCGGGATGAAATTGCACGCCGCGCACGCTGCCGCACTCGATCACCGCTGCGAATGGGAAACCGTGGTCACACGCGGCTACCGTGGGCTCGGCGGTGGCCGGCGCCGCGAACGAATGCGCGAAGTAAAAATAGGCATCGCTGGGGATCCCGCGTAACAGCGAGCTTTCGCGCGTTTGCCGCAATTGGTTCCAGCCGATGTGCGGTGATTTCACGTTCGTCGGTAGGGCGCGCACCTGCTCAGGAAAAAATGCGAGGCCGGCGCCGCCCGGCGCTTCGTCGCTGGCCGCGAACATGGCCTGTAGTCCCAGGCAGATTCCGAGCATCGGCTTACCCGCGTCGAATGCGGCTCGCAGCGCCCCGGTCAAATTGCGCTCGCGCAGCCCCGCTACGAACGCGGCAAAATGGCCTACGCCCGGCAGCACGATCGCTTCTGCTGATTCGAGCTGACGCGGCTCGATGGCGCGCTCTGTTTCGACGCCGAGCTTCAGCAGGGCGCGCTCGACCGACGGCAAATTTCCCGCTCCGTAATCCACGATCGCGATTTTCATAGCAGCCCCTTCGTGGAAGGCAGCACGCGGCGCAGCTGCTTGTCGCGCGTAATGGCGAAACGCATCGCCTTCGCAAAGGCTTTGAAGATGGATTCCACCTGGTGGTGGGATGAGCGGCCGTACACTAATTTCAGGTGAACGTTGGCCGCGGCTGCGTGCGCGAATGCTCGAAAAAAATCCTCCATCAGCTCGGTCTGGAAATCGCCCACGCGCGGGGCGGAGATCTTGAAGCTGCAGACGCAGTAGGCGCGGCCGGAAAAATCCAGCGCGGCGGCGGCGAGGCAATCGTCCATGGGCATCAGAAAATATCCCGCGCGCAGAATTCCTCGCTTGGAGCCGAGGGCCTTTTTCACCGCTTCGCCCAGCGCGATGCCGACGTCCTCGACCGTGTGGTGCTGGTCCACCTCCAGGTCGCCGCGCGCCACGAGATCGAGATCCATGCCACCGTGGCGCGCAATTTGTTCGAGCATATGATCGAAGAATCGCACGCCCGTCGTGATCTTCGATTTGCCGCGGCCATCAAGGTTCAGCTTCAGACGGATGTCCGTTTCCTTGGTGATTCTTTCGAGCGCCGCTTTTCTCATAGGATCGCCTTCAATTCGCGCAGCAGGCGCCGCGTCTGCGCCACGGTGCCGAGGGTGACGCGCACGTAGCCTTCTCCGCCGAAATCGCTCGAGCGGTCGCGGACGAGAATGCCTTTGCTCGCCAGCGCGAACACGATTGGCTTCGCGCGCCTGCCGAAATACGCGAGTACAAAATTCCCCGCGCTTGGGAAACACTTCACGCCGAGCTTTTCCATGCCACGCGCGAATTCCACGCGGCTTTGTTTCACCGCACGCACGGTTCGCGCGATAAACGCGCGGTCCGCGATCGCCGCTTCGGACGCAGCTAGAGCTGCGGCGTTCACGGGGTAGGGCGATTGCGCCTTGCGCATCGTGGCGGCCAGCTCGCTGTTCGTGAAAATGCAGCCCAGGCGCAGCCCGGCGAGGCCGCAGGTCTTCGAAAACGTGCGCGTGACGATCAGGTTCCTGTGCCGCCGGATCCACGGAATCACCGTGACTCCGGAAAATTCGAAATACGCTTCGTCGATCACGACCATTGTGCGCGGAGCAGCTTTCAGGATTCGCTGCAATTCCGGTTTTGAGAGAAGGTTGCCGGTCGGGCTATTCGGATTCGGCAAAAAGAACACGCGCGGCGCCTTCCGCAGCTCGGCCAGCACGTTGTTCCACGTGAAACACATCTCGTCGTCGTAGCGCGGTGCCGCGACTCGCGCGCCTGCAAGCTCGGAATAAAACCGGTACATCGCGTAGGTCGGCTCGACCAGCAGCACAGTTTCGCCGGGCTCGACAAACGTGTTCACGACCAGGCTGAGTGCCTCGTCCGTGCCGTTGGTCAGCAACAGCTCCTCCGGGCGCACGCCAAAATGCCGCGCGGCTTTGCGCCGAACGGTTTCCTGCTCGGGGTAGGCCGAAATCGACGCAGAACTCAGCTTCGCGAGCGCGCGCCGTACGGCCGACGAGCAGCCGATCGGATTTTCGTTGAAATCCAGTCGCAACTTGTCCGTGCGGCCCTCGAGCGGCGGATTGTACGGACGCATGCGCTCGACGGCGCGGCGAACACGAATCGCAGCGTCGCTCATTCGCGCACCTCAACCGACCGGGCGTGGCCCTCGAGCCCTTCGGCGCGGGCGAATTCCGCAGCGACTGGCGCCAATCGCTTCACGCCCGCGCGTGAAACTTCCTGCACGCTGATGCATTTCACGAAGTCGGCCGTCGAAAGCCCTCCGCGCGTGCGCGCCACACCGCCGGTCGGCAGCACGTGATTTGTGCCCGTGGCGTAATCGCCAAACGTTTGCGCGCTATACGGCCCGACGAAAATGCTGCCGGCCGATTCGATCAGCTCCGCCGGGGCCCCATTCTTGAAAACGAGACTCAGATGCTCGGGCGCGAATTGATTCACGAACCGTGCAGCGGCCCCGATACCGCGCGCCACCAGAATCGCGCCGTTCGCCGCCAGCGAACGGCGCGCGAGATTCGTCCTGGGCAATCCCGCGAGCTGTTTGTCGATTTCCGCCGCGACGCCGCGAGCCAGTGGCGCCGACGTGGTCACGCAAATCGAAATCGCGTCCGGATCGTGCTCGGCCTGCGCGATCAGGTCCGCGGCGATGAAGCGCGGATCGCCGCGATCGGCGAAAACCAGTGCTTCCGTGGGTCCGGCGAGCATGTCGATCGAGCAATCGTGGCTGACCAGCTTTTTCGCAGCGGTGACAAACCGATTGCCCGGCCCGCAGATTTTCGCCACGTGCGGAATCGAGCGCGTGCCATACGCCAGCGCCGCAATCGCCTGCGCGCCGCCGATGCGCGCCACGCGGCGCACGCCCAGGAGAGCGGCCGCGGCCAGCACCGCCGGCCCGGGTTGCGGGCTGGCGACGATGATTTCACGCACGCCCGCTTCCTGCGCGGGAATCACCGTCATCAACAGAGTCGAAACCAGTGAAAATCGTCCGCCCGGCACGTAGCATCCCGCGGAATCGATCGCGCGGACGCTCTGACCCGCGCGCACTCCTGGTTCCACCTCAACCGACCATTCCTGCGGCTTCTGCCGGCGCGCCACGGCGCGAATATTCCGCGCGGCGTGCTCGATGGCGGCAAGAAAATCGCGCGACACATTCTTGCGCGCCGCGGCCAGCTCCGCGCCGGAAACCCACACACTGCGCGGCCCTAGCGCGATGCGATCGAACCGCTTCGTCCAGGCAAAAAGAGCCTGGTCGCCGCGCCGCCGCACATCCGCAATGATGCGTGCGGCCACGCGCTCGGCATCGCGGCTCACCGCTCCGCGCGAGCCGAGCACTTTGCGCGCAGTGGCGTCGGTCAGAGGAAGAACGCGCATCAGTACACGACCTTGTTCAGCGGGTATTCCACGATTCCCTCGGCGCGCGCCGCCTTCAGCTTGGGAATCAGCTCGCGCACGGTTTTTTCCTCCACGATCGTATTGATCGCGAGCCATCCGGCGTCGCTCAACTGCGAAATCGTCGGATTGCGCAGCGCGGGCAGCGCGCCGAGAACCTTTTCAAGATCGTCCTTGCGCACGTTGAGCATCAATCCGACGCGGCTGGTCGCTTTGATCGCGCCGTCGAGCAGCATGGCCATGTGCGTGATTTTTTCGTGTTTCCAGGGGTCTTTTCGCGCCGCGCGGTTCGCAATCAACCAGGTGGCCGATTCCAGCAGCGTATCGACCACGCGCAGGCGATTGGCGCGCAGCGACGACCCGGTTTCGGTGACTTCCACGATCGCATCCGCCAGCTGCGGCACTTTCACTTCCGTGGCGCCCCAGGAAAATTCCACACTGGCCTTTACGCCATGCTTCGCCAGATAACGCTCGGTCAATTTCACGGCTTCGGTCGCGATCACTTTGCCTTCGAGGTCTTTGACGCTCTGCATCGGCGAATCTTCGGCCACCGCCAGCACCCAGCGCACGCGGCCGAAGCTCGTCTTCGAATAGACGAGCTCGATCACTTCCTCGACGTCCGCGCCGGTTTCGAGAATCCAGTCCTTGCCGGTGAGCCCGGCATCGAGCGCGCCGCTTTCCACATACCGCGCCATTTCCTGCGCGCGCACCATCATGCATTCGATTTCAAAATCGTCGATACCCGGATAGTAGCTGCGCGAGCTGACGGAAATGCGCCAGCCGGCTTTGGCGAAAAGTTCCACGGTCGCGTCCTGCAAACTGCCCTTCGGGATTCCCAGCCTCAGCTTGCTCATAATTTTTTCCCTTTGCCGTAGAGTTCCTCGGGCGTGACGACCTGCTCGGCCACAACCTTCGCTTCGCCTGCGCGGTCCATCTGGCGAAAGAAACAGCTGCGATAGCCTTCATGGCAGACCGCACCGCCGTCGAGCTCCGCGCGCACCAGCAGCGCGTCGCGGTCGCAATCCACGCGCATTTCGCGCAGCACCAGCCGCTGCCCGCTGGTTTCGCCCTTCATCCAGAGTTTCTTGCGCGAGCGGCTCCAGAACGTGACGAAGCCCGTCTCCTGCGTTTTCGCCAGCGCCTCGCGGTTCATGAACCCGAGCATCAGC
>DATNKM010000116.1:0-32856 GCA_035603395.1 Candidatus Acidiferrales bacterium
GTCGCCGCCCAGGCGGACCGCCAGATCGGAGCCGCGAATCGCTTTACGCAGGCGCTCTGAGAATCCCTTCAGAACCAGATCGCCAGCGGCGTGGCCGAGGCGATCGTTGATTTGTTTCAGGCCATCGAGGTCGGCGAGCAGGATCGTGAGCGGGCGTTCGTGGCGCACGGCGCGACTGATCTCTTCGGCCAGGCGCTGCTCGCCCGAGCGGCGATTGTAAAGGCCGGTCAGTTGGTCAAGAGCGGCGAGTTTGTAGACTTCGTCTGTGAGCGTCTGGACCTTGGCGAGATTTTGAATCTGGTCGGCCAGGGTGTTGCGCATCCGGATGATCATGGTCTGCTGATAGACCACGTAGACGGCGAAGACCAGCACGATGCCCACAAGCGCTCGTACCGCTTGATTCAAATAGAAGGAGTAGAAATCGTGCTCGACGGTCTGCGTGTCAAGCATCGCGGGGAAAGCAAGCGACGCGACGGCGATGGTAAGCAGTACGAGAACCAGCACAGCCGAAGACCAGAGCCACCACTGGCGGCGGTCCAGCTTGCGCAGGTTTTCCCGAAACGCGTCCGGGGCGAGGTTCGACGAGTTTGAAAAAGAACTGATATCAGCCATCCAAGATCACCGGCACACCCTGCCTGAATACATTGTTTAGCGCGAATTCTTGATGAGCACCATCAGTATGTTCCGCAATGGTTCCAATTCGTTAGCGGTGTTTCGCCTGGGTGAGGATTGCCCAGAGGGCAGGCGAAGGCTTTGCCAAGCAATTGCAAAATGGCGGGCGAGCGTGAATGCGAGATATGTACTTGAGAGTAATCGAGGTTTTGCGTCGCAGTCCAAGCGGGTTTCGTCTGTCGTGGTACCTACCCCCTACCATCAGTACTTTTACCGTGCTGTTTTGGGCCCCAAATCCTTAAGGAGAGACTATGAAACTCAGATATTTCGGGCTTGTGCTGACGGTTGTGTGCGGAGCTGTATTGCTGACGTCCAGCCAAGCCTCGGGCTCGATCTCGGTGTTGCAGCAACGGGTAATGCAGGGGACTCGTCCAATGCCGGGCAATCCGGACGGTGGAGTGGCGTTCCAGGGGACTCGTCCAATGCCGGGCAATCCGGACGGTGGAGTGGCATTCCAGGGAACCCGTCCAATGCCGGGCAATCCGGACGGTGGAGTGGCGTAAGGTCTTGAGAAGCCCACAGGGGGTCGGGGGGACTCTCTAACGGCCCTTTCGTAGGTTGTTGTCTGCCATACGGTTACGCCCGATTATTTGGGGTTGAGTGCTAAAGCAAGCAGGGGGAAAGTTCCAGCTCGCCCCCGCGTTGTTTGTGTTAGCATTCGTCTCCTTATAGGCGGGTGTGCCTTATGGCTAGTTCGATAATTTGGGTCGTCGGCATTTTGTTCGAAGCACTGGTGCTATACCGAGGCGCCCGCGCAAAGCTCCTTTCGCGATATCCGAATTTCTATATATATATCCTCAGCCTGTTCCTTGCAGATGCCACATTTTTCCTGGCACATGTAACGAAATTCCCGATTGCTGATAAATGGAGTTGGTATGCGGGTTTCATGAGCCTATTGCTGGGATGCGGCATTGCGCTTGAAATTTTCCGGCACGGCCTTTCGCCCTACGCAGGGGCCGAGAAATTCGCGAGGGTCGCGAGTTACACGCTCCTGGCCGCCGTGACGGTGTTCGCGGTTGTCTACCCGATCATTGCGCCGAGCAGCGGCGCGGCGCGTGCGATATTCACGCGAGCACAACAGTATTTTTTGGCCGTTCAGGGAGTGCTCTTAATTGTTATTATTCAGGTAATGGCCTATTATGCCATTCCGGCTGGGAGGAACCTGAAAGGAATGATGCTCGGTTATGGCCAAGCAGTTGCTGTGACGCTCGCGGTGCTGGCCGTGCGAAATTACGAAGGACCGGGTTTCCAATCTGCGTGGACATTCACGCAACAGCTCTCGTATCTTGCTTCGCTGTCGGTTTGGCTGGTAGCACTTTGGTCCTATATACCTAATCCGGTTCCCAAGGCTAGTATTAAGTCCGACGATGATTACGACGGTCTCGCATCCAGGACTCGAGGAATGGTGAGTACGGCGGGTGCAAATCTTGTAAAGGTGGAGCGACTGTGACGCAGTTGATCTCATTTATAGCGATCGCGCTGGGCCTTGGGGTGTCCCTGGCTTCGCTTGCGTTGCGCAAGCGCGTTGAGGGCAGCTCGGACGCGATGGTGAAGGCGAAGCAAGCGCTCAGCTCTCTGCAGGCGGGTTTGCTACCGGCAGAGATGGTCGCGCGAATCTTCGATCGAACGGACTTGATCTACGTAGAATCGCAATCTTCGCAGGGCATTCGCGAGATGTTCATGTCCGAACGCAAGCTGGTGGTGCTTTCGTGGATTCGCCGGGTTCGGCAGGAAGTGAACGATCTTAAGAGTTTCCACCTCGGTTCGGCGCGGTTTTATGCGGGCCTGAGTCTGGGGACGGAAATTTCCCTCGGATTCGACTTCGCCCTACTGTTACTTGCGTGCCGCGCACTGCAAGTTTCGGTGTATCTGGGCGGACCGTACGCGGCGCCGCGAATGGTGGCTTCGACAGCGGCAATCGCAAACCGAGTTTGCGCTATTTCCGAGAGATCTCTGGCATTCCTAACCCCGGCGTATGTGGTGCCGGCTACCCAACAGGCTGTCATCCGTCCTGGGCGCTGATAAAAGCTCGAACTCCTCGTGCCTTCTCTTCCAAGACGGATGGATGTCCAGCAGGCCGCGGACGATTTCCGCCGGCGCTCGCTGTCCGGCTATCCCCGGCCTCTCGACCGGTTGATCTATCTGGCTTCCATGCGCGATTACAACACGGGACTGTATTACCACGACGGCCTAGCTTCCCGCTATTCGCAGGAAGTGGCTTGCGAGGCGATGGCGGACTGCCATCGAGAAGCATTCAGGAACCTATTGGGGAGCTCGCTCGAGGACCTAGTCGACCAAATGGACGGGTACATGTCTTCCACCCACACGAGCCCACTGGATTTCCTGACAGCGTGGAGGAAACTGGAACCCTATCGAGTGGCAGTTCCGGTGGAAAGCGATCCTCTTTCAGCGCAGTTTCTGTTTTCAACCTTCAAGATCGCTTTGGCAATTTTGGAGTCTCGTCTCCATTCGCAGCCGGTGGCGCTAGGCGCATAGCCACTCCGGTCACCTGTCCGATGATCTCCGCTTCCGAGGGATAGGCGAATTGGCGTATGGGGCATCCCGACAAGGGGTGCGGGATCAGCGTGATCTGTGAGCCTCGTACTTCGGCCCACGAGCAGGCGTAGCCATCCCGTAACTCTATGAAATATATGGGCCTATCGAACTCCGTGCGCCATTCCGACGCCTGCACCCGTCCGGAATGACTGTCGATCTGAACGAAGGATCCCGGGCGCAGCAGCGGATACATCGAGTAATCGTCCACGCCGATATAGCCATACTGGCAATGGCGGACATCCAGCTTTTGAATCAATGCGATGGGGACTTCACCCCACACCTCAACCATGCGGGAAATCAAGCTGGTTGATTCCAGATTGAAACTCTTGTCAAATCGCACCGGGAACGTTACGGCCTTTTCGGGATCGAGCGATTCGAAGGCTGTGAGATGTGTATTCTGAAGGGGCAGCGCAAGCTGATAGCGCGACGTGGCGGCGAGGTCGATGCCGAAAACTGCGAGTAAATCATTGAATTTCGTGCGGTAAATGACGCTCAAGCTATAAAGCTTGTAGATGCTGGGAATCGAGTTCTTGTTCTCAAGCTGAGTGAGCCAGGCATTGGAGATGTAGAATTCCTCGTTCTGGCGATCTTCGGCGATCGTGCGGCTGAATTCCTCTACTTCGCGTGTCGTAACTCCCAACCGATTCCGAAGTTCTCTGAGTTGTTCCCCTGGCCGCATGGATGGCACCGTTGGACCTGATCCCAAGTGAAAGGTTTCTAGGACAAGCACTTCTAGCGATAAGATAGGGCTTTCTTGGCGCTGAAGCAACGGGAATTGAGTGTAGGTGTGTCCGCATGTGGACGGGAGTTGGCTGGAGATTGCGAGGAGGTCGCCCTCGATAGACCCGAGGACCAGATGCTAGAACTTCGACTCGGTTGATTGACAGCAGAGGGACCTCACGAGCGTCGATACGGGCCTTGGGGGGCCTTCAAAGGGACAAGCCTCATGCTAGTACCCCGGTGCTTGCAATTAAAAGCAGTTGCCGTAACAGCATTGCAACTCCTCACGGCAATTCAGACTAGGAGGTTTTGCCAGACAGGAAAAATCGAGGCCTTTTTTTGAGGTGCGCCGACGTACGGCAGGACCAGATTCCGGCAACGACAGAGTGCCATAGAGCGCGAGCCGCGGCCAGGGCGAATCTGGGGTCATGCGCGCAACAGTCAATGCCCCGAGGCCATGGGCATTTCAGGAACCCTTCCTCCAATCCGCGGGAGCGGGGTCGATCGGCCAGAATTCCGGTGAGGGTTTCGAAAACTCCACGGCTACCTGCGAGAGCCCGGCGTGCAGGGGTCCCTGGTAGGCGATGTGGCACTCGCGTTCGTCGCGATTGAAGGGATTGATCACCACAATTTTTTGGCCGAGGTTCACTTTCGTGGACATCATCAATAGCGCGCCATGGGCGCTGACGGTAACCGTGAAGGTTTCCTCGCGAAAGGCAACACGATCGCCCGTTTTGCCGCAAACGACCACGGGAACGTCCATCAGCACGCGAGCGCTCCGTCTTTGCCCTGTCTGCGCCACAAGGATCAACCTTTCCCCGGACGTATCCTAGTCACTATCTCGCAATCGGGCGCCCGCGGATGCGAAAAGATACGTCCGATTCACGCCGGAGTAACCGGTACAATTCCGCCCGGTCGCCTGGGCATGTATGACTTGACATCGGACAAGTTATCTGACAAGACAGTAAGTGATGAAGCCCGCGCCGATGCAATCAAAGACAAAGGCGGATCCTGCCGAGCAGCGCCGGCGGGGAATACTCGCCTGGATGCACAGCCACGGCGAGCCGGTGCGCGGCGGTGAGCTGGCGAAGCGTTTCCGCGTGAGCCGGCAGTGCCTGGTTCAAGACGTGGCGATCCTTCGGGCGGGTGGCGAGGAAATTGAAGCGACGCCGCGGGGGTATCACTTGCCGGCGACTTCCAGGCGTGGGCACCGCGAACTACTGGCGTGCCGTCATGCGCCGGAACGCACGCAGGAAGAGCTGCAGATTCTGGTGGATCACGGCGTCAAGATTCTGGACGTCATCGTGGAACATCCCGTTTACGGCGAGCTGCGCGGCTCGCTGATGCTGGAATCGCGTGCGGATGTGCAGGATTTTCTGGCGCGAGTGAATTCCACCCATGCTGCGTTGCTCTCTTCGCTTACCCGGGGCGTGCATCTCCACACCGTGGAAGCGTCTCGTCCCGAGCTGATCGCGCGCGCGAAGGCGCAGCTGCGAGCACGTGGTTTTCTTCTGAAATAGCTCAATCCAAGACAAGGACCTGGAATGGAAGCGACACGGGCAGAGCGAATCGAACAGGCGCTTTTTCGGGGCGGCGGCCTCACGCTCGAGAACCTGGAATATTCGCGCGCGGTACGGACGTTCATCAACGTGTTGGTGGAGGGCGATATTTTCCCGGAGGACCTGACTGCCCGGACGCTGGGAATGAAAGATCGTCCCGCCGTGGCGGCGATCGTGGCGCGCGAAGGGGGCGTGGCGGCGGGTCTGGCGGAATTTTCATTCCTGCTCAGGAGCCACGGAGTGACGGTGAGGTTCGAGAAGCAAGACGGAGCCACGATCGTGCCGGGTGACACGCTGCTTTACGCGGACGGCGATGAATCGAAGCTACTGGCCTTGGAACGCGTGGGGCTGAATCTGCTGCAGAGGATGAGCGGGATCGCCACGGCTGCGCGGTGCATGCAGGAGCGAGCTAGCCGAAAATCATCGAGAACGCGGATCGTCGGGACGCGAAAGACTCCCTGGGGCATGCTCGACAAACGCGCGCTGCATTTGGGCAACGGCGGGACGCATAGGCTCGGTCTCGGCGACGCGATCCTGATTAAGAATAATCACCTCGCGCTGTTAGCGAGGCGCGAAGAGGATGCGGCGCCGGTTGCGATCGAGAAAGCCTGGAAGTGCCGGGAGGATGCGGCGTTCATCGAGATCGAGGTTCGGGGCGAGCCCGGGGCGCGGGCGGCCGCCGATACATTCCGGCGCTTGCGGGAGGATGCGGCGCAGGAATATCCCTGCTTGCTGATGTTCGACAACATGCCGCCGGAGCAAGCCGGCGCGATTCTGGGAATGCTGCAGCGGGAAAACCTGTGGGACGACACGCTGATCGAGGCGAGCGGCGGAATCACGGAAACGAACGTGGAGGCCTATGCAGCGCTCGGCGTGGACGCGATTTCGATTGGGGCGCTGACGCATTCGGCGAAAGCGCTCGATATTTGCCAGCGGATTTCATAACTCAATCAAACAAGGAGAGCACTGATGGCCGAAGCGGTGATCGAGGAAAGCTTTGAATCGCGTTACACGCTGCCGATGGTGGAGACGGTGGCGGATTCGGCGGGGGAGATCCGGCGAAAGCAGGACCGCGTGCGCTCGCTGTGCGCGGAGCGAAATGCGATTTTGCTGGCGCATCACTACCAGCGGCCTGAGGTGCAGGAAGTGGCCGACGCGGTGGCCGATTCACTGAAGCTTTCGCAGGCGGCGGCGAAGACGAAGGCGGAGGTGATCGTTTTCTGCGGCGTGCATTTCATGGCGGAGACGGCGGCAATCCTGCTGCCGGACAAAATCGTGCTGCTGCCGGATTTGCGCGCGGGGTGTTCGCTGGCGGCGGCGATTACGCCTGAGGAATTGCGAAAATGGAAAGAGAAACTACCGGGCGCCGTGGTGGTTTCCTACATTAATACGTCGGCGGCGGTGAAGGCGGAAAGCGATTACTGCTGCACGTCAGCGAATGCGGCCAAGGTGGTGGCTTCGATTCCGGCGGATAAGACCGTCCTGTTTCTGCCCGATAAGTTTCTGGCGGAAGTGGTCGCGCGGCAGACCGGGCGGAGCAACATCGTCGCCTATCCCGGCTACTGTCACGTGCACAAGACGATTCGGCCGGAGCAGGTTGTCGAAATCATGGACCAGCATCCCGATATCGAGCTGCTACTGCATCCGGAGTGCGGATGCGTGAGCGCGTGCATGTCGAAGGCGCTGGATGGAACGCTGCCTCAGGACCGGACGTTTTTTCTGTCGACCGAGGGGATGCTGCGGCACATCGGGGAATCCGAGGGCACGGAATTCGCGGTGGGCACAGAACTCGGAATCATGCATCAGCTGAACAGGAAATTTCCGGCGAAGACGTTTCATCCCGTGAATCCCGAGGCGATTTGCGCGTTCATGAAGACGATCACTCTCGATCGGGTGATCCGCTCTCTGGAGACCCTGACGCCACAGATTACGGTGCCGGCGGAAATTGCGGTGAAGGCGAAGCGTGCGATCGATCGAATGCTCGAGTTGGCGTGAGGGGCCGATGCTGAGAGTGGGACTCCTAGGAGTGGGCGCCATCGGGCGCGTGATCGCGAAGGCGCTCGACGAGCGGCAGTTGGATGCGCAACTGGTCGCGCTGACGGATCAGAACCGGGTGAGTGCGGAAGCTCTTTCGGGCGAATTGTCCTGCCGTCCCCCTGTGGTTGGCGTCGAGGAAATGATCGATCGGTGCGAGCTGGCCGTGGAGGCGGCGAGCCAAGCGGCGCTGCCGGAATTTGTGCCGAAGGCGCTGGCGCGCGGCCGCGACGTGCTGATCATGAGCGTGGGCGGGCTGCTGGGACGCCAGGAATGGTTTCGCGAGGCGGCGGCCAGGAATTGCCGGATCTACGTGCCTTCCGGAGCGATTGCAGGGTTGGACGGAATCAAGTCCGCTTCGATTGGGCGGATCGAAATCGCGCAATTGACGAGCCGAAAACCGGTGGCGGCGCTGGCGGGATCGAAATACGTAGCCGATCGCGGGTTGCAGCTTGCGGAACTCAAGGAAGAGACGGTGATTTTCGAAGGGACGGCGGAAGAAGCGGCTCGGGCGTTTCCGGCTACGTCGAATGTGGCTGCGTCGCTGCGGCTGGCGGTGGATGCAGAGGTCCCCGTGCGCGTGCGGGTGGTGGCGGTGCCGGGTGGGAACGAGAACGTGCACGAAATTCGCGTGTGCGGCGAATTTGGACAGCTGACCATGAAGGCGGAGAATGTACCCTCGAAATCGAATCCGAAGACATCGCAGCTGGCGGCGTTTTCCGCGGTGGCTACGTTGAAGAATTTGACGCGGGCGCTGCGGGTGGGTACGTAGGGGGCCCCGGCGACAGTTGATGGCGCGACGGAGGTGGCCATGAAGAGAGTTTGGGTTTGCGGTGCGGTTTTGTTGGCATTGTGCGCTTGGCCTCGGCCGGTACAGCCGCAGGAGGCCAACGACGCGGCCGCGCTCGAGGCGCGGACGCCCGAGCAGGTGGTGACGCATCACCTGGCGGTTTTCAGGGCGCACGATTTGGAAGGCGTGCTGAGCGATTATGCCGACGACGCAATTTTTATCGCGCCCAAGTCGACAGCACAGGGGAAGACGGCGTTGCGAAAGATGTTCGCGTCGTTTTTCGCGAACGCCAACGCGAATGCCGCCCCTGTCTTCGACGCTACGGTGACGGCTGAGGGCGACGTGGGGTACGAGCACTGGATCTCAAATCCAGGCCAGCCGGGATCGATGGCCGGAACCGACGCGTTCGTGGTGCGGCACGGAAGGATCGTGTTTCACACGGCGGTGGACATTCATCCCGTCGCGGCGAGCCAGTAGCGAGACAGTTGTCGTGCCGGAGGGAGTCGAACCCGAGGGAATGGGCGAAGCAAACGAAAGACATCGAGGGTGGCAGCGACAAGGGCGGAGCGGTCACTGTCGATGATCTGCGCCGATCAGCCATTACGAACATGAGTGAGAAGGGCCTTACAGCGGCACAGGCGGGCACACATTTGACCGCTGACGTGTTTGGGCGTATATCTCGTGGGACTTGAACGAGCATCGCAACACGGCTAGACTCATCGAAAGCTAAAGCCCGAGTGGCGGAATTGGCAGACGCGCACGACTCAAAATCGTGTGGCCTTACGGCCGTGTCGGTTCGACCCCGACCCCGGGCACCAAGCTATGTTGCTGCCCGCGCTTTCATCGCTGTAATCGGCACGGTTGGTTTGTTGGCTGCCCGCGGAAATCAAAAGATTACTGACGCGCATGTGCCCACGCTCCATGCCGGAACATTCGACAACACCCCGGTAAAGTAATGCCGGGGCCGGCGCATCTCAGCTGTTGCAGCAGGATAGAAGGGTTGTGCAAACTGCCGCGACTGCATGTTGCTGTTATTGGGGTGAAGCGGCGTCGTCGGAATTTCTCTTGAGCACCGGCCGGTTCGGATCGGACTCCTGCTCGCTCTTTGTGTCCGAGCTGGCGATGTCGTACACATAGCGGATGATGATTGGCGTATCGGATCGACCGTTGGCTATGCGGAGGGTTTCGAATAACTGTCGACCATCTTGGTACAATTCGAACGTTCGGTTCATTTTTCCGCCGAGCGGACTTTTTTCGTCCGACACAAGCCGGCTTCCATCCCAATGCGCCGCAACTTCCTGATCGCTGTTGTCCTTGGACTTCTGCAACTTCCGCCCATCCGTGTACAAACTCAGCTTATGGAGATCATCGTCCGTCACATCGATTTCGGGGTTTTTCAATTCGATTGTCAGCAGCCCCGAAGGATGAATCAACGGCTGCATTTTCGGGTTGTCTTCAATGTTCTGGTCGCTGTTTTGTTGTCCCCCTGAGGGATAACCTCCCCGACGGCCCCCGCCCGGGTAGCCGCCCCCGGGATTACCACCGCCGGGATAGCCACCGCCCCCGGGATAGCCGCCTCCCGGAGCGCCACCAGTGGTGCCGCTGCTTGGGGGTTCCGCATCTCGAACTATCTGGCGGGGATCATCGCTTTCATCGCGATTCAGTTTCCAAGACCCGGCAAGAGTCGTCCTCGGTGGCTGTTTGGAGGTGGCGGCAGGCTGGGGAGGCGATTGTTCCTGCGATGGGGCAAGTGAGACTGTGGCCGCATGCGCAAACGGGAGCTTCGGACTCAGGAGCGCGGCGGCAATCAGGACTCCGCAGAGGAGAAGAAGCGCAGTGGGCCGCAGTTTCAAGTTTGTCTTCAACTCCAACGTGACCATGACCGTCGACACGCAGTTGCAGGAGATGTGGCTCTCGGCGCTTTAGTTGCCTTTCATAAGGCTCGGTGCATTCGCGCAGCGGGCAGGACGCCGTCGATGCCTTGCTGCGCGAAGCGAGTGTGGAGGAAAGTGCGGCGGCAGGAAAGTCAAACAAACGCGAGTAGGTTCCCCTGCCGCTCTGTCCGATCGATGCCGAACCATCGTGGTGGTTGTTCTTAGCCTTTGCCTTTGTCGCCGCCTCCGCCTACGTGACCGCGCCCATCACGCACTTCATTTCCTTTGAAGTTGGCGACCTTATCGAGGCGCTTTGACGGCTCGGGTTTATCGCCAACCTTAGGCGTTGCGCCTTTATAGCCGTGGTCGGGATGGAGACGGTTATTCACGTTGCCCTGGAAGTTGTCACCGCCGTGAAACCACGGGCCAGCACCAACGAAGGCACCGCCGGAAAACCATTCGGGGCCGTAGTAGCCGTAGGGAGCACAGCCATAAGGAGCCGTGTCATAGTAACCGTAGGGGCATGCAGGGGCGTCCCCAATGCTGACGCCGACGCTGACCTGAGCCCCCAGTTTCGGAGCGTTCACGGTCAAGAAGATTCCAGCAAGAGCAGCTAATGCAAGATACTTAAGTCTTTTCATAGATTATCCTCCGCACTCGTATCCTCATCATTTGCGTCTTTATTGTGGACGCGGTGAACACCGGCGTCTGTCCACAACAACACACTCGAAGCTTGCCTTTCCATCGGAGCGCGGACGCATCTAGACTGCGGTGTGGATAGCGCACTCTCGAAGGTCAAAGATGCTCGGTGAGAAATGGGATGAAGCGCAATCGAAAGGAGAGAGTTAGGTGGCTGACAAACGGAAAAATCAGCGGTTGCCCGGTTTCTGGCTTGAGGATCGACATCTGAGCTTCTTCCTCGCATTTCTGGTGCTTATGACTATTTTCGTTCCGATGGTCGGCGAGTCGCGTCCCGGACGAATTGCAATCGATCTCACTTTCGCGCTCATGCTCCTCTCCGGCGCAATCGCGACCGTACACAAGCGGATGCTGATCTATTTCATCATCGCCCTGACTATTCTGGAGTTCACCGCAGACCTGCTCGCAGAATTCGACTCTTCGTTCAGCGCTAGGGGCTGGGACTCGGCACTCAAGGTGTTCTGCATGGCCATACTCGTGGTCATGACGCTCAAGCAGATATTTCTTCTTCCTGGCCCCGTGTCCGTGCACCGGGTCATGGGCGGCATTGCCGCCTACCTATTGATCGGGGTGACCTGGGCGTTCGGTTACAAGCTGCTCCTGGAAATAATTCCCAACGCTATTCATTTCCAAACGCCGCTGGCCGCCGGAGTTGCCACAGGTGAACCGGGCCGTTTGATCTACTTCAGCTTTGAAACCCTCACTACCGTGTCGTATGGCGACGCGTATCCAGTCCATCGCATCGCGCGATCGCTGACCACCGCGGAAGCGCTCATCGGCCAACTCTACCCCGCGATCCTGATCGCCACATTGGTGGGGATGGCATTGCAAGCGCGGTTTAATGCGGCACTCAAGGAAACCGAGACCAACGAACCGAGCTGAGTGGAGGAATCGGAGAGCCCCGCCCAGCGTTTGGGGGAATGGGCGGCGAGAGGGAGGCGGACAGGAAGTAAGGGCAGGGAATGTTGACGGGTGCGGCGAGAGTCAACAGCAAAACAAATCGGATCGCGTTCAACGTTTATTATCTTCCTGGGCCATTCAGGACGGACGAACACGGACTCACCCCTCCGTTGTTCCATGTGATTGTGGCGGTCGGATTTCTCTGGCGGTACGATGCAGCGTCCTTTTGCTCCGCAGTGAGCACGGGACTAGCAGCCGCAACTGAAGGAGAAGCAGGAGCAGCCGCAGAAAGTCGTGCAACCGGAGCAGGCGGAGGTAGAGCGGGAGCCGTCCCGTTCACTGTGAATGCTGACGACGAAGCCGCGGGAGCACTCTTGCAAAAGTGATCTTTCGGATACGAAATGCACTTAAGTCTTGCGCGCTACATAAATGCTGGGCAGTTCACCTCATGATTACTCACTGGATTCATCACTTTTTCATGGGGATGCGCTTGGCAATAGTTGAGGCTACGGACTGCGGCGTCTTCCATATTCTTCTGAGCACGGTGCTGGGCTTGAACCTGTGGCGGGCGTGGAATACGATGCGCGGGCCACGATGAGTGCCCGCTTTCGCCGATTGATTCGCAATCCTGCGTTCTTGGTTGGGCTTGTTGCGTTCCTTGCGGCGTTTGTGGTGCAGTCGGGCGAGCTTGGGTCAAGCGACACGACGCATCGTTTGGCAGCGACGCATTCGTTTTGGACTTCCGCGCCGGCGGTGGATCCCCAGGACTATCCCGAGTTCGGGATTCATGGGCGCGGGGGACGGCTTTACGGCTGGTATGGCGTCGGGCAATCGGTGCTGATGCTGCCGGCGGACGTCATCGGCACGGGACTGGAGCAGTTGCCAATTTTCGGCAACTACGATGCCGATCCCACCGTACGCGATATTGTTGTCAGCTACGCCGCGAACATTTCGATTTGCGTTCTAAGCGCGCTGATATGTTTCCGGCTGCTGGGCCTTTTCGGATTTAGCGCGAACCAGCGGATCGCCGGCACACTCGCGTTAATTTTCTGCACCACATTTCTCCATTACACGCAGAACATGATGGAGAACAATTACATCTTTCTGCTCACGCTGACCGGGCTCACGTTTCAGTACCAGTGGCTGCGCGACGGCGATCGGCGCGATTTGTTGATCGGGTCTCTAGCTCTCGGCGCAAACCTGCTCACAAGATTGACGACGGGGCTGGATTTGCTCGCCGTGGCGGTGTTCCTGATGCTCGTCTCGCGATTTTCGACGAATCCAGTAGCGACACTGCGCCGCGCACAGACGATGCGCTATGCGAAGATGGCGCTGCCGGTATACGTGATTTGCGTGGCGATCGATCGCGCATACCAGTGGTATCGGTTCGGGTCGGTGTTCGGTACCTACATTGTTGCGTTCGGGCGCGAGCAGAAAATGCTGAATCCGGCACTTCCCAAGGCGTTTCCGTTCGAGACGCCGTTTCACGTCGGTTTTTTCGGGGCGCTGTTCACGCCGGAGAAGTCGATTTTCCTGTTCGATCCGCTGCTGGTGCTAACGCTGATCCTGGGTGCGGTGGCGTGGAGGCGGTTCCGGCCGGAAATCCGTGCGTACCTGGTCGCCTTCGGTGCCTTGCTGCTGGCGTACGTCTGTTTCTACGCGAAATTCACGGTTTGGAGCGGCGATTTTGCGTGGGGCGACCGTTACGTTTCGACCGCGGCGCAAATGGTGGCCTTCGTTTCGGTGCCGCTGATGATGCGGCACGGCGCTGAAATCGGGAAAGCGGTGCGGACGATCGGAGTCGTGCTGATCGTCGCGGCCGTGCTCGTGCAGCTTTCCTCCGTGATGTTCTGGTGCCCGCTGGAAATCTATCAGATGGATACTCTGGGCCATCCCACATTTGTGATTGCATTGCGGATGAAAAACATTGTGGCGTTCAGCTTGGGTAAAATGGATGAATGGGCACTGACGAACGATTCTATGACCTATGATCCGTGGGACTACCAGCACATCACGGCGTTCGATTTTCTACCGTTCTTGTTGGCGCGCATCGGAAAGGCCGCGGGCTGGGCTGTGCGGTTGATCGCGGCGATCTGGTTTGCGGCGCTGGCGGCACTGTTAGCGGTTCTGATCTATGTGCGGCGGCTGGCGGCGGATGAGGCGTATCGAATCGCAGGCTAGGCACGTCTAAAGGCATGAGATCGAATTCACCGGGGGAAGATATGCGAAGCGTGGGTAAATGTGCTGCCAGCATTGGATGTCTGGTCGCAATGGTGCTTGCGCTGGCCGCGCCCAGCCGGGCGCAGGCGGGCGGCCAGGTGGCAAGTCCGCCGGCAAAGGCGGAGTGCAAATTCGCGGACGGCAAAACAATCCACATTGAGTATGCGAGCCCGCGAATGCGCGGGCGGAAGATTTTCGGCGGGCTCGTGGCGTATGGCGAAGTGTGGCGCGCGGGAGCGAACGAGGCGACCACGTTCGTGATCGACGGGGACATGAATGTAGGTGGACAGACGGTGCCCGCGGGGAGCTATACGCTTTTCACGCTGCCCAAAGAAGACAGCTGGAGTTTGATCGTGAGCAAAGACACGGGCGAGTGGGGAATCCCGTATCCCGGGGAGCAGGACGATTTGACGCGAGCGCCGATGAGAGTGTCGAAACTGAATGCGCCTCTCGAGAATTTCACGATTTCGCTGGACCGAGCCGGCGACGCTTGCACGCTGCGGATGGATTGGGAAACGACGCGGGCCTCGGTAGAGATCACAGAGAAAAAGTAGCGCGAACTAATTTTGCTCGACGCGGGCGGCAGCTTTTTCTCCGTGCTCGCGGGGTTGAACGATGGCCCGGAACACTTTGCCGCGTCCGATCACGTGCTCGCCTGACCGCGCCTCCACATCAAAAACTAAGAACCGGCCACGATATTCGATGAATTTCGCCCACGCGACTACGGTCGCTCCGGTGCCGACCGCTTTCAGATGATCCACTTCAATTCGGGTGCCGACGGAAATCGCGCCGGGCGGAAGCTCGGGGGTGATGGCTCTTACCGTGGCGTGCTCCATCAGGGCGATCATCATTGGCGTGGAGAAAACCGGGGGGAGCTGCGGATTTACGGCCTGAATCGTGTGTTGAAGCTCGACGACCCGTTCGACGGTGGCTTCGAGCCCGATTCGCGGGCGCTGTTCGGGCAGCGCCGCCGAGCTCGAACTCGACGATCTGGCACGGTTGGGTGCTGGCTGCTTCTGCGCACGCTTGGCGGCGCTCCGTTTCGTTCGGACCATTCTCGATTTCATGATTGCGGCTCGCGGCGAGCCTGGCGCTGTGCGCCGAACATTCCGCGCGGATACAACAGGCTGCGTGTGAACTGCAGGAACGTGACGCCAAACTGATTCCAGAGTCGGCCCTTCAGACTGCGATAGTCCTGCGAGCCGCTGAAAACGTCGCGCATCAAATCGCGAAACGCGGGTGAATGATTCAGGAGCTGCACCATACGCGTGGTGATCGCACCGCCCAGGAAGTTACCGCGAAACAATCTGCGCGCGATATTGGCGGCGAATTCGAGATCAGCGGAAAATGCAGCCCGCATTCGATCGGGATAGGTTTGCGGCTGTCCATCCGCCAGAGCATGCGCCAGCAGATCGCCGGAGCGCAGGGCGTAATACAAGCCCTCGCCGGTGACCGGATCGACGCACGCGGCGGCGTCGCCGGCCATCGCCCAATTGTTGCCCACGATGCGGCGTCCGCGGATCGTGGCGGCTTCCGGTGACGGCAGAACGTGGCTGAAAAAGTGCGCGCCATCCATGCGGATGTTTTCTTCGCGGACGAAGTCGTCGAGATGCGCGCGGAGCTGCTGCGTGGGATTTTGTCCCAATTTCGCGCAGATGCCGACGGAAAGATGATCGGCGCGCGGGAACGACCACAGATACCCCTCGAATTCTTTCAGGAATTTCACTTTGATGATGTCTTCCTGCGTGGGAACGAAGTAACCGAGCGTGACTTCGAGATCGAGTGCGCCGAGTGCCGTGGTCTCGGGCAGAAGCTGATTGCGTGCTCCAGCCGCGAGGACCACGAAATCCGATTGGCGCTCTTCACCGCCGGCCGTCAGGCGGACGCGCGCACCCGCCGTGTTAACGCTGGTGACGCGCGAACGGATGACCCGGCAGCCGGCTGCTGCCGCGCGATCGAGCAGCAGGCCGTTGAGCACCTTGCGTGCGTAGATGACGATCGGCTGGCTCATTTCAAAGCGCGCGCGATGGCCGCTGCCGGAGATCAGCTCCGCGGTACGAATGATTTTCTTGGGCTGGGGTCCGTCGAGCAGGAAGGGATAGGCTTCGATTGCTTTGTGCGTCAGGCCGCCGCCGCAGGGTTTTTCCCATGCGAGGCGCTCGTCGAGGATCGTGACGTCGAATCCGCGGCTGGCGAGCCGTTCGCCGCAGAGCGCTCCCGCGGGACCGCCTCCGACTATCGCAATGTCTTTCATATACAGGTGCGATCCTGTGGCGACAGAGATTCCCTCAACCGTAATGAAGCGCTTGCGCGACTGGCGGAAATTATAGCATCGAAAATCGCGGACGCATGGCCGACGGCTGTACGGAAGTAATACGGGTCTACCGTGCGCGGCGCGGCGTGCGTGCTAAAATCGGAGGTCTGGGCGTTCCCGGTCGAGCGCCCGACAGGCATACGTTTGGGACAGGTCTTTTCGCAAGCTGAGTTGATTTCCCGCCGGGGTGGGTGGAAACACGCCGGACTGGGAGTAGTGTGTGCGAGCGGTTGTTTCGATCTGCTGCACCCCGGCCATATCCGGCTCCTCGAATACGCGAAGAGCCTCGGAAAAATCCTTGTCGTCGCGATCGAAGGGGATCGAGCGGCGCGCGCACGATTCGGCAACGGCAACGCCCCGCATTGGCCCTTAACCGATCGTCCGATCCATCCCGAGGCGCTACGCGCAGAAATTCTCGCGGCTCTAGCTGCTGTGGACTTCGTGACTGCGGTCGAAAGTGGTTCGCCACAGGATTTCATCGCTCGTTTCTTGCCCGATGTGGTGGTGTTGGGTGGCAGCGCGGGAACCGACCCGCCCCCGCGGCGAGACGCCGGCGAGGTGGAGCGGCTCGGCTGCAGAGTCGTGCGCGTGCCGCTCGAGCCCGGGTATTCAACCAGTCGCCTGATCGAACGCATCCAAGAGCTGCGCGCATGATCCTACCGATCGTTTCCGAGCTGCTGGCGCGGATCGGCCGCCGTGCGGCAGTGGAAGAAGCCTGCGACAAACTCCGGAGGCTGGGCGGAGAAGTACGTCTGGCGGGGCTGACCGACTCGGCCAAGGCGCTCCTGGTGCCGCTGGTGTTTTCGGGATTGGGGCGGCCGGCGATTTTGCTGGTGGATTCGAATCAACGTGCCGAAGCGCTCCTGGAGCCGGTGCGATGGTTCTACAGCGCGGTGACGGGAAAGCCGGGGCGGCGCGTGGCGCATCTGCCGGCGCACGACGTGCTGCCCTATGAGAATCGCTCGCCGCACGCCGAAATTTCCGAAGACCGGGCGGTGGCGCTGTGGCGGCTGGCGACGGGCGAAGTGGACGTGCTGATCGCGCCGGTCCAGGCAGCGCTGTGGCGGATGCGCGAGCGCGGCTTTTATCCCGGGCTGGCGCGGTTGATTGAACGCGATCAGTCGATCGCGCACGAAGATTTGATCGGTTTTCTCGCGTCCGCCGGCTACGAAAAGCATACGAGCTGCGAGATGCCGGGGCAGTTTGCCGTCCGAGGGGGGATTATCGACGTCTATTCGCCGGAAACACCGCAGCCGGTGCGCGTCGAGCTGATGGCGGACACCATTGAGTCCATTCGCGCATTCGATCCCAATACCCAACGCTCGACGAATCCGGTGGAACGCGCGCTGATTTTACCGCTTACCGAAATGCTGCGGCACGCGGAAGTGCTTGAACGCCAGAGCGTGCGATCGGGCGGCGGGCGCGAGGACGACACGGCGCCGGCGGGCTTTTACGCTGGATGGGAATTCCGCGAAATCCCGCGCGAGGAACGCCCCGGTGTGCTGTTCGATCTGGCGGATGATCCGGTGATCATGCTCGATGAACCGTCGATGCTGGATGCGGCGATTGAAAAGTATCGCGGGCGGCTGGCGGAGGCATTTGAGAAGGCCGAGGATCCGCTGGCGGAGCCGCCGGGACGTTACACTCTGAATGGCGACGAATGGTCGCTCGCGCTGCAGCTTTTCCCACAGCTCGCCATCGAGCACCTGGGTCTCGTGCGGGAAGGCGGCGCGGCTTTGACGCTGCAAACGCAGCCGACTTCGCGCTATCACGGCGACGTGGCCGCGTTCATGAACGAGGTGCGAAGCCGGTTGGGCGCTGGCGAACGCGTGATGGTGTCCGCCGCGAGCACCGGGGAGCTCGAGCGTTTCGCCGACATCTGTCACGAATACGAAATTCCCTACGCGCTGGGCGAACTGGAGGAAAACACCACCGTTTCGCGCCTGGCCGAGGAAGCGAGCGGCTCGAACGCCCCGGCCATGGTGCTGGTCAAGGCGCCGCTGCGCGAGGGGGTGGTGTTTCCCGAAGAAAAGCTCGCGATTTACGGTGACGCGGATCTTTTCGAGACCCTTCCGCCGCAGCGTCCCCGGGCGCGGCCGAAGACGGCGAGTTTTTTCAGCGACTTTTCCGACCTGAAGCCGGGCGATTACATCGTTCACGTCGATCACGGCATCGGGCAGTTCGAGGGTTTGCGTCAGGTCGAGGTGGAAGGCGCGACCGGCGAGTTCATGTTCTTGAAGTATGCGGGCGAAGCGAAGCTGTATGTCCCGCTCGCCCGTATCGACCTGGTGCAGAAATACCAATCGCTCGGAGGAGTCGAGCCGCAGCTCGACCGGTTGGGTACCGCGGTCTGGGAAAACCGCAAGACGCGTGTAGAGAAATCCGTGAGCGACATGGCGGAAAAGCTTCTGGCGCTCTACGCCGAGCGAAAGACAGCGCCGGGCCACGCGTTTCCTCCCGATTCGAACTGGCAGCGAGAGTTCGAAGATTCGTTCGAATTCCAGGAAACCCCTGACCAGCAGCGGGCCATCGAAGATGTGAAGCGCGACATGGAAGCGAGCCTGCCAATGGACCGGCTGCTGTGCGGCGACGTCGGCTACGGCAAGACGGAAGTGGCAATGCGCGCGGCATTCAAGGCGTTGGCGGACAGCAAGCAGGTGGCGGTGCTGGCGCCGACGACCGTGCTGGCGTTTCAGCATCTGGAAACGTTCAAGCGCCGGTTCGCGGCGTTTCCGATGCGGATCGAGATGCTGAGCCGGTTTCGCACGGAAAAAGAACAGAAGAAAACGCTGGAAGAGCTGGAAGCCGGAAAAGTGGACGTGGTGATCGGGACGCACCGGCTGCTTTCGAAAGATGTGAAGTTTCACGAACTCGGGCTACTGGTAGTGGACGAAGAGCAGCGGTTCGGCGTGGCGCACAAAGAACGCATCAAGGAGATGCGCAAGAACGTGGACGTGCTGACGATGTCGGCGACGCCGATTCCGCGGACGCTCCACATGTCGCTGGTCGGACTGCGGGACATGAGCGTGATCGAGACGCCGCCGAAGGACCGGCTGGCCATCCAGACTTCGGTCGCGCCGTTCAGCGAGACGCTGGTGCAGCGGGTAATCGAAGAGGAGATGGCGCGCGAAGGGCAGGTGTTTTTCGTGCACAACCGCGTGGAGTCCATTGCCTCGCTCGCGTCGATGGTGAAGCGGCTGGTGCCGCGGGCGCGGGTGGTGGTGGGGCACGGGCAGATGCGCGAGTCGGAGCTTGAGAAGGTGATGCTGAGATTCGTGCGCAACGAAGCGGATGTGTTGGTTTCGACCACCATCGTCGAGAACGGTCTCGATATTCCGCGCGCGAATACAATTCTGATCAACCGCGCCGATCGCATGGGGCTTTCGGAGCTGTATCAACTGCGCGGGCGCGTGGGACGGTCCAATCAGCGAGCGTATGCATATCTGCTGGTGCCCAACGAAGGCACCCTGACGCCGATCGCGCGGCAACGGCTGGCGGCGCTGCAGGAATTCAGCGACCTCGGCGCGGGATTTCGAATCGCAGCGCTCGACCTGGAGCTGCGAGGGGCCGGGAACCTGCTGGGAGGTGAGCAGCATGGGCACATCGAAGCGGTCGGCTTCGACATGTACTGCCAGATGATGGAACGCGCTGTGGCGGAACGAAAAGGCGAGGCGGTTGTGCCGGAGCGCCGGGCGATGCTGAACATGGGGCAGGAGATTCGCATCCCGCCTGAATACATCGAAAGCGAAAACTTGCGCCTGCGGATTTACAAGCGCATCGCCGGAGTCGCGTCCGAGGCGGAGCGCGTGGAGGTGACGCGCGAGCTGGATGATCGCTTCGGCCCGCCGCCGCCGGCCGTGGTGAATCTGCTGGAGTACGCCGTGGTGAAGGCGCTGGCGGAGAAGCTGCTCGTCGCCACCGTGGATCGCAAAGGAGATCAAATCGCGATCAAGTTCTACGACGACACGCCGGTAGGTCCGGAGCGCATCGTGAAGATGATTCACAAGCGGAAAGACATGCGCCTCGATCCATCAGGCGTATTATGGATCAGCTGGAAATCGAGCAAAGGGACGGCCATGGACGCGGTGAGAAACGTGTTGCTCCAGCTACAATCGTAGAGCTAAAATTTTTTGGGGACGGGGATCATGCAAAATCGAAAATGGGTCGGACTGGGTGCCTTGGCACTCTCGGGCACGATATTTCTGACGGCCGCGGGTGCGCGCGCCCAGGCGACGAAGGGCACCATCGTCGAAGAGATCGTCGCGCGCGTAAATAATCAGATCATTACGCTCTCCGACTATCAGAAGGCCCAGGCCGGACTGAAGCAGGAAGCCGCGCAGGATTGCCCTAATTGCTCGCCGATGCAGCTTCAGGGCGAGGTCGACAAGAAGCAGAAGGATTTGCTGCGCGACATGATCGACCAGCAGCTTTTGATCGAGCGCGCGAAAGACATGGACGTCTCGGTCGAAACCGATCTGGTGAAGCGGCTCGACGACGTTCGAAAGCAGAACAACCTGGGCACCCTCGAGGAGCTCGAAAAGGCGGTCGAATCCCAGGGGATCGTCTGGGAAGACTACAAGACGCAGCTCCGCAACCAATTGCTCACGCAGGAAGTGATTCGGCGCGAAGTGGGCGGCCGCATGAATATCGGCAACGACGAAATCAAGAAGTACTACGACGCGCACAAACAGGATTTCAATCGGCCGGAAGAAGTCGATCTGCAGGAACTTTTTCTGAGCACGGACGGGAAGAGCCCCGAGGAAGTCGCCGCGGTACACACCCGCGCGGACGACCTGCACAACCGCCTGGTAAAGGGCGAGGATTTTGACACGCTCGTTAAGCGTTATTCGGAGGGCTCGACCGCGCAGCAGGATGGGGACTTGGGCCAATTCGAGCGCGGGCAGCTTTCAAAGCAACTGGAAGACGCCGTGTTCTCCCTGGATAAGAATCAATTCACCGACGTGATTCAGACAAAAACCGGGTTCGAAATCCTGAAAGTCCGCGACCATTATCAAGCGGGACTTCAGCCGATGAACAAGGTCGATAACGAAATCTCGAACATTCTCTACAAGGAGAAGATGGACCCCGCCATGCGCGATTATCTCGGCATGCTACGCGAGGAAAGCTACGTCCTTGTCAAGCCGGGCTACGTTGACAGCGCGGCGGTCCCGGGCGCCACTGTGATTCAAGAAGTCGCGCCCACTCCGGATACGACAGACAAGAAGAAACAGAAAAAGAAGCTCGCTCTGCCGCCCCCGAAAGCCAATAGCTAATGAAGTCTCCATGCGTTAGCGAACTAACCGACGGCCAGCTGGTCGCCACGATGTTCCTCGTCCGCGAGAAAGAGATCCGTATTTCCGCGCGCAGTGGAAAATCGTGGCTCGAGCTGAGCCTGGGCGACTGCACGGGCTCGATTCCAGCGAAGATGTGGGACAACTTCGAGTCGATCGCGAAGACGTTTGAGTGCGACGACGTGGTACGCATTCGCGGCCGAGTGAAGCTTTATAACGGATCGAAAGAGCTGACCCTCGAGCAGATCATTCCCGCCGCTGAAAAAGAATACGAGCTGGGCGATTTCCTGCCGCACACCAAGTGTGACATCGAACAGCTCTGGGCGGACGTACACGCGGCCATCGCCGGGATGAAAAATCCGTGGCTGCAAAAGCTGCTGACGAGCGTAGTTGACGATCCGGATATCGCGCCCCGCCTGAAACGCGCGCCGGCGGCGATGACGATGCATCATGCCTATCTCGGCGGGCTGCTGGAGCACGTGGTCAGCTTGATCGGGCTTGCAAAGGCCGTCTCGGCGCACTATCCCGAGCTAAACGCCGATCTGCTGCTCGCCGGAGTGGTGCTGCACGACGTCGGAAAAATCGAGGAGCTGCGCTATCAGCGCGGCATCGACTATTCTGACGCCGGGCGCTTGCTGGGCCACATCTCGATCGGCGCCGCGCTGGTGCGGGAGAAATGCCGGGCGATCGCGGGCTTTCCCGCGCCGCTCGAAGTTTTGGTCGAGCATCTGATTTTGAGCCATCACGGCTCGTACGAGTTCGGTTCGCCGTCGCTGCCGCAGATTCCCGAAGCGGTGGCACTGCATTTCATCGACGATATCGATTCGAAAATGGCGGGCATGCGCAAGACGCTGGAGCACGCATCGGCCGGAGCTCCTACCGATGTGTGGACGGATCGCAATCCGTCGCTGCGCCGCGCGATCATCCGCCGCGATCAATTTTTAGCAAACGGATCGGCAACCCAGCCGCCGAAAAAGGGATAGGCCAGAATTATGAGCGACATCAAGCCATCACCGCGACGCAGGCTGCTGGATCTGGCTCCGCTGGAGCTCGACTGCATGAACACATTGTGGCCGATTGGACAAGCTACCGTGCGAGAAATCCGCGATCTGCTCGCCGAGCGACGCCCTCGGGCCTATACCACGATCATGACGATCATGGACCGGCTCGCACGTAAGGGAGTGGTCGAGCGCGTGAAGGCTGGGCGCGCGTACGTCTACCGGGCGCGGCTCACCGCGGAAGCGGCTCGCACGCAGGCTGTGGGGCAGGTGTTGGAAAATTTCTTCGGCGGCTCGAGGGAGGCGTTGGTGGCGCACCTCGGCAGCGGAAACTATGCGGTCCGCCGCGCGGCGGCGGGGGCGGCGGCGGTTTCTTCGACGCCAGCGGACGCCGAAAATCTGGAGCATGAGCCTGTCGCGCCCGGCGACCGAACCTAACCCATGTTTCCGGCCCAACTGCAAATCCGCGATCTGGTGATCCGCCCGGCCACGATCCTCGCGCCGATGGCCGGCGTCACCGACACCATCTTTCGCCGCGTGATCCGCTCGCTGGGTGCGTGCGGTCTGATCATGACGGAATTCACCAGCGCCGAGGGAATGACGCGCAATTCGGCGCGCACGCTGCGCTATCTCTATTTCGACGAGGACGAGCATCCGATCGCCGGGCAGATTTTCGGTTCCGACCCGCAGGTAATGGCCTCGGCGGCGGCGCTGATCGAGGATCTCGGATTCGATACTGCGGACATCAATCTCGGCTGCCCGGTGAAGAAAGTCGTGAAGTGCGGCGGCTCTGGCCTTCTGCGCGATTTGCCGCATCTGGAACAGCTGTTTCGCTCGGTGCGCGCGGCGGTCCGTATTCCACTGACCATCAAGATTCGCTCGGGCTGGGACGAAAACAACATCGTGGCCGTGGACGTGGCGCGCATGGCGGAGGACATCGGCATCGAGGCGATCGCTGTCCATCCGCGAACGCGCATGCAGGGCTATGCCGGCTCGGCGGACTGGAGCGTCATCCGTGCGGTTAAGGAGGCGGTGAAGATTCCGGTAATCGGGAACGGCGATATTCGCGCGCCGCAGGACGCGGCGCGCATGATCGAACAAACCGGGTGCGACGCGGTGATGATCGGCCGCACGGCTTCGTCGAATCCTTGGATTTTCCGGCAGATCGCGGACTACACCGCAACCGGAACGTATACCGATCCAACGGAAACCGACCGTCACCAGCTGTTAATGGAATATTTTCAGAGCCTGGTCGCGTTCGAGATGCCGGACGCCATCGGGAAGATGAAGCAGTTCGCTACTTATTTCACGCACGGCGTGCGCAACGGCGGCGAACTGCGCCAGCAGGTCCATCACTCTCACTCGGCCGCCGAGATTCTCGATCGCGTGGACGCGTTTTTCTCTCGCGCGGTCAGCTCGTAAGGTTTCCCTTCAGCTATTCCGGCTTGGCCAGGCCCTTCGCCACGGCGTCATCCAGCAGCTGTTGCATCTGGCGCGCCGCTTCGCGGGATTCCTGCGCCTGTTTGCGGCCGAGCTCACCCTGTCGCCGGCCGAGCTCGCCCATTTTTCGTCCCCATTCGCCTTGCTCGCGGCCGAACGCGCCCTGTTCGCGACCGGCGCCTGATTCCAGTTCGCCGATGCGGCTTTGCAGCTCGCCGATTTCGCTTTGCAAATCGCTCAGCTCGTTGATCGTGCCGCCGCTCGCGCTCAGCTTTTTCATCGCGTCTTCGAGTTTCTGCATTTCCGCGCTCAGGTCGGGCACCTGGATCTTCATTTCTTGGATTTTGTTCGCGGCGTCTTCTTCCTGCTTGGCCAGATCTTCTTGCTGTCTGGCGAGATCCTTTTGCTGCTTTTCCAGTTCCACCTGAGGCTGCCAGAGCTGCTTCGCGCGGGCCACGGTGGCCGCATCGTCGATCACGTAGGATTTTTCGTCGTGCTGGAACCAGATGAAATCGCCGGAATATTTTTTCTTGAGCGAGCGAGCGTGCTCGGCGTCGTCGCGATCGCCTGACATCGTCAGCGCGTCGGAATCCTTTGTCACGATCGCAAAGCGCGGGCCCCCATCGTCGTAGCGGCCGATAAAGTAGGCGCCGCGCCACGACGGGCCGAAATTCCAGTCGCCGTTGGAGGAGAAAATCACATCGCCCGGCGTGCCATCCTGCGACGGCAACAGGTGCGTTTCGATATGAATACGCGGTAGCGCTACGTGGATCGGCGGAACATTGACGTTCACGGGGGGGACATTCACCTGCACTCGGGGCATGTCGACATTGACGGGCGGGACATCGACGCGCACCCGAGGCAGGGGCGGCAAAACCATTACCGGGACATCCGCGTCGCCCGCATCGGCGTCCGGGGGCGCGACTGCCGGCGGCGCGGGAGTCGCCTGCGCGGCCGGGGCAGGATCTGCGGCGGCGATGGGGGCGGCCTCCGGAGCGGGGGGCGCAGCGGGTGCTGGCGGAGCCTGAATGTCATACGCCGCCAGGCGCACGGCAGCCGTCAGCGCGATGACCGGCACTGCCACGATCGCAAACGCGACCACCAGAAGCATCCTTCCACGACTCGACATGTGATTTGCCATCGCACCCCTCCACGCCAGGATTCGATCGACTCGTTCTTCCGCTTGTCCTGCTTTGGCCATTGAAACGCCCTGCCACCACACGCGCGCCGGAACCGCTTCGAGATCGGCGAAGAATCCGAGCAGGGCTTCAGCGTATCGCGTGCGGTCCACCCCGCCTGCGAGCGCGGCTTCGTCGCTGGCCTGCTCGGATAGGTCGGCGAGGCGGCGCTCGAGCCACCACGCCAGCGGACTGAACCAGAAAATCGCGCGGTGAATCAGCGCCAGCCGTTGCGAAAGGGCGTCGCGCCGCGCCACGTGTGAGACTTCGTGCAGCAGCACGGCCGCCAGTTCATCCTCTTGCCACACTCGGCCGTCAGCCGGCAGCAGGATCGTAGGCCTGCGCACGCCGATGATGATCGGCACGGACAGCATCTCGGACTCGGCAAGCTGTGGTAGGGAACGCAACCCGGCGGCGCGCACCGCCGATGAAAGATGCTCGAGCGCGCGCGGTTCATCTACCCGTGTGGCCGTGCGCACGAGGCGGTTTCCGAGTGCGATGCCGACGAGAATGCGTGCCAGGAGCGCGAGCGCGACGGCCGCATAGATAGAAAACGCTATGAGCGTCCAGGGAATTTCCCGGCCCGCCGGAGCCGGTGGCGCCGAGGCCTGCTCGATCATCCGCGACATCAGTGGCGACGGTTCAGCCGATGGGTATGCCCGCGGCTGTTGCGCAATCGGAGCGGATTCCTCGGGCAAAGTCCGAGTGACGGGAGTGGTTCGATCCACGTCGGGCTCCGTTGCCGGGCCGACTGAGACCGCGATACTGTGGTCCGCGAAACTTGGCACCGGCACGAAGACGCGAAGTGCGGGGCTGACCAGCACGAGCGCCGGCATCGCCAGAGCGGCGAGCAGCAATCCCTTCCAGGCCAAAAGTTTCGCGCGCACATTCTTGGCGCGAAAGGCCGCGAGCGCCGCGGCAACGATCGAACCGAGCACAATTGAGCGCGCGGCAGCGTCGGCCAGCGCGATCATCAGGGCCGATGCGGAGTGCATGAATCCAGGCGACATCAGGAATCTCCCTTCTTTGCCGGGCGGCTGTGCGTAGCCGAGCCGGATTTCTCGCCGAGTTTCCCCTGTGCGATCTTGCGCGCCAGCTGCTCGAGCTGTTGGCGGTCGATCACGTCGCTGTTCACCAGGCCGACGACGAGTTCTTCGGCCGAGCCGCCGCAGAAGCGGTCGATGATGCTTTTCACGGCGCGGACGGCGACGTTCTGCCGGTTTTCGGCCGCGCGGTAGATGAAGGTGCGGCCCTCGATTTCGTGGCTCAGGAAGGCCTTTTGCTCGAGCCGCCGCAGGACCGTGCGGACGGTCGAATCCTTCATGGGGCGCGTGGCGGCCAGTGCCTCGCGGCAGGACTCGGCGGAGCACGGGCCGTGCGCCCAGACGTAGTCCATGACCATTTGTTCGACTTCGCCGAGGCCTTTTGGGCGCTTCATGTGTGTGTGAGTCATTGTAGCGTTACAACATGTAACGTACAATCAGACGTGTGTCAAGCGGAAAGGTAAGCGGAAAAAGCAATGGGTGCGTTTCGGGGCGGAGCGGGGGTCGTTCCGGACAGACTTCGAGGATACTGTCCATAATTTAGCAACGGACACGACAGGCGGGCCAGTGCTTCGCCGTGAATGAATTAGCGTCGATGGTGGATTTCTCAGCGGCGCTCGCCGACGCACGGGAATTATTCGTCGCGCGTGATTAGCAGCTGCTTGTAGGCCTCGCGGCGCGTGAGGCCTCGCTCGCGGGCTGCCTGTTTCAGAGCGGCTTTGCGGTCGATGCCGCGCGCTTTCATGATTTCTTCCACGTGCCGCGCGAGGGGGATTGCGTTCAGGGGATTGGCTGCATCGGTCGCGTGTTGCGCGTGGCCGTCGGGCGGGCCGATCAGCAGCGTGATTTCTCCGCGCGGGGCTTTCTTGCGTACGGCTTCGACGAGATCCTCGAGATGGCCGCGGAGGAATTCCTCGTAAATTTTCGTCACTTCGCGCGCCACTACGGCCGGACGATTGCCGAGAATTTCGAGCGCATCCTCGAGCGCATCGAGCAGGCGATGCGGCGCCTCATAGAGCGCCAGCGTCCGTGGCTCGCCCGCGAGTGCACGCAGCGATTTGCGGCGTTCCGTGGGTCGCGACGGCAGAAACCCCGCAAAAACGAATTCCTCGATAGGCATTCCCGAGGCCGCCAGCGCCGCCACCAGGGCCGACGCGCCGGGAACAGGCACCACCTGAATTCCATGCCGTAGGCACAGGTGGACGAGGCGGTAGCCCGGATCGGAAATCGCCGGCGTGCCCGCGTCGCTTACCAGCGCGACCTTCGCTCCCTGCTCGAGCTCGATCACGATTTCGGCCGCGCGCGTGATTTCGTTGTGCTCGTGGTAGCTCACCAGGCGCTTGGGAATATCGAAATGCGCCAGCAGCTTGATGGTCTGCCGCGTGTCTTCGCAGGCGATCATGTCCGCTTCCTTCAATATGCGCAGCGCCCGAAGCGAAATGTCTTCCAGATTGCCGATCGGCGTCGAAACCACGTAGAGACATCCTTTTGCTGCATCGCTTGCCGGTGTTTCAACAACTTTCTTTTTGGCCATGTTGTCCTGTAAAAAACCTCGCCATTTAGTGCTGCGGTCCCAGCGGCAATTCCGCGATGGCCTCGCCGTCCTTTCGCGGGTCGGATGCGCCGTAGTTCACACCGGTCGAGAAATCGCGCAGAACGGCCTGGCCGCCGCCTACGGTCGATGCGAACGGACCGTGCAGCTCGATTTTGTGCCCTTTTGACGCCAGAGCGTCGCGCGTTTCCTTACTGAATCGGTCTTCCAGAGCGACATCGCAGCCTTCCAACGTGCGTTTGGTGAATCGCGGCGCCTCCATGGCCGCCTGAATGTCCATTTTGTGATCGGCGATATTCGAGATGAATTGCGCGTGAGCCTGCGACTGGTTCCAGCCCCCCATGATGCCGAACGCCAGGCGGAGGTCGCCCTTCTGCGCGAACCCCGGAATAATCGTGTGCAGCGGCCGTTTGCGGCCAGCCAGTGCGTTGGGTGACGTTGGATCGAGAGTGAAGAGACCGCCGCGGTTGTGCAAGGCGAAGCCGGTACCCGGCGCGACTACATCCGACCCGAACTCCGAAAAATTGCTCTGGATCAGGGAGATCATATTGCCGTCGCGATCGACGACACTCAGGTACGTCGTGTCTCCTGCCGGAGGCAGAGTACCCGCTGTCACCTCGCACGCGGCGTGATCCGGATCGATTTTCCTGGCGCGCTCAGCCGCCCATCGCTTCGATAGCAGCGTCGATTCCGGGAGGCTTTGCCCGCGCGGATCGCCGATGTATTTCGCGAGATCGGAGTAGGCGAGTTTCTTGGCCTCTATCATCGTGTGCAGTGCGTTTACGGAGCCGAATTCGAATTCTTTCTGGCCGAACGGAAAATTCTCCATGATGTTCAGCATTTCGAGCGCGGCCAAGCCTTGGCCATTGGGAGGAATTTCATACACGGTCCAATCGCGGTAGGTTGTGGAGATCGGGTCGACCCATTCACTGGAGTATTCGGCGAGATCCTCCGCCGTCATCGTTCCGTTCAGAGCCTTCATCCCGGCTAGAATTCTCGCCCCGACCGGTCCTTTATAGAACGCGTCCCGCCCGTCTGTCGCCACTTGCTCGAGAGACCACGCGAGATCGGGATTCTGAAAAAGCTCCCCTACTTGAGGAGCGTGGCCCTTCGGCAAGTAAGTGTTGATCGCCGCGGCATTCGTCCGCAGATCGTTCACCGAGGCCGACCAGTAAGCGGCGTCCCACTCGGGAACGGGAAATCCATCCTCGGCGGTACGAATCGAAGGCGCCAGATCGTCCGCGAGTTTTTTCCTGCCGAACCGATCGGCCAGTTTTTGCCATCCGTCCACGGCGCCGGGCACGATGATCGAATTCACGCCCTGCTGCGGCATTTCGCGCAGACCAAGCTTGTGCAGGTACTCGATCGTCATGGCTTTCGGTGCCCAGCCGCTCGCATTGAGCCCGTAGAGCTTGCCAGATTTCGCGTCGTACACGATGGCGAAGAGGTCTCCGCCCATGCCGTTCATCATTGGCTCGACGACGCCCATCATCGCGTTGGTCGCAATCGCGGCATCGATGGCGTTGCCGCCGGTTTCGAGAATATGCACGCCGGCCTGAGCCGCCAGCGGCGATTCCGCTGCGACGATGCCGCCCCGCGAAATCACCATGGACCGCGTCTGGCTGCGATCCTGCGCGTTTGCGAAGGTGGTCAACATCGTCCATGCGACTAAACCGAATATTTTGGCGAGGGTCTTCATGGGGTCCTGGGGTTGCGTGAAATCAGCTGCGAGATCATGTAGGAGCGGTTTACTGTACAGTTCAGCGGCACCGGCCCGCAAGAGCCGCGACTCTCTGCGCATCGAGGCCGGTTCGCGTCGTCAGGCCAAAATTGACAGCGCCCGGCCGGTCGGATAACCTGGATCATCCGAAATCAATCATCAAGGAGTAATGAATGGCTCAGGGCAATCCGGTCAAGCACAAGAAGAAGACGAAATCCGTACTGAAGAACATCCGCCAGACGGAACACCGCGCGGCTGTGAACCGCATGAATCGCACGAGAGTGCGCACGGCGATCCGCAGGATGCGCACCGCTCTGGGGTCTGGCGACGCCTCCGCAGCCGGCAAGCTGGCCTCGGAGACGTACTCGGAACTCGACAAGGCGATTCGGAAGCGGACGCTGTCGGAAAACACCGCGAACCGTTATAAGTCGCGGTTGGCGTTGGCTTTGAACGCCGCCATCAAGGCCAAGAAGTAGCGCGACAGACCAAACGGGGATTCTCGAAGGCGCCCTGAAGTTTGGGGCGCCCTTTGTTTGGCGGCTGAGTTTTCCGGAGACTGTCAGGCGGCTGGTGAGGTTAGCCGCGCTATGAGGAATTCCATCATCGCGCGGGGATCGGGATTCGAAGATTTCAGGCGGCTGTCGGCTTCCGCTAATGCCGCTAGGCCTGCCAGCAAATCCTTCTTTGGAATGCGATGGGCCTGGCGCACAGCTGTTTCGGCCGCTTCGGGGCGCATGCCGAGCTGGCGGGCGGCTTGAAAGCCATTGGCAGTCGCGGGCAGATCGCGGGCCTCGATCAGTTTCCGGTACATCCATGCGAGAGCGCCGACGACCATCACCGGCTGCTCGCCTTCCCGCATCAAATTGTCGAGAAACGCGAACGCTGCTGCGCGTTTGCGGCTCGCGAGCATCTCCGTGAGCTGCCAGACGGTGTTCTTGCGCGCGGCGACCACGAGCGCTTCTACGTCGGCCGCTGTAATTCGTCCGCGGCCTTTCGCGTAGCTGGCGAGTTTTTCAAGCTCGATCCTCATTCTCGCCGGCGCGCCATTCAGGATTTCGGCGAGCATCGCGGCCGCGTCGCGGTCGATTTCCGTGCCCAAGTCTTTGGCCATTTGCGTTGCCAGCGCAGCGGCGGATTCCGGGCCGATGCTCAGTTCGACAATCAGCCCGCGTTCGCTGAGGAGCTTGAAAAATCGCTGGCGCCCGTCGAGCGAGCCGGCCTCTAGCAGCAGGAGGGTGAACGGCGCGGGCGATTCGAAATATGTCGCGAGCATTTCGAGGACTTCGTCGCGCGCCCTTTCGCCGAGCTTTTCCACCGACTCGGCTTCTTCGACGATCAGCACCTGCCGCGGCGCCATCATCGGCATCGTTTCCGCGCGGCTCAGGATTTCCGCCCAACCCGCTTCACGCGGCGAACAACGCGTGACGGCCCAATCGCGAACATTTTCCGGAACACAGGCGTCGATGATTTTGTTGCGACACATCTCGCGCAGGTAGTGATCGGTCCCGACCAGAACGATGACGGCGACGGGCTGGCCCGTGGCCAGGCGATGGATCAACTTCTCGGGTGAAATGGCCGCCATCAGAAATTCTCGAGCACGTTGGAAACGAGATGCGACGCGAGATCGTGGGACATGCGATCGACGGCGGGGTCTTCCTCCTGGAAGAACGATTTCACGTCCGTGGAAATCTGATATTCGTCGCGGAAAACCATGTCGTCGTTTTTGTATACGACCTTGTCGGTTTTGCTGTCGGTCAGATCGACTTTCACGTGTACGGTCACGAGCATCGTGGTGACTTCGCCGGTGGTCGCCTGGAAGAGCACGGGATCGGTTTCGATTGAGATCACTTCGCCGTGCAGGACGGCGTCGGCGT
Organism: Candidatus Acidiferrales bacterium; assembly: GCA_035603395.1. Taxonomy (GTDB): domain Bacteria; phylum Acidobacteriota; class Terriglobia; order Acidiferrales; family UBA7541; genus Palsa-295. The sequence continues at coordinate 31,435 of DATNKM010000116.1, forward strand.
TCGAAGGATCCTGCACGACCCGATATTTCGTACGCGTGATGAATTCGCGGATCACTGCTTGTGTCATGCGCTGCTCGATGCGATAGGTAGTGGTGTCGTTCTTGAATGCGGGGATCGCGATGTCAGTCCATTCGGGGGGCAACGTGGATGCGTGACCGGCCACGTGGTAGCCGCAGCCCGCGAGCGCGATGGGCGCCGCCAGCAGCGCGAGACACAGCACCCGTCTGGGTACGCCCGCCCGACGGCTAATTGCCTGCCGACTTCGCAATCATTTCCTCCGCGATTCTTACCGCGTTCGTAGCCGCAAGCCGCAAACCGTCGGCCGCGCCTCCGATCCAGACGCCGTTCGCGACGTTGGGATCGGCTTCGATGCGCGCCAGATGAATTTCGCTTTCGCCCGCTACGCTGGCGTTGCTCGGCGCTTCATCAGCGACTTGCGCCACCTTCACTCCGAGATTCGCGAACGCCGCTTGGAGTTGCTCGGCGTCGGCGGGCGCTTCACTTTCCGCATACGCCGCAAAAGCATACCCGTAAAATACCGGGGCTTGCACCAATTGAATTGCGGGAACGGGAACGCGGCCGCCAAGGTAAGCCGCTACATCGCGCGCTATGGTTCTTCGCGTTTCCGAAAGACTGGGCTTGGCCGATGGCCCATAGCCGGGAAGCAAATTGAAGGCGACCTGCGCGCCGAACACGGGCTTGGCGATCTCGCGGAAGGACAGAAGCGCGGCCGTCTGGCTTTCCAGCTCCTCCACTCCGGCCTGTTCGCGTTCGGAGACCGGCTGAAGAAACAGAACGGAAACTCGAATCGACTCGAACGCCCGGAAGGCGGCTGCCAGCGTGCACGCAATGATGGCGGGTGCAGATGGCGACGAATACGTTCGCGGCTTCGACGCGTCGGTGGCCGACGACATTTTCGGCGGCAGAAAACGGCCGAGCGAGGGAATGAACGGCGTGGTACCGGCCGGATGTCCCGCGGCTGCCAGCGCGCCGGTAAGATCGATCGCGATGGCGCCCGAACGCTGCGCCACGCTCCAGTTCCGCTCTGCGTCTTCCGCTGTGCAGGCAAAAAATGCGAAGCGCGCACCTTCGAAGCTTTCCTCATCCAGCGCGCGGATGAAGGTCGGCTCGCCGGCCGCTTCCGTCAAAGTGCCAGGCGGCACGCTCGTGTCCAATAGAACGATATCGCTCGAAGGGAAATGACGGTCCTCGAGCACCTGCACGAGTTCCTTGCCGCGCAAGGACGAGGCGCCGACGACAGCAACGCGAGAGGAGTTCGAACGCCCGGAGGGCATGACTTAAGTGTGTTGCGAAGCGAGACGGTGACGCACGGAGCGCACCACGTACATGGTGATGCCGCTGACGAGATAGACGCTAGCCACTATCATCAGCGTAATTTCGGAAAATAGCACGGTCGCCCCA
>DATNKM010000121.1:0-12704 GCA_035603395.1 Candidatus Acidiferrales bacterium
AACCTGCACGGATGCCGGTATTCCTCGAAGCATCACCTGCCGAAAAACACGTGGGTGACGCTCGAGATGCCGCAGATGGGTCAGCGGCGCAACGTAAGGGCGCGCGTGGCTTGGATCCAGCGGCCGCATTCGGTGCGGGAATTTTTTCAGATTGCGGTGGAGCTTGAAAGCGCCGCCAATATCTGGGGCATCGAGACGGTGCCCGCCGATTGGAATTTGTACGAAGCGCCACCTGCAATAGAGGAGGTTGCGCCACGACATTCTCCGCGTTCCGTCAAGGAATCCGGCGAGAGCGCGCCTGCCACTACGACGACGGAAACTTTTACGGAAAGAGCTAGGGCCGATATGACAAACCCATTTTTTGAGTCCGCAGCCGCTGCACCATTTTCTCCCGAATCCGCGAGCGAATCGGAATCGGCGGCAGCGATGGAAAGCCCCCTGCTGCGCGAATGGAAAGCGGAAATCGAGCGGCAAGCCACGCATGCGGCGGAATCCGCGTCGGCCCGCGCGGCAGACGCCGCTTCGGCTCGGGCTACTGAACGGATCCGACAGACGATGGAAGAACTCGACCAAGCGCAGAGAGCCGCCAGCGGGACGTTTTCTTCGGAACTGGCGGCGAAGCAGGAGGAGATTCTGAACGGGCTGAAGCTGCAGTTTGAGCAAGGCGTCGCGCGGACGCGGGAGTTGGCGCAAGATCTGGATCGGCGGGCGCAGGACCTGCGCGCAGAGAGCGAAGCGGCGGCGGAATCAGCGAGCCGGTTGGCGCAGGCACGGTTGCAGCTGGATGCCGCCGAAGCCTCGAGGTCGCGACAGGAATCGGCGGAGGCTACGCGGCGCGCGGAGGACCTTTCGGAGACGGCTGTCTCGGAATGGCAGCAGCGGCTGGCGACGGAAATGAAGCTGGCGCAGGCGCAGTGGAACGAGCTCTTGCAGACCTCGTTGGACGGGAGTATCGAACGGCTGGTTGAGGAGCTTTCGGGCCGGGCGCAGGAAGTGCTGGGCGGCGCCGAGCAGAAAATGCAGGAGCGGTTTGCGGAGTTGCGACAGCCTCTGAGCCAGATGTACACCGAGGCGCGTGACACGCTTTCGGGAGTGCGAGCGGCGCTGGAACACGAGGTTGGGAGGGCGCGGTCGTCGCTGGCGGAAATCGAGCATGCGGCGGGCCGAATGAAGGAATATTCGGCGCAGCTCGAGGCTGCGAGCCACGACACGCTCAACGAGCTGCATCGGCGGCTAGAAAATATTCTGGAAGCGCAGACCGATGAGATGCAGCGGCGCGCACAGCATGCGGCGGAGGGGGTGCCGCAGCGTCTGGCGCCCACGCTCGATCATCTGGGGAACCAGCTGGTGGAACGGACGATGGCGGAAGTCGAAGCGAAGCTCGCGCCGCGTCTCGAGCGCGTGCCGGAATTGCTGCGCGAGCTGGCGAATCGCGACGTGGAACTGGAGAACAGCTTGCGATTGCATCGCGAGCGGCTGCGCCAGGTTTCCGAGAACAGCCAGCGGGAGGTGGCGGAACAGATTGCCGCGACCGTCGGCAACCTGCGGAACGAATTCGAAGGGGCGCGCAAGGAAGCGTTGACGAAATGGAGCGAGGAGATCGCTGCGAGCGGCGTGCGCGCGTCGCACGCCGCGGCGGAGTCGATCGGCAAATCGTCGGAGTGGTTCCAGCACGAGGCGCAGGCACGGCTGCAGGTGCTGGTGGAGCAGGCGCTGAATTCCGTCGGCAGCGGATTTGAAGAGAAGACTTCAGAGGCCGGACGGCAATTCGAGGCCCGGCTCGAGGATCAGTCAACGAAGCACGTCGCGGGAGTTCAGCAGCAGCTCGACGGACTGACCGAGGGAATTTCGAACCGCGCGCATTCGCAGCTCGACGCGGCGGCGGAGGCTGCTGCGGCTTCATTCGGCCAGATCTTGCGCAGCATTTCGGATGAGGAACTGGGGCAATTCACCAGCCGCAGCCACGAGGCGCTGGAAGCGCGCAAGCACGAGCTGGCTGGGTATTCCGATGAGCTTGTGCGAAATCTGGACGAAAGCGCGACGGAACTGATGGCGCGGTTTCAGGCGGAGATGGTGGCGCAGCGAGACGGGAATCTGGCCGAGGGGCGCACGGCGCTGGCGGCGGAGTTCGCGTCTGCGTTGGAAGGCTATCGGCTGGAGCGCGATGCGCATGACAAGGCGTGGGCTGATAATCTGGATCGCGTGGGGCGCGAGACGGCGGAAAAATATCAGGATCGTTTGGATGCGGCGGGCGATTCGTGGATCGTTTCGTCGGTGCGGCGGCTCAACGAGCATGGGCAGAACGTGATTGAATCGCTGATGCGTTCAGCGGATCAGGCGCTGCGGGATTCGTGCGCGAAGCTTTTCGAAGGGCTCTCGGAGATCATTCGCGACCGCGCGGGCAGCGGCACGAACACCGCGAGCGTCGCGGGTTTCACGCCGCCTTCGAACATGGAATCGGGCGAAGCTCCGTCGACCCACAATCAGGCTTCCTTTGAGGCAAACGCCTAGAAGCTGTTCAGGGGCTTCGCCGCATTAGCTGGCTGCTGCTTGCTGCTCGCCTGCCGCTTCTCTTACCGCTCTCGCCACGTAGGCTACCTGCTCGTCTGTCAGCTGTGGGTGCAGCGGCAGGCTGAGGACGCGGTCGCAGGCGCGCTCGACGCGAGGGAAAGTCCCCGGCGGACAACCCAACGAGGAATATGCCGGCTGGAGATGCACGGGCTTGGGGTAGTGAATCACGGTTTCGATCTCGCGGGCGGCGAGATGAGAGATCATCGAGCTACGGTTGTCCACGTAGATTACGAACTGGTGGTAGACGCACTCGTCGCGCGGATCGTCGTAGGGGAATTCGACGCGCGCGCCGGCGAGTGCGCGACGATATTCGCGCGCGATTTCCTGGCGACGTTTCGTCCAGGCATACAAGTGGCGGAGCTTGATTCGAAGTACGGCGCCCTGAAACCCCTGCATGCGGTAGTTGTAGCCTACGAACTCGTGCTCGTAGCGGGCGGTTTGGCCGTGATTTCGGGCGGCGCGGACGAATTTGGCGATCGGGTCGTCGTCGGTGGTTAGTGCGCCACCTTCGCCATACGCGCCCAGGTTCTTCGTGGGATAAAAGCTGAACGCGGCGGCGTGACCGAGGCCACCGACGCGGCGTCCGCGATAACGCGCTCCGTGGGCCTGGGCGGCGTCCTCGAGGATTCGGATGTTGTGCTGTGCGCCAATTTCGCGGATCGCGTCCATGTCCGCCGCGCGGCCGTAGAGATGGATCGGGAGGATCGCACGGGTGCGTGGGGTGATGGAGCGTTCGATGAGCTTCGGATCCAGATTGCCGGTTGCGGGGTCGATGTCGACAAACACCGGGACGGCGCCGCAATAGGTAATCGCCTCGGCCGTGGCGAGGAACGTGTTCGGGCTCGTGATGACTTCGTCGTCGGTTTGGACGCCGAGCGCGAGCAGACCCAGATGGAGCGCGGCGGTGCCGGTACTGAGCGCGACGCAGTGCTTGGTGCCGCAGAAATCGGCGAACTCGCGTTCGAAGGCTTCGACTTCAGGACCCAGTACGAAGGACGAATTCTGGCAGACACGTTCCAGAGCGGGCAGGATTTCGTCCCGCAGCCCGGCGTATTCCGCTTTGAGATCTAGAAGAGAAACCTTCATGGCCGAAAGTTCTGATGGCACCGCAATTGACTAGTGTACACGATGAGAGTGGCCTCGATCACTTGGGCTTCGGAGGTACGCCCCGCCCCTGGAAACCCAGGGAAGTTCTCAAATGGAGACCGCACGAGACGCCGCTGAGTCTGGAACGCGCAAAGCAAAAGTATCAGCCATTGCTCGGGCCGCGTTGGTATGATTGGTTCGTTCGGCCTGGATGAAAATTCCCAAGACGGAATGTAGCTGCGGCCCACGGCATTGTCGATCGCTGACGCTCGGGAGCTCCACGTACGATGAAGAAAGAAGGCACGGAGGCGGACCGCCGACATCAGCGCGTTGCTACGCCCAAGGGCGTCTGGGTGGCGTGGCAGAACGAAAAGCATCAGAACGTGTCGCGCGTTCGGGATCTGAATGTGGGTGGGATGTTCATCGCCACGCCGACGCCGCTGCCTGTCAGCACCGTTCTTCCCGTGCTGCTCTCCGTACCGGAGGGCGAGATTCGCGGACGGACTACGGTGCGGAACATCGTTCCGGCCGAAGGCATGGGCGTGCAATTCACCGAAATCACTGCAGAGAATCAAGCGCGCTTGGACAGGCTCGTGGCACGCCTGTTGATGGCCGAATCGAACACTCCCTCCGAGTCGCCTGCCCGCAAGTCGAAATAAATTTGCCCCCAGACGTTACCAACAGCTAAAATCCGCCCAACAGACGGTCCCAAAGGAGCGTTTCATGGGCGACGATTTTGTTCCAGGACAGCGCATAGGCGACTACGAAGTTCTCGGTGTGCTCGGCGCGGGCGGCATGGGCAAGGTATACAAGGTCCGCAACGTGATCTCGGATCGCGTTGAGGCGATGAAAGTCCTGCTCGCTAATCTCACTAGCCAGAAGGAGCTCGCCGATCGGTTTCTCCGCGAAATCAAGCTCCTGGCCAGCCTGAATCATCCGAACATCGCTGCGCTGAACACGGCGATGACGCTCGACAACCAATTGATCATGATGATGGAGTACGTTGACGGCACGACACTGGCCACGCGGCTGCAACAGGGGCCGATGGCTCCGGCCGAGGCGGTCAACTATTCGACGCAACTGCTGAGCGCGCTGAGCTACGCGCACAAGCTGAACGTGATCCATCGCGACGTGAAGCCCGCGAACATGATGCTGACCCGCGAAGGCGTCGTGAAGCTGATGGATTTCGGCATCGCGCGCCCGAATAACGAACAGGGAATGACGGTTACAGGCACGACGCTGGGATCGCTGAACTACATGTCGCCCGAGCAGGTGCGCGGTGAAGCCGTCGATCAGCGCTCGGATTTGTATTCGATGGGTGTCTCGATCTACGAGATGGTAACCGGGCAGCTGCCTTTCCGCGGGCACAGCAACTATTCGATTATGTCCGCGCATTTGCAGGAGACGCCGCAGCCGCCGGTGGTGTTGAGGCCCGATCTGCCGAAGGGATTGAGCGACATCATCCTGATGTCGATGGCGAAGGATCCGAAGGATCGCTTCCAGTCGGCGGATGCGTTTGCGAATGCGTTGAAGAGCGTGGTGGGCCCCGGCGCGATGGCAGCGGGGGCTGGGATCGTGAGCCCCGTGCCGGGAACCGTGCGCGTGCCGAGTTCTGTGGTTGTGCCGGCTGCTGCGGCGGTGCCGACGGTGCCCGTGGCCGTGGCCGCTGCTACGGCTCCTGCGGGGCGAAGCAGCAATCGCGGCGTGTATATGGCGCTGGGGGGATTTCTGGTAGTGCTACTGCTCTTCGCCGGCGGTTTCTATCTTCCGCGAATTATCAAGACTCATGCGAGTGCGGGTTCTGCTTCGCAGCCGGCCGCGCAACCGGGGACGAATGCTCCTGTCGATATTTCCGCTCCGCCCGCCGATGCCGTGACGGTGACGGCTCCGGCGCAGGATGCCACGCCGCCCGCTGCTGCTGCTCCGCAGGAAGATCCGAATGTGGCGAGGGCGCGGCAAGAAGCGGCGCAAAAAGAGGCCGAAAAGGCGCGTGCGGAGGCCGCGGAAGCTGCGCGCAAGGCTGCGCTCATGAAGGAAGCCGAGACGCAGGACGATCAGCTGGAGGCGCGGTCGGCCGCGATCGGTACGGGTTTGAACGCGCTGCGGCGCCAGCAGCAGGCAGCCGGATACGGTTTGCGCGGGGATATCGAGCAGACCGAGCAGATGATGCAGATCAATCTTTCACATGCGCAGACGGCTTTGCATGACGGCGATCCGGACAAGGCGAAAGAGTATCTCGACAAGGCCGAAGGCCAGGCGATGACCCTCGAGCGATTCCTGGGACGCTAGCCCTTTCGCTCGTTCCGCCGAGGGCCTGCTAGAACGGCGGCGGTTCGACGGGCGAACTGCCCTGCGGTTGAAGGATGTAGATCGCGTAGCGGTAAACCTCGAGCCGCATGGGCTCGCTGATGCTGTGAGGGCCTATTACCTCGCTGAATACGCGATGAACGTCGTGCATCTGATCTTCCGGCAGCGCCTCTAGAATCTTCCCGAATCGATTTTTCTCTTGCGTCACCGGGTCTGCGTCGCTGCGCGCCCGTTCTTCGGCGGTGGCTGGCTCGTGAGGCGCCGTGTTCGCACCGGCTGACGGCGCGCCTGGGGCCGTTGCCGCGCTCGCAGCGGATTTTGTGGCCGGCGCCAGGGGTTTTACGGCAGATGCAGCTGGCGGCTGGGCGCTCCTGGTCAGCCTCGATTCGTATTCTTCGTAGAACTCGTAGCGGAACTGTTTTTCGTACAGATCGGCATACGATTTTCGCTGGCTGTCGTTGGCTGCCTTCGTGTCGCTCAGTGCCTTCGATTCAAAATCCCTCAAGTCGGCTTCGAATGCAACGAATTCCGCGCGCGCGGCTTTTGTGGGGCCCTTTCCTGTGCGGGCCAGTGACGCCGCGAGCGCATCGGTTCGCGAGTCATAGCATTCACCGTACGCGGCGATCGCCCTTTGGCTCTCCAAATCCAGAGGGCCGCCTTGTGTCTTTTGTCGGTAATTCTCGATCCAGTCCATGGATGCCATTTTCAGAATCTGTACGCAGGTGAGGCCGAGCCGCTCGGCATTGGGTCTTGACGCGGAATGCGGCGGGGGCTGCACTTGTGCGCGGGCACTGAAACATCCGCCGACGGCAAGATTCAGGGTAAGGAAGACGATTGCGCGTCGCATCGCTTCGATCCTACCGGAGCGTGCTGGTCTGCTGCAACTTGCCGATCGATTTCCGGCGAAACCTGCGCGCCAGCCTTCGAACATAATCGGCGCATGGCGAAAGAACATCTTAAAATCAAATACATTGGCGGACCTACCGCGCTGCTGGAATTCGGGGGATTGCGGCTTTTGACCGATCCGACATTGGATCCGCCGAGCGGCGACCATGTGAACGGGCCGGTGACGCTGCGCAAAAACGCAGGCCCCGCGATTGCGCCCGAAGAGGTGGGCGATTTCGGTTATGTTTTACGGAGCCACGATCATCGTGGGGACAATTTCGATCGCGCTGGGCGTGAGATCGCGCCGAAGGCGGGTGAGGCGGCGCTGACGACCCGAGAGGGCGCGCCAGGCCTCGGCGGAAAGAGCCGCGGACTGAATCCCTGGCAGACGATCGAGATGTCCGCGCCGGCGGGCGTATGCTGCGCGCGACAGCGACGCCTGCACAGCAGGGCGACACCGTGTGGTTCCACGGCGTCGCCGGGGTGCTGAAGCGGTTTCCTGTGCGTGCTGCGATTCTGAATTTGGGAGCCGCGCGAGTTCCGGCGGTTGGTCTATTCCATCGGACGATGATGCGAGCGAGGCGGTAGAGACAGCGCGCGCGTGCCGGGGCGCGGCGATCGTGCCGCTGCATTTTGAGGGCTGGGCGCACTTGAGCAAAGGCCGCGAACAGATCGCACAGGCATTTGCGGACGCCGGGTTGCACGATCGGCTGAACTGGCTGCCGGCAGGCCGCGCGGTTTCAATCGAGCTTTAACGGGGCTTTGGCTTCATCATCACGCGTTCGATCAGATGATCGATCGCGCGGTCCAAATGTTTGCGGCGGGTTTCCGGATTTTTTGACGCTCCGAGCCACAGCAGGAATTGCCGGCGATGACCGGGCGGCATCTCTTCGAATCCCTGGCGCGCTTTCGGATGCTTCGCCAGCGCCGCGCGCAGATCGGCCGGAACGGGAACTACGCGAGACGTGGGATCGACGCACAGCTCGACCGTCACTGGATCGCCCCAGTCGACGGCTGCCGCTTTGCGCTGTGCAGTGTTGATCTGCATTCGATACGTGCCACCGCCCGCCGGAACGATCGTCGTTCGCGTGCTTTTTCCGCCCACGGCCGCGATCACGGGAATGTATTTTGATTTCTTCCCTTCGGTACGTTTGGCGGCCCCCACGGGCTCTCCCATTTGTTTCCGCAACGCGCGCACGATCTCGTCCGGCACGTTGATGTGGCGCATCCTCCAGATCTTGTAGATCGTGGCCATGAAACGCAGCGGCTTGGCTTTTGCGGGCATGGACTTGGGTCAGGCGCGGCCGGATGAGGCGCTTCCCGCTTCGACCAGATCGATTTCATATTCGAGCTTGCGCATCACGTCGTCGCTGATCTTCTGATGATTCCGCAGATTCAGGATCGCGGCGCGCTGAAGGGCGCGAACCTGGCGGGAGACCTCGCGCCAGCGCTCGTAGTCTTCGGGCCGAAAGCCTGCGTCGGCCTGCTCGTTTCTCTCGAGCATGTTGAGCTTGCGGCGCTGCAAGCGGATCATATCGTCGAAAACGGGCGCGGCATCTTCACCGCCATCCTCTTTCGCATGCTCGAGATAGGCCACGGCTGCCTCGACCATTTCCCGGCGTGCGTTTGCTTCCTCTGGATTCTTGGATTCCAGTCCCGCAAGCCCGAGCGCGCGAATCAGCGGCGGCAGGGTAAGACCCTGGAGAACGAGCGTGACGAAGATCACGCAAAACGTGAGGAAGATCATTTCGTTGCGCTGCGGGAAGTCGCTGCCGTTGGCGAGCATTTCGGGCAGGGAAATGGCCGCCGCGAGCGCCACCACCCCACGCATGCCGGTCCAGCCAACCACGAAGATTGCGCGGGCGGAAGGAGTCGGTTCCACCTGATGGAGAAAGTGTCGCCGGATGAAGTACGACGTCCACGCGCCGGGATATACCCAGATGATTCGCAGCATTATGACCACCCCGCTGAACACCAGGCCGAGAATCAACAGCTGACGCATGCTGTATTCGCGGATGCCGGAAAGAATGTAGGGCAGCTGAAATCCGATAAGAATGAACACGAACCCGTTGAGGACGAAGGTGAGCGTGTCCCACACGGCTCGCCCTGTGAGCCGAGCACCGCGGGAATAGTAGAGCGAACTTTTGTGGCCGAGATAGAGGCCGCAAGCGACGGTGGAGAGTACGCCCGAAGCGCGTGCGCTCTCCGCGGCGAGATAGGCGACATAGGGGGCGATCAGGCTGATAGTGATTTCGATCGGGGCGTCGTTGATTTTCAGCTCGAAGAAGCGGATTAATTTTCCGACGAGCAGTCCGATCGCGATGCTGCCGAAGACGAGGTAGAGCAGGCGGCCCACTCCTTCGGCGAGCGTCGGAGTCTGCCCCGTGACGAGCAACGCCGTGGCGAATTCCAGCGCTAATAGGCCGGTCGCATCGTTTACGAGGCTTTCGCCCTCCACTACCTGGACGATACGTCCGGGAAGGCCGAGGCGGGTTGAAATGGAAGTCGCGGCGATTGCGTCCGTAGTTGATACGACGGCGCCCAGCACCAGACCCATGCGCCAATCGAAGCCCGGCAAAATCCAGAGCGCCGCGGCCGCGACCCCGAATACCGTGAAGCCGACGAGACCGAAGGCGAGACCGACGATGCTGGCCAGGTTGTAGCGGAAATCACGCCAGGACGTGACGAACGCGGCCTGAAACAGCAAGGGCGGCAAAATCACAAGGAAAACGATATTGGGATTCAGCTCGATGTGCGGACCGCGGGGAAAAAGACTGAGTATCAGGCCGCCGATTACGAGCACGATCGGATACGGTGTGCCGAATTTCTTGGCGACGGCGGCCAGCGCGGCCACGAGCACCGACATCAGCAGAAAAACAAGTTCGACGCTGTGGATTCCAGCGGCTCCCATCGTTGCCTCGCGGAGTTAAAGATACCGCAGGCGGGGGAGTGGCGCGCAAACACAAAAAGCCGGCCCGATTTTCCGGACCGGCTTGAAAATTGCGATGTTGCGAACGAGAAATGCGTTCTGCGCCAGCTCTGTGAAGTTCTGACACTAGGGCTGGTTGGACGACGAGCGGTCATCCGACGGAGCGCGATCGTCTGACGATCTTTGACCGCTGTCGACGCTTCCCGAGGGCGGCGCTGGCGCCGGGTTCATCGAGACGACTTCGTAGCTGCGCGTTTTCCGGTCGCCGCCTTCGGGCATGGTTAGAAGGATGTCCTTGTCCTTGATCTTGAATTGGCCTTCCGTGCCGACCGGGAGCAACGTCGCGTGCTTCAGGTCGAGCGGCCGGATTTCGTAGTCCATTTTATCGGTGCGCAGTAGGTATTGCGGGCACATCTTTTCGTCCGTATTGACGTGCGTGATGCCTGCCGACGCCCATAGCGTGCCGAGGCCCGAGAGACCGCGCTGTTTCGCGCCGCAGGGCACCGCTTCCATCTTTTCCAGCATCCCGCGCTGAAAATCTTTGTGCTTCTTGTCATTGGCGCTGAGCGGAAGCGCGCAAGCAAATGCAAGCAGAACGATCAGTGCACTTTTGATCTTCATGACCTCTCCCTCCCAGGAGGAAAACGCGCGGAGGGGAAGGCCAGGCTGCTGGCCTCCCCGTCCGAGCGCGCGAACGCTTCGCTACTGCTTGGTCTTGGGAGCGGGGGCTGAACTGTCACTCCCTCCGCTCGGGTTCTTGGTTCCGGTTGTTCCGGTCGAGCCGGAGCCACTGCCGCTACCGGACACGCCGGAACCGCCGCTGCCGTTATTCGACATCTGCTGCGCGCCTTTGACGAAATCCTGCGGATTTGCCATCAGGTCGCTGCGAACGTCAGGATGCGCATTGAGGTAGGTGTCGAGATCGGGGCGATTCTCGACGAATTCACGGTTCTTCACCGCGGCCGGATCGCGATCGAGATCACGAGCGATGTCGCGGTGGTCGCCCAGGAAACCGCCGAAATCGGCCATATGGTCATGCCTCGCATCGCGGTAATCATGATTTTCCGCCGCATTGATGCGATCTTCCTGATGCATGAACGCATTGGGATCCTGTCTGAGGTCCTCGCGGACGCCCGGGTTGTCGCGCAGGAACGTGCCGAGCGCGGGGTGGTTCTGAACGAACTCCCGGTTATCCGCGAGCGAGGGATCCTTGCGGACCTGTTCGGCGATTTCGCGGTGGTCGTCGAGGAAGCGATTGAAGTCAGCCAGCTGCCTGCGATATTGGTCGCGATCGGGCTCGCCGCGATCCGGTCCGCCAGGATTGACGCCGGGTCCCGGGCCTGCCGCGCTGTATCCGCGTCCGCCGGAATTGCGGCTGAAGCCTTCTTCTTCCTTCATGAACGTCACGGCGTTCTCATGCAGAGCTTGCTCTACGGCCGTGTGTTCGCTGAGGTAAGCTTTCAGCTCGGGATGACTCTGGAGGAAGTCGGAATTGTCCGCGAGTGTGGGGTTGGCGCGAAGTTGTTCGGCAACTTCGCGGTGCGTATCGAGAAACCGCGAGAATTGCGCGAGCTCGCTGCGCTGGGCGTCTTCCTGCATGAACGCGACCGGGTTCTGGCTGATTTCATCCTTCAGTCCCGGATGATCGTTGAGGTACGAGCTCAGTTCCGGATGATTTTGCAGATAGTTGTGGTTGTCGATCAGCCAGGGCTTGCTGTGAAGTTCGACAGCTACCTCCTGGTGACCCTGCAGGAATCGATTGAATTCGACAATCTCTCGCGCCGATGCATCTTCCGACTGCGCCGGCTTGTTCGGGGCGGCCGTGGTGCGTGCGTGCAACGGTGCGCCCATGCACAACAATGACGTGACACCAAACGCTATGATCGGTGTTTTGCTGAATCGCAATGGTATCTTGCCCATGTTGCGAGCCTCCTGTGCGTAAGTTATGGGGGGGTACAACAGTAGATGCAGCCGGGCTGCCAAAAGGGATCGGCAAAATTAGGGCGCTGCGATTTCAAGAGATTGCGGGGAGCGGACTAGGAGTTCTAGGAAGACGTGGGGAAGAAATTTCACGGCAAATTCTATATCCGCCGGAAATTTCGTCATACGGGATTGACCTGAGCCGGAACGATCTGCGTAGTGCTTTGATTCTTCCAGGTTTTCAATCAACTCGATGAGCTCAGCGCGGCGTGAAAACGAAAAAGGCCGATCCGATTGCTCGGACCGGCCCTTGAAATCTAATCCTGGCGGTGACCTACGTTCCCGCGCCGTTTCCAGCGCAGTATCATCGGCCCGGCAAGGCTTAACTTCCGTGTTCGGGATGGGAACGGGTGTGACCCTTGCGGTAAGACCACCAGGAAACTCGGAATCGAAATTCTCCCTTTCAAAATCGAAGGGTGAATTTCGATGAGCAACTGAATGAAGTAGGTTTTAAACCGTCAATTCCGCTAGAGAGTAGCGCTCTGCAGAAAAGCGCTTTCCGATCGGTCGTGTTGCCTTCGTTGTTCCGGCAAGCCGGAACTCCTCTGGGTAACGCTACGCGTTAGGAAAGTTTTATGGTCAAGCCGAACGGCCGATTAGTACGGGTCAGCTACACGCATTGCTGCGCTTCCACCTCCCGCCTATCAAAGTCGTAGTCTACGACTGGCCTTCATAGGGGACCGCAGCCCCCTTGGGAAACCTTATCTCGAGGCGAGCTTCTCGCTTAGATGCATTCAGCGATTATCTCTTCCGAACTTCGCTACCGAGCGATGCCACTGGCGTGACAGCTCGATCACAAGAGGTTCGTCCATCCCGGTCCTCTCGTACTAGGGACAGCTCCTCTCAAGTTTCCTGCGCCCACACCAGATAGGGACCGAACTGTCTCGCGACGTTCTGAACCCAGCTCACGTACCGCTTTAATAGGCGAACAGCCTAACCCTTGGGA
>DATNKM010000123.1:0-2145 GCA_035603395.1 Candidatus Acidiferrales bacterium
AAGCGTGCGGGCGAGGCGTTTTTCGCTGGAATTGAAAAGCTGATCCACCAGATCGGCTTCGAAACGAATGTTGCGCGCCAAAATATGCGCGATGAATCGCTCCGCAAAAGCCTGCTCCTCGCGAAGCACCCGCATCATGGCAGGCTTGCGAATTTCCAAAATCGAGCTGGGCGAAATGGCGGTTGCGGTGGCCATTCGAAGCGGCTGTCCAGCCAGGCATCCTTCTCCCAGGAAATCACCGTCACCCAGGATCGCGACGACGGCTTCCTTCGCACTCTCCGAGACGACGGTGAGCTTGACGCGTCCTTTTTGGATGTAAAAGATTCTTGCCGCCGAATCGCCCTGTGAAAACAAGACCTGTTTGTTGCGATACTGCACGATCTTCTTGCCCAGCCCGCCGGAATTCAAAAACGCGAGCAGATTGAACCGGGGGGTTCTTGACGACTTCATTCGCTCATGGCCTCCGCGCAAGTCTCAAGCAATTGCTAGACCGAGTCAAGCCAGCAGCCGACGGCGATACGTATCCCGATAACATGCAAGACGAGCCCGGGAGCGTTATTTGTGCGCGTAGCGGCGGCTGGCCGCGTGTACTTCGATCGGCGCGAGGCCGACCAGCGGCGCGGCGGCGGTAATGTAGGTTTGCGACATGCGGTCCTGCCAGGTGAAGCGATCGTCGTCCCAGACGGCCCAGGCGAATCCCAGCATCAGCGTGGCCCCGGAGATCAGATAGCCGAACGTGCGCCATATGAGCTGGCGCGTGTCCGGCAGGCTGCCATCCAGCCGCACGACCGTGAGCCCCATCAGCTGCATCCCGGGCGTGGCGCCGGCGAACACCGTGAAGATCGAGAAATAGATTGCGAAGAAAAGGTACGCGACCGTGAGATAAACCATCGCGTCGGTTTTCGCGAGCGTGAGCTGCCCGCCGGCCCAATGGAACAGGCCGACCAGACTGAGACACGTGAGCGCGAGAAAGATTGAGTCCAGAAAGGCCGCCCAGCGGCGATCGGCGAGCGGCGCCACCGGCACCAATGCGGTTTGCGGGCGCGCGCGATCTTCGGGTGAACTGGCGAAATTCAGCTCGGGCTGGATGCAGATGTCCACACGCTCGGCGGCGCGGGTGGAGCGCTGCGCGGGCCGAGGACGCGGAGGCTCGGGCACCTCGACGTCTTCGTCGTCCTCGTGAGCCCCGTGGACGGCGGAGGCGTGCTGCCGGAACGGGAGCCCGGATTGCGATTCGTCATTGCGCGCGTAGCCGCGGCGCGCGCGATAGAGCTCCAGGCGGCGCGAGACTTCCATGCGCCATTCTGGCTCAGGAGTCTCTTCGAGCGGCTTGGCAGCGACGGCGGCAGGTTCGGAGAACGCGGCGGCTTGGCCGCGTTCGGCGGCATCGACTGCGCAGAAGGAACAGCTTTCGGCGTCGTCCAGCAGAAGGGCGCCACACTTCGAGCAGATGCGTATCACTGGTGTGTTTTGCGCCGCGGAAGATCCAGTGGAACGCGGAGATCATATCACGATCATGCGCCGGCGGCGCCTGATGCCGTATCAACCTGTGTGGCGCATCAGGCAACACGGTTGGCGCCCCGAGAGTCTGAAACAGGGGGCCCGCACCGCCTACCGCTGCTGATTGCGGGGGCCGAAGGCGCGTGTTAGGCTCAGTTTTCTTTTTTTGCATTTCTCAGCTGATGCGCGAAGCGATATTCCCGAAATCTGTCCCTACACCGGCGCTCTGCGCCCTGCTGCTCGCGCTGCTGGCCGCGATGCCATCGTCACTGCGAGGCCAATCGCAGACCGCTCCGTCTTCGCCGCCACTGCAAAAGCCCAAGCCACTCGCGAACCTCACGCCGGGCGGCGAGGCGACCCTCGAAGCCGACCAGCAGCGCCAGGTCGGCAAAATCTCCTACGCCGACGGGCACGTCGACGTGCGCTACGAAAATGCGCGCCTGCGGGCCGACCACGTGGAATACGACAACGACGCGCAGGTGATCATCGCGCGCGGCCACGTCGAGCTGGACTACGCCACGCAGCACGTGGAGGCCGACGACGCGCGCTACGAGCTCCGCACCGGCCGCGGCACGTTCCATCACGTGCATGGCACGTTTGCCCTGCAACGCCGCCCGATGCCCACGCTGCTGATCAGTCCCAACC
>DATNKM010000088.1:0-18999 GCA_035603395.1 Candidatus Acidiferrales bacterium
GTCGAGCAGATTCGCGAATTTCTCGGCGCCGATTCGCTCGCCTACCTCTCGCTTCCGGCCCTACGCGCGGCTGTAGAAGATAACGAAGGAAAATTCTGCACCTCGTGCTATACCGGCAACTATCCGACCGAGCTCGTGCAGCTGGAAGTGGAGGCTCATCGTGAAAGTTGAGACGGCCGAAGCAGACGCTCCGGTGAAGCACAAACCCGCCGCGGCCACCACCAACGAGAAAATCTGGCGCGAGGTCGTTTCGTGGTTCTGGGTGATCGTGGCGTTCCTGCTGATCGAAGGCACGATGGTGCAGGCGCGCGTCATACCCAGCGGGTCCATGGAAAATACTGTTCTCGTCGGCGATCACCTGATCGTCAGCCGCTTCGGCTTCGACGCCGGCGTTCCGTTCACCGACTGGCACGTCCCGCTGTGGCGAAATCCGAAGCGCCAGCAGATCATCGTGTTCCGTGCACCGCTGCCTGAAGAGGGCAATCCCGATTTCATCAAGCGCTGCATCGGCCTGCCGGGCGACCATGTAAAAGTCGTCGAAGGCCAGGTGTTCGTGAACGGTGTGAAGCTCAACGAGCCCTACGCGCAGCACGCCTACGGCTTGGAGACTTCTGCGGTCGAAAATTACCCGCCTCCCCGCATCGGCATGCTCGATGGCGGAATCACGCAGGAGTGGACCGACGATTTTTCAAACCACGTCGTCAACGGTGAACTTGTGGTGCCGCCCGGCGAGTATTTCATGATGGGCGACAATCGTGACGATTCCCGCGACAGCCGCTTCTGGGGCTTCGTGCCGCGCGCGAATATCATCGGTACGCCGCTCCTGATTTACATGTCAATCGACGCGCCGGACCCCAACGAAGTCTGGGGCCCAGGCTTCGCCGTGCAAAGATTTGAAACGTACGCCAGCGTCCTGATCCATCCCAGCCGTGTGCGCTGGAAGCGACTGTTCCATACGCTGTAAAATTCTCGAAGCGGCCCGCCCCCTTCCGGAAAACGGTCTCGCAAATGCGCTACGCCGATGCCGGCGTCAACATTACGGTTGCGGACGAAGCCAAGCGACGCATCGCCGCCATGGCGGGAAAAACGTTTCGCCGCGGCGTCCTCGCGCCGATCGGCGGCTTTGGCTCTCTCTTCCAACTCGACAAAAAGCGCTGGCGCGACGCCGTTCTTGTCGCCAGCTGCGACGGCGTCGGCACCAAACTGAAAGTCGCCAGCGCCGCGAATATTCACTCCACCGTCGGCGCCGACATCCTGAATCACTGCGTCAACGACATCCTCACGCAGGGCGCCGAGCCGCTGTTCTTTCTGGACTACATCGCGATGGGCAAACTCGATACGCGTGTGCTCGAGCAGGTGATCGAAGGCCTCAGCCGCGCCGCAAAACAGGCCGGCTGCTCGCTGATCGGCGGCGAAACCGCCGAGATGCCCGATGTGTACGCGCCCGGCGACTACGATCTGGCGGGTTTCATCGTGGGCGCCGTCGAGCGCAAGAGGATTCTCGACCTTCGCCGCGTCCGCCCGGGCGACCTGCTGGTCGCGTTGCCGTCGAGCGGCCTGCACACCAATGGCTACTCGCTTGCGCGCAAGCTCGTCTTCGGCGTCGCCAAGCTCAGCGCCAATAGCTACGTCGCCGAAGTGAAAAACAAAATCGGCGCCGAGCTTCTGAAGCCGCACCGCCCGTACTGGCCGCTGCTGAAAACTATTCTCGCCCGCGGCTGGGTTTCGACCATGGCGCACATCACCGGCGGCGGCATCACCGGGAATCTCCCACGCGCTCTCCCTCGCAACGTGCAAGCGACGATCGAGCTGGGCTCCTGGCCGGTCCTCCCAATCTTCCGCTACCTCGCGCGGATCGGCCGGATCGACCGCGACGAGCTCCTGCAAACATTCAATCTCGGCGTGGGAATGATTCTGGTAGTGCCCGCAAAAAATATCTCGAGGGTCGAATCGGAACTGCGCCGCCGCCGCGAAAAATTCTACCTAATCGGCCGCATCGAGCCCGCCAACCGCACCAGATCCCGCGTCGTCTACACGGGCAGCTTGCAACTCTAACCAGGCGAACGCGCTACTTCTGATTCGCGCTGGTATCTGCCGCGATTTTCCATGAACCGTCGGGCATCTTCTTCCACACCAGCACATACTGGCTGGTGCCTGTGACCGGCTTGCCCTTCTTGTCCGTGAACGTCTCGCTAACCGTTCCCTGATCCATCGCCAGATCGCCCGATCGCGCCACTGTGACACTCGCGATATTCACCGCAAATTGCAATCCAGGCGCGGCCAGCAATCCTTGGATATCCTTCCGAATGTTGTCTTTGCCCACCGCCGCAGGTATGCCGGACGCCAGAAACACGGCGTCGTCAGCGTAAAGCGACATGCACTTTTCAAGATCCTTGGCCTCCGCAGCCTTCACGAAATCGGCGTCGCCCGCACGGATCGCCGCTTCATCAGCCGCCCGCGTGTCAGGCATCGCCGCCGGCTCAGCCGGCTTCTGAAAATTCTGCACGCAGCCGGCTGCGACGCAAGCTGCCGCAACTGCTGCCAACATCAATCGCAAATTCTTGTGCCGGGACATTGCGCACCTCCCGTCGCGTTCGTGCCCGAGGAAGATGCCTCTCGCGAAGCTCTCTGTCAAGTTCGCGCTTGAAACCCCAATCACCCGATTGGCGCCTTTACCGTTCCCTTCGTAGGGGGCACGATCTACTTCCTACTTCTCGCTCGCGTTCGTATCCGCCGCGATCTTCCAGGATCCATCGGCCTGTTTCTTCCACACGAGGGCCAGCTTCCCGGTCTCTGTCGTGGTCTTCCCTTTCGCGTCGGTGATCGTGTTGGCATAACTCCCGCGCTCAAACGCCAAGTCGCCCGACTGCGCCACGTCGATGATTAATCCGCTGGTTTCGAGCTTCAACGCCTGCACCTCAAGGAATCCCGCAAACGCCTGGCGCACTGCGTCCTTCCCAATCGACGCCGGCGCCCCCGGCACGAACAGCACCGGATCATCCACGTAGAACGACATGCATTTATCGAGGTCTTTCGCTTCGGCGGCTTGTGCCAAAGCGACACCCGCCGCGGTGATGGCCGCTTCGTCGGCTTTCCGCGTATCCATCGGCGGCCCAGGCGCCTGCGAACAACCCGCGCCCAAGGCAACCGCAAGACTCGCCGCCATCACCCGTGAAAGAGCGCGATTAGTTCGCATGATGCTTTCTCCTCCGGGAATGCTTTGCCCCCCGATGCTTCGTCTTGGGCGCCGGAGCCGGCGCTACCGGCGAATCCGAGCTCCACATATCGACGATGCACTTCCAGCTCCCGTCAGCCTGCTTCCTCCAGACCTCGGAATATTTCCCATGGTCGGTCGTCGCGTTGCCCTTGGCATCGTCCGACGTCAGTTCGTAGGTGCCGTAGGTGTAGGCGAGATCGCCCGATCGTGCGGCCTCTGCCTTCGTCGTTTGCCAACTCACGGAAAGACCGGGCAGCGCCAGCAGATCCGTAATCGATTTCCGAATATCGTCCTTGTTCGTGGCCATCGCCTCATTCGGCGGGAGCACCACAGCGTCGTCGGCATAAAACGCGAGCCATGTGTCAGCCTGTTTCGATTGCGCGGCTGCGGACCAGTCAGCATCGGCTTTTTGAACCGCCGCTGCGTCAGCCGCACGGTTATCGGGCAGCGCGGCGGGCTGATGAGAACAAGCGCCGAGAGAGACAGCCGCGAGCGTGGCGGCGAGCATCAACGAAAACGAACGGAAACGCAGCATGGTAAATCCTCCGGGAAGTTATAGGGTGCGAACGAAGATGCTCCGCGTCGCGCAAGGTGTCAAGCACCCTCGCCGTCCATCTTTGATCTCCGCCCTTGCGTTTGTAGGGGTCGGCGCCTCAGCTCCTTCGTCGACAATCAACGAGCCGCGACGAGTGTCCACAGAAATACAGCGAAGGAAAATCCCCCGAGCGTGCTCCGAACAGCATGAAGCCGGCCCCAGCGCCGTAAAAGTCGAACCGCCTCTCCCGAAGCCACGTCCAGTACCGGGCTTTCCAAGCGCTGGTTCGTAGGGAAAATCACGACGAAGGTGAACGGAATCACAAGAAACAACAGCAATCCGCCAACCAGCCAGCGCACATCCCGGTCGAGCCACCAGGCGAAAGGTGCCGCCAACGATCCGGCCAACGCAAGCGGAGCCTGCATTAGCGTTCCGCGTCGGTAGCTCGGCCGCCATTGCGCGACGGCCGTTGCGCCACCGCACGAGAGCCTCGCAGGCTGCTCGGCGACATTGATATAAACGGCTGCGCCGAAAAAGGTGCCCGCAGCCAGCATGGCAACGAATTATGATTCAGTATACGTCCACGCCCTTTGGCACTCTTTACGATCTATGCTAATTTCGCCTACTCATGAAAAAGCACATTGGCGTACTTCTGTCCGGGCGCGGCTCGAATTTCGAAGCACTCGCAGCCAGCGTCGAGGCCGGCCGCATCCCCAACGCTGACATACCCATTGTCATCAGCAATCGCGACAACGCGCCGGGAATCGACAAAGCTCGCGTCCGCGGAATCGAAGCGCACGTGATTCCGTCGAAAGGGTTGGAGCGGGAGCCCTACGATCGTCAGGTGGTCGCCGCGCTGCGTGCGAAAAACGTCGACTTGGTTTGTCTCGCGGGCTACATGCGGCTGCTTTCTCCTTATTTCGTCAGGGAATTCCCGCAAAAAATACTGAATATTCACCCGTCGCTGCTCCCCGCGTTTCCGGGACTTGAGTCCCAGCGTCAGGCCCTGGAACACGGCGCGAAATTCGCCGGCTGCACCGTGCATTTCGTGGACGAAAATTTAGACGCCGGCCCGATCATCGTACAAGCGGTGGTACCCATCGAAGACAGCGACACGCCCGAAACGCTCGCGGCACGAATTCTGCTCGAGGAGCATCGCATCTACACCGAGGCAGTAAACATCGTCCTCGGAGGCCGCTACCGAATCGACGGCCGCCGCGTGCTCGTGTCGCAGTAACTCAGGGTCTGGATGGCGCCCGCCCGAACGCCGCCTGCTAGTAAAGATCGCTGTACACGATGCGGCCGCCAACCACCGTGAGCATGGATTTCAACTGCTTGATCCCTTCATCCGAGACTCTCTTGCCCCCGCCCTGTAACCTTAGCCTGCGATGCTTTGACTCCAGCATGAGGAGCATTTAGACTGGCTCGTTTCCGTGATACCTCGGAGAAGCGCTAGGTGTCTTCGGTAAAATTCAAACCCGCTGACGAGCAGCTGGCCTACCTGAAAAAAGGCTCCGCGGAAGTCATCCGCGAAGAGGACCTGAAGGCGAAGCTCGATCAATCGGCGAAAACGGGCAAGCCGCTGCGCGCCTACCTCGGCGTCGATCCCACCGCGCCCGATATTCACCTCGGCCACACCGTCGTCCTGCGTAAGCTGAAACACTTTCAGGATATGGGTCACACCGCCGTCTTCCTGATCGGCGATTTTTCAGCCATGATTGGCGACCCAACCGGCGTTTCCGAAACTCGCCCGCCTCTCACGCGCGCGCAAGTCGATGCCAACGCGCAAACCTACCTCGCGCAGGTCTATAAAATCCTAGACCGCGACAAAACTGAGGTCCGCTACAACAGCGAATGGCTCGGCAAAATGTCAAGCTTTGACGTGGTCCGCCTCTGCGGGCACTATCGTCTCGCCCGCATGCTCGAACGCGAAGACTTCCGTTCGCGTCTGGAAAAAAACCTCCCGATCTCGGTCCACGAGCTCCTGTATCCGCTGCTGACGGCCTACGATGCCGTCGCTCTCGAGTCCGATATCGAGCTTGGCGCCACCGAGCAGAAATTCAACATGCTCGTCCACCGCGAGATCCAGCGCGAGTACGGCCAGACGCCTGAGGTCGTGCTGACCATGCCGATCCTCGTGGGCCTGGACGGTGAACGCAAGATGTCGAAAAGCCTGGGCAACTACGTCGGCATCACCGAAGCCCCCGGCGAAATGTTCGGCAAGCTCATGTCCATCAGCGACGAGCTGATGTGGTCCTACTACGACCTGCTGACGGACTTCGGCCCGCATGCGATCCTGCGCCTCCGCGAAGAGGTGCGCACCGGCACGCTTCATCCCAAGAAAGCAAAAATGGAGCTGGCACACAACATCGTCGCCGGCTTTCACGGTGAGGACGCAGCCCGAAAGGCTGGACAGGAGTGGGATCGCATATTCAGCAAGCGCGAGGCGCCGGAAGCAGCTCCAGAACACAAGCTCGTGCGCGGCCAACCGAGACGACTTTCGGCGCTACTGCTGGAACTGAACATGGCGGCTTCGCGCAGCGAGGCCGAGCGGTTAATCAAACACGGCGGCGTAGAGATCGATGGCCAGCGCGTGGACGACGTGAAGCACGAAGTCGAGCTTTCGAGGCCGCTGAAGTTCCTGCTCCGAGCCGGCAAGAAGAAGTTCCTGCGCATCGTCGTCGAATAGTGTTAACACTACATGTGTAGTTGTTAGGCTCGAATGCGCAGGATGCGCACTGAAGAGGTAGGGCTGAGGTGTTTGGCAGCGTTTAGCGGGAAGCTTGACCAGCGGCCGAGCGGATCGGAATTGTGACCGGCTTGGCGGCTTCGGTGGGTGCGAGCATGTGGCACTGCCCGTCGAAGATCGCTCCCGGTTCGATCACCAGGCACGGACTGTGGATCTCGCCGGTGACGATCGCGTTGGGCTGGATCTCCACGCGACCGCGGGCGTGGATGATGCCGTCGAACCGGCCCGCGATCATCACGAAATTGCCGTGGATGTGACCTTCCACGGTAGCATGCTCACCGAGCACGAGCGTGTCGTCGGAAGAAAGCGTTCCCTTCATGGCGGAATTGATGCGGAACGTGCCGGAGGCCTCAAGCTTCCCCTCGAGTTTCACGCCCTGTTCGAGGAAACCTGTCCACTCGCTCGGGTCTTGCTTTTTGCGATCGAACCAACCCATGCAATCCCTCAGACGGCCGGTTCTTATTGTCTCATCAGTTGTTCGTACAGGCGGGTCAAATCGGCATCGTCGTAGTACTCAAATGTCAACTCGCCGGCATGGCCGGGTCGTAGTGGATGGATCACGACTTTCGCGCCGAATTTGCGCTGCAATTCCTCGATCGCCCACTTCGTGTTCGGATCGGGCGCCGACGCGGCGGTAGCCGCTTGCGGCTTGGGCCGTCCGTGACGCGCGACGTGACGTTCGAGCTGGCGGACCGTCATGCCGCCCCGGGCGGTCTTCTTCGCCAGTTCGAGCCGGTCCTTGGGATCGTCGACCGCGAGCAAGGCGCGCGCGTGGCCGGCGGAAATTTTCCCCTCTTCGATGAGGTCAAGGATGGCGTCTTGCAGGCGCAAGAGCCGGACGGAATTGGCGATCGTCGCGCGGTCTTTTCCCGTTCGCTCTGCTGCTTCTTCCTGGGTTAGATGGAATTCGTCGGTGAGCCGCTGGAACGCGCGTGCCTGTTCCACGGGATTGAGATCCTCGCGTTGGAGGTTCTCAACCAGCGTCATCTCCAGTGCCATCTCATCGCGAACATCGCGAACAATTGCGGGCACCCGAGCAAGCTCGGCCCTCTGCGCGGCTCGCCACCGGCGTTCGCCGGCTATGAGCTGGTAGCGGTTTCCGATTCGCCGAACGACCAGCGGTTGAACAATGCCGCTGGCGCGGATCGAGCGCGAAAGCTCGTCCAGGGCTACTTCGCGGAAGCGTGTTCGTGGTTGGAACGGGCTCGGATCGATCAGGTCGATGTCGACTTGCGCGAAGACCTCACTCGGAGCCAGGGCCGGGGCTGCCGCCGCTGCTCCCACCCCCACCGATTGTGCCGCTGGCACCGGCGGCTGCGGCTGAGGCTGCTGGGGTTCCGGCTCCCGGATCAGGGCGCTCAGCCCCCGTCCCAGCGCGTTTCTGGTCATTGCAAATAACCTCCTTAGCTAGTTGGATATAGCTCTCTGCGCCTTTACTATGTATGTCGTAGAATATGACCGGCATTCCGTGGCTTGGCGCTTCCGCTAGCCGGACATTTCGCGGAATTACTGCCTCAAAGACTTGCGCGCCGAAGAATCCTCGGAGATCTGCGGCAACCTGCCTTGAAAGAGTCGTTCTGTCGTCATACATCGTGAGCAGAATGCCCTCGATGGCCAGCGACGGATTAATTGCACGCCGAAGCCTTGCAAGCGTGTCCAGGAGTTCCGAGACTCCCTCGAGTGCCAGGAACTCGCATTGGACAGGGACCATGACGGCATCAGCAGCGGCGAGGGCGTTGATCGTTAGAATATCAAGCGATGGCGGGCAGTCGATCAGGATGAAGTCATATTTCTCACGAAGCGGTTGGATCATCTGTTTGAGCCGATATTCGCGATCTTCCATCGAGATGAGTTCGACGGCTGCTCCG
This sequence comes from Candidatus Acidiferrales bacterium, assembly GCA_035603395.1. Taxonomy (GTDB): domain Bacteria; phylum Acidobacteriota; class Terriglobia; order Acidiferrales; family UBA7541; genus Palsa-295. The sequence goes on from DATNKM010000088.1 coordinate 8,370, forward strand.
ACCAGGTTCTTGTCTGACGGAATCAGGTCCAGCAGATCGATCTGCGCATCGATTGTAATGCGCTCAACCGGTTCACCGAGGATTAGTGCCTGATATAGCGTGCGTCGGGCAGGATCCTTTGGGAAGCCAAGCGCGCTTGTAGCGTTTCCCTGAGGATCCGAATCGATAAGGAGGGTCCGCTTCTCGGACGAGGCGAGAGAAGCGGCTAGATTGACGGCGGTCGTGGTCTTCCCGACACCGCCTTTTTGGTTGGCTATGGCGATGACGCGAGCCAAACGATGCTCCTAGGCGAAGCGAGAATGTATCAGAGAGTTTTCGTGGGACGCAAGATGTTTCACGTGGAACAATCTGAATAGGCTGACCTGGCGTAAAGTGTTCCACGTGGAACAGTTTGCACGAAGGAAGGATGGAATTGTTCCACGTGGAACAATCCAGTCATCAGGTCGTCCCTGGCGAGCCGGCCAGAACGTAGCGGCGCTTCGATCCAGGAATCAAGTCTGGAGTACCCCACGACCACGTCTGATCGGTCGAGATATCCTGCGCATCCTCCTCGCCGAGCCACAAAACCAGCTTTCCCCCGTCGCTTAATTGGAGCCGCGCCCAGGCGCGCAACTCGTCAAATTGCCCGAAGGCGCGCGCGGTGATAAAATCGAACGGCACAGGACCCGCAGCGAAGAATTCCATCCGTCCGGAGAATATCGTCGCATTCCGGACCGCAAGTTCACGCAGAATCTCCGCCAGGAATGCGCATTTCTTTAGATTTGACTCAACTAACGTAACCGAAAGAGTTGGTATCGCCAGTGCGAGCGGCAAACCGGGAAATCCGCCACCCGTTCCAACGTCGGCGAGCCGACTTTTTTTGAGATTGTAACGTGAGGTTGCGAAAAGGCTCTCACCAAAGTGAAATTTAACGATTTCCTCGGGATCGGTGACCGTAGTGAGCGCGATTTTACGATTCCACTTGAGTAGAAGCTCGATATAGGCTCCGACCTTGCCCGCCAGATCAGGTGCCGCGGCCAGGCCATATCCGCGAAGCAGTCTCTCGATCTGTAAAATAGTGAGCATTTCTTTATACTAATGTTGTAGTTTATGAGGAAACACCAGGCACCGAATTCCCTGTACGACCCGCGTTGACGGTCAGGGCCGCCCGAAATCGTGGAGGCGCAAGAAAGCCGGCGACGATATCTGTAATAAAATGAGCAACTAACGGGGCCATGAGACTGCCGGTCCAAGCCCGAATCAGCGAAAACAGAACACCAACTATAAATGTAGTGAAGACTCCCCGCATTCCTTGGTACAAGTGAGCGAGCGCAAACAGGACGGCCGATCCCGCTATCCCCGCCAAGATCATACCGCCAGAGGAATCTTGAAACACCGTTTGCGCGAATCCACGATAGATCCACTCCTCGCAGATCGCCACCGTGACAACGACTGCGAAAAACGCGAGCCGCTCGGTCGAATCCTGCGGGAAAATCTTCAAGGCAATCTGGGGCAGCATGCCGCGAACCAATTCCGGGTGTGTCGAGATCGTTCTCAAGCTGACGAGCTGATACGCCAGGACCAACACCGACAGAAGAATCGTGACGATTGCGGTGAGGCCGGGGCGAGGTACTCCAAGGCCCAAGTCAAGCAGCGGAATTTGATGTGCCTGGACCCGCCAGCAAATTAGCGCAACGGCGAACCATTGAAAGGCAACGGTCGAGGCATACAGAGCGAGACGGTTCCGCTTGGTCGTTTCCGGCATGCGCATCAGATGCCGAATCCGGCGCAGGCCGAGCAGCGGCACGGCGGTGGCGAAGAAGATGAGAATCAGCGCGAAATCCCAGTGCATCGCGACAGATCAAACCATCTTTGCCCTGCAGGAGCAAGCTCGACGGCAAAACTGCGCGAAAATGGCTACTTTCGCGCGGCGGGTTGCGCGTAGTAACCCTGGCGAGTGCGAGCCGTCAAACCCCGCGTTTTGAGTTGGACTTCCAAGCGATGAAACTCGTTGGGGTGCTCGGCGGTAGCGGCGTCGAAAGCGATCTCGTAGAAAGGCAAGGCATCGGAGACGCACTGTTTCAAGGATTCGGCAAGATCGTTGGACGAGTGGAGGGCCAGACCACCGCTCTGGATGGCAAGGACCGGAAGTCCGAGGTCGGCGACGTCAACCTGGCTCAGCTTTGTGACCGGGTCGAGGAACTGCTGGTAGTAGGTGTAGGTCGCGACAGATTCGGCGGCGCCTACGGGATCGATGCTATAGAGGGTGACGCGAGCCTTGGCGAACTGAGTGGACATGCTGACAACATCGCCAAAAAGTTCTTGCTGTTGTTTGTCTCCGATTTGAGCCGATAGACCGGGCAGTTCCGACCAGCCGGGCGAAATCCAGAGGATAATTTTGCGACGGTGGTGAGGGGCCACGCTTGCAACCAGAGCGCGTAACGCATTCTGCGACAGGAGCCAGCGCTCGTCGGCGCCGTTGCGGCCACTGGCCGCGCCCACGGCGCGAGTTCCGGCCTTGTATTTATCGAGCGCGCTGGCGAGCGCGTTACCATCCAGCGAGAAGTTGCCGACGATCTCGAGGCCGCCTTCGGTGAAAACGGCGAGCGCGACGGGATAGGGAAGCTGCCCGCCCTCGGTGCGAAGAAATCGATCGACTGCTTCGTGTTGCACATTCACACCCAGGTCACCGACATTCACCGCATCCAGGACAACGACGATTTCAAGAGGCGCTTGACGTCCCGTGAAGACCTGAAAGCCGGCGATGGAAACAGCCGACTTGTTGTCGAGCAGGGTAAAGTCCTGCTGCTGGAGGCCTTCGACGGGTATGCCGGATTTCGGGGTAACAACTACATCGATGTGCATTTTGCCGTCGTCGGGAACCTGCGGGGGTCGCGGCACGTTTTGCTGAGCCGGACTGGCGACGGCCGCAAACACGACGAGAAGCAGTAGATTGCGAAGGCGCAAGGACATGGGTATGTTCGGGCCGGCCTCCGCGTAATTTTGAACGCAGACGACGAAGGGTTTCGCCAGTTCGAGCTGCGCCAGTATACTCACGCGAGTGCGAATCGAAAAGAAAGAGATCGGAACTATTACCGAACTGCAAAGACATCCGCGAAACGCTATTCTGGAAAAAGCGTCCTATAGGTGTAGAATCCAGCGGCTGGGGAAGCGGTCCGAGGTGGCCGCGGAAGCACGGCTTCCGGATGGCCGGGTGGACATTCGATCGCCTCAAGCAAGCGCGTGGCGCAGTCCCGCGCGGCAACAAAAACAGGGGGAGCATTCATGAAGCGAGTTCAAACGGGAACTACATTTTTCGGCCGGAACATCGGCGAAATCATCGCCGTTGTGGCGGCGGTGATCGCGATCGCCAGCGTCGGCATGGCGCGCACGTCGGCGAAAGCCGCGGCAGGGGACCTGGGCAATACCATGGTGATGGGCATGGCGTTCGACGGGCATCAGGCCGCGAACCTGGATACCACGGTGAAGTTCTACGAGACTCTCGGCTATCCGGTGGCCAGCCGGACGGACTGGAGGGTCGATAAAGTGGCAAACGAGCTGGGCGGCACGAAGGGCGCCGAGTCGCGTACGGCGATCATCAATGTTCCAAGCTCCGTATCCGACAAGCCGTTCCCGCTGATTCTGCGCGAATACCGCGGGATCGAGCGCAAGGACTGGAGCAATTTGACGTCTTCCGACCTCGGCGCCGGGCACATGGATGTGACCGTGATGGACGACTGCAATCCGGTGATGGACAAACTCAAGGCGGTCGGCTTGCTAAAGGTTCCGAACATGACACTGCCGGGGGGGCCGGCTCCGCCGAACGGCCCGCGCCGGTTTGTTTTCATTCAGGATCCGGACGGCTGGTACATCGAGCTTTTCGCGAAGATGAAGCCTGCGCCGGGCGCACCGCCTCCGGGACCATTGGTTTCGAATTCTTCCGCGACGATGCAGAACATCGAGCGATGGGGGAAGCAGGAAGGCTTCAACCATATCGGGCTGAACGTGATCGATCCAGCGAAGGCGCTGGCGTTCTACCAGGGAATCCTGGGCGGAGATTATCCTCCGCTGCCGCCGCCGGCAGCACCGGGAGGGCGTCCGGCGATGACCATGCTCAATGGCTGGTACCCGCAGGCGGGGACCGATCAGAACGTGCGGCTGGAACTGCTGGGCTCTCCGCAGAACAGGGACAAGCAAGCGCCGGACCAGCACTTCGCCGATATCGGCACGAACTACGTCGGATTCGAAGTGACGGATATCGACGCCGTCTACGCGAAGGTGAAGGCAGACGGCGCGACGACGATCTCCGAGGGCGGGATCGTGAAGACGCCGGATGGCCGGGCGGTCGTGGTGAAGGATCCCGATGTCGGTGGATTCGTCGAGCTCTGGCAGGCGAAGAAGTAGGAGCTGGTTGAAATTACGGAGCGGGCTGCGGCGCCTGTGGTTGGGGCGCCGCATTCGTTTCAAATAGCCGGACGACCGATTCTCGGCCGAGGGCGATGAAGGTAAACAGCCGAGCGCCGTGCCGTAAGGAAACTCAAGGCAGGTGATCCCGAACACCACCCTGCAGAAAATGCGCGATTTCCGAAGCTTGAGGTTCGAGGCCGCGCGGAACTTCCGGATGGCAAACGTAAGACCGACGGCGAAAAAGGGCCAGCCCTCTTGCGGCCAAGAACCAACCGATAAAGGCCGGAGGCGGCCCTCCAGGCTTCGCGTTTGTCTCGGCCGAGAGACGAATCATTTCGCCGCTTACGACTCCCATGAATACATAGAAAAGTCCGAAGAGCATGAAGAAAGCGTTGAAGCCCGGCGAAATCCTGTAGCCGATCGAGAGCAGTTTCAGATGTTCCCCGTCGATAATCGCCTGATCGTTGAAATCGGTTGGATCGGCCAACTGACGCCTCCACAGATTCCCGAAAGGCGCAAGATTGGATCGAGCGTAACATGGGGTCCGCTCCTCCAACGTCCGCGCGTGTCGGATGCCTCACGGCCGGGCGGCTTAAATTCACGGAATTTAGGCGGAATCATCCAAATTTTAAACTGCGATTGCGCGGAACGGGATTGACAGCGCCGGACCGCGCGCCGTATCGTGCTGAGTTCCTTAAGCAATCGCAACGCGACGAAACATGAAGATACTGGTGATTGGCGGCGGCGGACGCGAGCACGCGATGGTTTGGAAACTCGCGCAAAGCCCGTCGGTCGAAAAGCTATGGTGCGCGCCAGGGAACGGCGGAATTGCGGCGGACGCCGAGTGCGTGCCGCTGGACGTGAAGGACGTAGGCGCGGCGGCAAGCCTGGCCGAGCGGCTCGGGGCGGATCTCACGATCGTAGGGCCGGAGTTGCCTCTGGTGCTCGGCATCGCGGACGAATTCGAGCGGCGCGGGCTGCGGCTGCTCGGTCCGGGCGAGAAAGCGGCGCAGCTCGAAGGCAGTAAGGTTTTCTCCAAGCGATTCATGCAGGAGCATAACGTCCCGACCGCGGACGTTTACGGCGTTTACATCGAGGCGCTGGAGACGTTTACGGCGTTCGATTCCGTCGATTGGCCGCTGGTGATCAAGGCGGACGGGTTGGCTTCCGGCAAGGGCGTACTGGTGACGTCTTCGGCGGACGAAGCCACTGAGTTTGTGGAGCGCGCCATGGTGAAACGCGAATTCGGCGAGGCGGGCTCGCGTGTGATGTTGGAAGAAGCGCTCGAGGGCGAAGAGCTTTCCTACATCATTCTCACGGACGGCACGAATTTCATCCGCATGGCGCCGGCGCGCGACCACAAGCGCGCATTCGATAATGATAAGGGCCCAAATACCGGCGGCATGGGCGTTTATTCCATCGACGAAATCCTGCCTTCCGCGCTCGAAAAGCAGATTATCGAGACGATTGTGCGGCCGACGCTCGACGGGCTGCGCGCGGACGGGATGCCTTATCGCGGATTTCTTTATTTCGGACTGATGCTGACCTCGGATGGTCCGAAAGTGCTCGAATACAACTGCCGGCTGGGCGATCCTGAAACAGAAGCCGTGATGCTGCGGGCTGATTTTGATTTTGCGAAGGCCTGCATGCTGGCGGCAACAGGCGAGCTGGGAAATTTCGAACCGAACTGGCATTCGGGCGCAAGCGTGTGCGTGGTGATCGCGTCGAGGGGCTACCCGGGCGATCCGCAGACGGGGGTCGAAATTCACGGGCTCGACAAGGCGGCGGAAGTGCCCGGCGCGGTGGTTTTCCACGCGGGCACGCGCGGCAGCGGAACAACCTGCTATACGAACGGTGGTAGAGTGCTGGTGGTGTCGGCGAAGGGCGAGAATCTGACGCGTGCGCGCAAGGTGGCCTACGACGCGGTGCGGAGCATCCAGATCGCGGGCTCGCACTATCGCAAAGATATCGGCGCGCAGGCCGCCAAGAAATTCAAACGGTAAGAGACCAGGAGACAGGTACCGTGGCGACGGGACAGGCACCGGCGGTTGGCATTGTGATGGGTTCGGATTCGGATTTCCCGGTGATGAGCGAAACGGGAAAAATGCTGGCGAAGTTTGGCGTCCCGTTCGAGATGGAAGTGCTCTCCGCGCACCGCACTCCTGCGCGCGCGCATGAATACGCCACCACGGCTGTGAAGCGCGGGCTGAAAGTCGTGATAGCCGCGGCCGGCGCGGCCGCGCATCTGGCCGGGGTGATGGCCGCGAACACCACGCTGCCGGTGATCGGCGTCCCCATGGCGTCGAGCACGCTGCAAGGGCTCGACGCGCTGCTGGCCACGGTGCAAATGCCCGGAGGAATTCCGGTTGCGACGATGGCGATCGACAAGGCCGGCGCCGTGAACGCCGCAATTTTCGCGGCGGAAATTCTCGCGCTCAACGACGCGGAGATCGCCAAGAAGCTCGTGGCCCACAAAGAGGACCTGGCGAAATCCGTTGGCGCAAAGAATGCCAAGCTACAGAAGCAAATCGCCGAAATAAAGTAGCCGCACTTCCCGCCGTTACGCGTCGGAAGAAGACCCAAGATGAAAAGAGCCAGCCAGGCGCCGGCGTACGGTTCTTACTGCGGATGCAGTAGCGACGGCGCTTGGGGCGGGCGATTTGGGGCGATGCCGGGTAACGGCTGCTCGTGCGGCGGCGGGAGAATCCAGGAGAATCCGTCTTCCTCGCTGATCATTGCCATGGTCTCGCGGGTGCTCGGCGGAGCGATGGCATCGAGCGCTGCGCGGAGGAATTGCGTGGCGTCGGCCGGCAAAATCTTCGTGCTCTCGCCGGCAAGCAGCAGACGCGCGACGCCCGCCATTTTCGGATCAGACGCGATCAAACTCTCGAGCCGCGGATCTTTCCGCCGCAGCAAATCGAGCAAGGTCGGCGGCGGATTTTCCGGCGGGTACGCGAATTCAACCAGTGTCCGCGGCTGGCCCTTCTCTGGCGGGTAGGTCTGGACGTAGCTCGGCAGCAGCACGCGCGTGGTCCAGTATCCCGGCGTTTCCTCCTGCTGTTTCATCCCGTAAGAAAGCTGCCAAACCTCCGGGCCGTATCCTGTGAAATAGTCCGCGATAATCAGCTCGGCCAGCGGCTCGTTCGCGGGCATATCGACCTTGCCGTGCAGGTCCTGCGCGACTTCGTTCAGCCGATCGAGCAAACCCCGGCCGACCATCTCGAGGTCGGAAGCCTCGGCTCCGGTGGCCTCGGTGGCAAGGTGCGGCGTCTGGGTGACAGCCGCACTGCGAAGATGCGGCAAGTCTTCGTCCAGACGCGCGATTTCGCGTTGCGAGGAAGGTGACGACCAACGAACCGTGCCGAGTATCACTCCGACGCGCTCGCTGCCAATCTCGACCGGGGTGGGCGGGCGGGTATCAGCCTCGATGGGATTCTCAATGGTGCCAATCAGGATCGCGCCCTTCACCACGGCAATCACGACGCGGCCGGCCGCAAGGCTTGCGACGGTTTCCTCGTTCGCGGCGCCAGGCTCCTGCTGCGGAGCCAGCCGCGGGGCCACGAGCAGGAGGGCCGTCAGACCCAGAATCGCGGTGCGAAGATGCGAAAGTGTCCCCACGGATGCCATTCGAGTTAACTTAGCACACGGGCCGTGGACTGGCACGGCGGATAGGGGTGCAGAGCACCGCCGTCTCTAGTAAAATGCGAGGGAGAACGCATCTCATCCCGCGGGTGAATATGAGCTTATTTGGTGCTAGCGGAGGTCTGCGAGCCCCGCAGAAGATACGCATTAAGGGCGGAAGATTGTCCGACATCCTGGCGGCGCACGGGAATTTCGTGCGCGGCGTTGACGGCGGCGTTCGCGCCGAGCTGGGGGGTGCCGACCTGTCGCGCGCTGATCTGGGCAAGGCGAACCTCATGTATGCGGACCTTCAGGGCGCGAATCTGGAAGGCGCCAACCTGCGCGAGGCGAAGCTGGGTTCTGCCGACCTGAGCAAGGCGAATCTGAAGGGCGCCGATCTTCGCAAAGCGGATCTCACCGAGTCTCATCTGAACGGAGCGGATCTGACGGAGGCGCAGGCAGGCGGCGCGGAATTCTTCCGCGCAAGCCTGGCGCAAGCCATCCTGCGCCGCGGTGATTTCGTCGCCGCGAATTTCCGCGACGCCGACGTGCACGGAGCAAATTTCGATGGCGCCCTGCTGCGCACCGCGATCCTGCGCGAGACGAAGCTCGACGGCGTGGACCTTTCGCGCGCCGAAGGGCTGGACACCGCGCTCATGCCGCGCGGATACAGTCAGGCCGGCGCCGCGAAATCCTGATCGAGACCTGACGAAAACGAAACTCGGACGGAGCGTGGCGAACGTGCCCTGGATCGCGGTGGAGGACTACAAGCTGCCCGGTGGATGGACGCACCCGGAGCAGCGCGCGGCCAGATCGCGCACGTGGTGCGAACTGCTTGAGCGCGGCCAGATACTGTTCTTCCGCGATCTGCCGTTCGATCTTCCCGCCCTGGACCGCGACTTTTTGGTGGCGCAGCAGTGGGCCGAGTTGCGCATGCACAAGAACGTCTCCTACCGCCCGAGCGAAGACGTTCTCCGCGGCGTCTCGGGGGACCCGGCGACGGTTGAGCGCGTCCATTCGATCCTGCGAAACTACAGTACGCACCTCATCGACTTCCTGAAGAATTTCCTGATGCCCTACGCCGGCAAATGGACCGTCGATTTCTCAAGCTTTCGCCCGTTTGAGGAAGAACGCCGCGGCCTGCCTCTGCACAAACGCAACGACCTGCTGCACGTGGACGCATTCCCGAGCCGGCCCACGCGCGGCGGCCGCATTCTGCGCGTCTTCACGAACCTGAATCCCTCCAAACCGCGCGTCTGGAACACGACCGACAGCTTCGAAGTCCTGGCGAAGCGATTGGCCCGCGACGCGGGCCTCGATCGGATCGCCGAGGATTCCTGGGTCAGCCGCAGGGTCCACGATTTGGGCGAAAAGCTGGGGTTTCGCGCGGCCGGCCGCACGGCCTACGATATGTTCATGCTCGGCTTCCATGATTACCTGAAGGAAAACGCCGACTTTCAGAAGAATTGCCCGAAGAATCTTCTCGAATTTCCGCCGCTTTCCACCTGGCTGGTGTTCACCGACGGCGTCGCGCATGCCGCGATGTCCGGCCAATACGCGCTGGAGCAGACATTCCTGGTGCCCCCGAAAGCGTTGGTCGCTCCCGATTTTGCTCCCTATCGAATTCTGGAAAATATCGCCGGCCGCCCGCTGGTATCCTGAATCCCGGAAAACACCGGTCTCGTCATTGGAGGGTTTCGTGGTGGGGCTGTGGATCAGCCGCGGAGGTTAAATTTCTGACCGAGCAGTTCGGACTGCGGCGTTATTTTCCCGCTGCAAACTCCGCGGCATCTTCGCCATAAGGAATACCCGGGCCCCCGCGTGGGGCGCCTGGACGCCGGCGCGTCTCGATGCCCAGCCGCTTGATCTTCTGATTCAGCGTCGAGAGAGGAATCTGAAAGCGTTCGGCCGCCTCCGTCTGGTTCCAGTTCGTCCGCTCGAGCATATCGACGATGATCCGCCGCTCGACTTCCTCGAGAATTTCGAAAAGCGAAGGCGGCGGCGCGGTTCCATGCGCGCCGGCCTCGCCGGGCAACGGCGGCAAAAATTCCGCAAGCTGCAATCGCACGCCTTTCACGATCTCGCGCGTGCGCACGCTTTCCGGCAGCAGGTCGGCGTCCATGAATTCCTGCGTGGAAAGCACCACGGCCCGCTCCACGGCGTTCTCGAGCTCGCGAATATTTCCCGGCCAGTCGTAATCCATCAGCAGCTTCATCGCGCCCGTGGTGAAGCTCCGCTGCGGCTTGCCGTTGTCCCGGCAGAACTGGTCGAGGAAGCGTGCCACGAGTAGCGGAATGTCTTCCTTGCGTTCGCGCAGCGGCGGCAGCTGGATCGAGATCACGTTGAGGCGGTGAAACAAATCCTCGCGGAACCGCCCTTCGCGCACAAGCTTGCGCAGGTCTTCGTTCGAGGCGGCGAGGATGCGCACGTCAACCTTGATGGTTTCCGTGCCGCCCAACCGCATGAATTCGCGCTCCTGGATCACGCGGAGCAGCTTGGCCTGCGTCTCCGGGCTGATGGTGGAAATTTCGTCGAAAAAGATCGTGCCCTGGTCGGCAACCTCGAAAAGCCCCTTTTTGGAAGCGATCGCGCTGGTGAACGCGCCCTTCACGTGCCCGAAGAG
>DATNKM010000095.1:0-20799 GCA_035603395.1 Candidatus Acidiferrales bacterium
CGCCCGATCGTACTGCTGGGGCGTCTGGCCGGCGGCCGGCTGCGTCGGCAGGTGATTGATGCGCAGGAAAACGTCATAGGGCGACGCATAGTAGTTGCCGTTCTCATCCTGCTTGAACAGCAATCCATACATGTATTGCGCAATCAGGTGCGAAATACCATTCACGATCGCATCGTCGGTGGCCGTGGAAACGTCGAGCCGATCCTGCGCGGGCAGATGGCAGAGGGCGGGAATTGTTGGATCCGTTCCGAGGAAGATCACTGCATAGGAAAGATTGCAGCCGTACTCGGAAGCGGGCGTGTTGACTCCGTTGTCTCTGCGGATGACGTCGGCGATATGCGCGATGGCCTGCTGATATTGCGTCGGCCCCCAGCCGAAATTGCGGCCGGTGAGCGTTTCCTTCACCAGGTCGGCGGGATCGGAGAACTGGCCGTCAAAATGGAGAAACGTAGGCACGGCGCGCGGTTCGAGCGAGCCGACCATCTGCATGGCATTGCGCGGCGTGGTGGTGAATCCGTTCATCGACAGCGGAAGCGGGCTGCGTGTGGTGAAATCGGCGTAGGTTCGGTTGCCGGCGCCCGGCACGCCCTCAAACTCCACCACAAAATGGCACGAGCGGCAGTTGATGGATTGTCCGGCGAAGGGACCCGGCATCGGGCCGGTGTAAACGTTCTGAACCTGGCTCACGACGGGATCACCCGCGACGAGCGGCGCGTTTATATCGGTCATGTTGGCCGCGAAGTATTCGGCGAAGCGCGTTTCGACGAAGAGGCGCTCGCCGATGTTCTGGTCAGCCGGCGCGCCCTCCGATTCGAGGACGGGCGGCGGCGCTTGTCCGGCGGAGCAGCCCGCGAGGGACACGCTGAGAACCAAAGCAGAGAGCGCGATTGCGAAAGAGCCTATCGGGCGGAATGCTGGGAGTCTCATGGTCGTGTTCCTTGTGCCGGCACGGGTGAATGGCTTGAAGTCGATCTTGTATCGGCGGCCGCCGGCACAGCATCATCCGTCGACCCCAAACTTTTTAGATAGGCGATGATCTGCCAGCGCGAGGGTTCCGGAACCATGCTCCACGAAGGCATGCCGTGGGCCAAGATACCGTTGCGCAGCACCCAGAAAATTTCTCCGTCCGTGGCGTGTTGCACCAGATGGCTGCGCAGGCTCGGCCTTTTGCCCTTGCCGAGCGCGTCGGGCTGGTGGCACTGCGCGCAGTGGTCCGCGAACAAGCGTCCGCCCGCCGCGATGGCTTCGGGTTGGCCTGCATATGGGTTCACCTTGCGGCAATAGGATTCCGGCACGCCGGCAGGCCACGAGCCACGGGCCGCGGCGCACAACACCAGGGCGAGAACTCCAGCCACAAGGCACGTCGCGCGTCCGACGGCATGAGAATACTTCGGATGTCTCATCGGCTGGCTCCGTGGAAGTGTGAAAAGATCTGTTGCACTTCGTAAGACACACTGAAGCGATAGAGAACGCCGAGGCTATTATCGTTGAGCCCGACATTGGGTGAAAACGCGATCGTGGGACCGCGCGGGATCGAGTAGGCAATCACCGGCCCGATATATTGGGAGGTCCCTCGCCAGCCGAAACTGTCCGTAGTGCCCAACCCTCCATACATTTCGAGGGCGCCCGTGAAATTTTCGCGGCAGAAGGTGCACGCCCGCGGGCTCCCCGCCAGCGCGAAGGGGCGGCTGATCCCGATGGCGTATCCGAACTCAGCCGGTTCCCCTTCGTTCAAAGCCTTCTCCGCGATGAAATTCTCCGAAATATTCCAGCCGCGGAAATTGCTCGAAAGGATGAGTTTTGTTTCGAGCGAGCGCTCCGTTTCGGCGCGCTGGATTGCGTTCGGCACGGTCAGGTCCTGCACGCTGTCATGGCCGACCACTTCCAGAAGGCTGCGGTCGGCTTCATTGACATTCTCGTATTCGACGTAGAGCACCGGATTGATCCAGTGCTCGTCGAGGAGCGGCCGGAAGCGGTTCTCGATCCGAAACCCGTTGAAGACCGCGGAGTCGTTCCCGGTCGCCTGGCCGCTGAGGTAGAACTCGGTCGTCCACCAGGCGGTTGTCCCGAACTCCATCTCCATCGTCGCGCTCCCAAACGGATTTCCGAATTTGGGCGACGCGGCTGTGTTGCGCATGGTGAATTCCAGATTGCCGGGCTCCTCCATGGCGTGCGAATAGGCGACGAAATAAGGAGGTTCTTGCGCGGCAGCGCTGCCTGGAATCAGCAGAAGCGAGATTCCGGCCACCAAAGCGGCGAGCAAGAACGGAAAACCGGCGCGAGACAGTGCGGCCGACCAGCGAGCGGGCTGAGGGTTCATGGGCGTTCCTAGAAATTAAATTTGGCGCCCACTTGCACGAGACGGGGTGGAGCGGCGCTGATGACGTCACCGAAGGTGGAGCTGTCGATGTTCCCGTCGACGGCCTGCGGGCCGAAGAACTGGGCGTGGTTGAAGAGGTTGAAGGCCTCCAGCCGAAGCTGGAAGGACTTGGATTCGGTCAGGCGAATCCTCTTGAGAAGGGCGACGTCGTAGTTCTCCATTCCCGGGCCGTAGAAAAACCGGCGCTTCGAGGTGCCGGGAGTTCCGAGTGCATTTTCGCCAAAAAGCGAAGTATTGAAATACGCGTTTCCGTTGCGGGGATCGCTATTGAGCTCGAGCGGTCCGCGCGTGAAATCAGGTTCGTCTACCCCGAAATTGTTGATCCCGTTCGGCTCGGAACCGATCAGCGAGTTGTCGCCGAAATTCACCAGCGTGACGGGCAGGCCGGTGCTGTAGTGCGTGATCCCGGAAATCTGCCAGCCCTGCGTCCAGCGGTTCGTGGCATGGAACAGACGCTCGATCGGCAGGTCGAAGGAGTAGCTAGCGACGAAATTGTGCTTCACGTCGAAGGCGGAAAGCGCCTTGCTGAGGCCCGCATCGAACGGATTCACTTCTTCGCCGACGTTCGATGACTGATCCTGCGATTTGCTGTAGGTATACCCGGCGAGAATCTGCGTGTGCGCAGTGGTGTGGCGCACAATCACCTGCAAGCCGTTGTAGTTCGAGTTTCCGATCGTCGCCTGATTGGCGTTGCTGCCGAAATTCGAACCCAACGGGCCGCGCGTGCCGTTGTACGTCTTGCCGGTTGAGGTGACGTAGGTGGTGTCTTCGCCGAACGGGCCGCACGGCGTCTGCCCCGGCGCGAGATTCGCGGGGTTGCTGAGGAACAGGCACAGGGCGGGATCGCCGGGATTTGCTTCTTCCAGAACGAGCAGGCGATGACCCTGCGTGCCGACGTAATTGACGCTCACAACCGTGTTGGCGCCGAATCCGCGCTCGAGCGAAAGCATGTATTCCTCGGTGTACGGAATGCGATTCGTCGTCGGATAGTTCGGCAGGCCGGTGACCGGCTCGAACTGCGACCAATCGATATTGTTGTCCGGGTGTTTCGCGCTCGAGCCGCGCGTCGCGAGAGTGACGGGAAAAACCTGGCCGAGATCGTCTCCATTCGACGCGGTTACGAACGGTGTGGAGAAGAGCGGAGGAGCGGGACTCGTGTACGTCGTGCCGTAGGGAGCGTTTGCGCTCATTACTCCGATCGTGAGTGCTTCAATCGCGGTGTAAAACATTCCGTAGCTGGCGCGAATACTCGTCTTTCCCGGGCCGCCGAGCAGCTTAGAGAGCAGTCCATCTCCCGAAGCACTCGGTGAATACGCCAGCCCGATGCGCGGCGCGAAATCGAGATTGCCGGGCGGCGCCAGCGTCCGCGACACTCCGGGATCGGTGGGATAGAGAATGCCGGCTGGCGCACCCGGAAACACCACCGACTGCACGCCGGGAACGAACGTAGCGATCTGGTTGTATTTCTCATACCAGGGCTCGATGCGGTCCCAGCGCAGGCCATAGTTGAGCGTGAGATTGTGCGTGACGCGCCAGCTGTCCTGCCCGTAAAGCCCCACGTATTTGTTGCGGCCATAAAACGGCTGGAGCTGGCTCTGGTTGTACTGGCTGGGAATTCCCAGCAGGAAATCGGCGAAATCCGATCCGGTTTCGGTCCCGAAGAAAAGGAAACTGCCGTTGAATTGTGCAATGGCATCGACGTTGACTTCGTCGTAGTGGAATTCACCGCCGAATTTCAGCGTGTGCGTTCCGATCACTTTCGAAAAGCTGTCGATCCACTGAAATGTGTTGCCCACCTGAAACAGCTCGTTCGTGTTCGTGCCGATGGTGTAGCTGTTGAATCCGACGCTTTCCACGCCCTCCGTCTTGGGTGAGAGTGGCACGATCCCGGGCGTTCCCTGTCCCACTTCGAAGCCTTGCGACGCGAGGCTCACGCCGACCCCGCCGATCGGTTTGCCGAGATCGTTGGCGTCGCGCAGATAGCTGAAGTGGAATTCGTTCACCGCGGTGGGGCCCAGCGTTTTCGTGTCGCCCAGGTCGAGCAGCTGCGCCCGGCCGGTGTAGAGCGCGTTGAAGCCCGGGACGTTCGCGCCGCCCTGCGCGATCGGGTAGGGGTTGTTCTGCGACCAGTCGTCGAGGAAATAATAGCCGGACAGCATGCCCCAGCGTGTGTTGGCGTCGAGCCGATAGGCGCCCTTGTCGTCGCGCAGGTTCAGATTGAATGCCGAGGACGAAAACGTGTTGTCTGAGTTATTTGGCGACGGAATATATTTCAACAGGTTCATCGCCGGAGCGGACCAGGCGGATTGCGGGATCACCGCTCCTGGGAAAACGCACGCGGCTTTGGTGCAGCCGGACGTGTAATAAGGCTCACCGGCCGTCACCGCGTAGCCGAGCTTGGAGGACAGCAAACTCGCAAAATAGGGGCCGCTCACCCTGGTCGGCACGGTGTTCCCCCCGGCGTCGGTGGTGACGAAGGAGCTCGCGAGGTCGAGCAGATTGCCCAGGCGGTCCTGGTCCGAGGGAACCGATATCTGGCCGGTGTCGACACCTTGGGTAGAGCGCGTTCCCTGATAGTCCCCGAAGAAAAAGATCTTATCTTTACGGATCGGGCCTCCGACCGTGCCGCCGAACTGGTTCTGGTCGAATGC
Source organism: Candidatus Acidiferrales bacterium (assembly GCA_035603395.1). Taxonomy (GTDB): domain Bacteria; phylum Acidobacteriota; class Terriglobia; order Acidiferrales; family UBA7541; genus Palsa-295. The sequence continues at coordinate 5,032 of DATNKM010000095.1, forward strand.
ACCACGATCGGGTGAGAAAAAGTTCTTCGAGTCGAGATCGGTATTGCGAATGAATTCGAAAAGATTGCCGTGGAGCTGGTTCGTGCCGGATTTCGTGACCACGTTGATCTGGCCGCCGCTGAATTCTCCGTACTCCGCGTCGAAATTGTTGGTGAGAATCCGAAATTCGGCAATCGAATCGAGGTTGGGAATGATCGCCGCTCCCATGTTGACGTCCTCTTCGACGTCGCTTCCGTTCACCAGAAAACTGTTTGCGAATTCACGCTGGCCGTTGATCGAGATCGTGCCGGGGTTCAGGTCGCCGGAGGGCGAAAGCACGCTTGCGCCCACGTCCTGCACGGTCTCTGAGGTGATCGAGGTAACCGGCACGACGCCTGGCTGAAGCGCGAGCAGGTCGGTAAAGCTGCGGCCGTTGAGAGGCACGGCGGTCATCTGCGTGCCGGAAATCAGCTCGCCCATTTGCGTGCTGGTGGTGTCCACGCGTAGCTGGTCTTCGGCGACAGTCACGACGTCGGTTCTCGCGCCCACGTGCATGACCACGTCGATGGTGAGCGCGCCGTTGGCGTCGATAGAAACTCCGGTTCTCCGATAGGGCTCGAAACCCGTGGTTTCCACTTGCAGATCGTAGTGTCCCACGGGGAGCGCCTGGAACGAGTAATACCCCTGATCGTCGGTCGTCGCGCTCTGGCTGATTCCGGTTTCGGTGCTCGTCGCGGTGACTTTCGCTTTGACGATGGCCGCGCCACTGGGGTCGGTCACCGTACCGGAAATGCTGCCGCCGACGCCGGCGCGTGTGGCGATTGTGGTCGCGAAGACGAACGCCACAACGAAAAATGAGAGAACTGCCTGCTTGCAGCGACGCATTCCCCGGGCCCTCAGTTGTAAACTTCTCTCAACTAGACAAGCGACAGTATTCTTGTTGTCGAACTATGTCAACACGCTTTTGCAAGCCTGTATCAACTGGCACTTACGCGAACTTCGGGCCGTTTCACAATGTGAACTGTGAAACGGCCGGCTGAAGAGCTCGCTAGAAGTGGAAGCCGACCTCGCCGGTGATCGTTCGCGGCGTCACGTAGTGCGTGCCGCTGAACGTGGAGAGGAAGTTGTACAGCACATAGTTATTCGCCAGGTTGATGACCGTTACGCGAGCGCTCCATTTGTAACGGTCTCCGTGGAACAAATCGTCATCGCCCAGCGCCAGATCAAACAGATTGCGCGACCTGATTCGTGGCGGGTCGGTGTCGTCTTGTTCCTGATTTATGCCCGGCACCTTGATGAGGGTAGAGTTGAATTCAGACGCTGGGCAGTTGAACGGGAGAGGCGTGGTCGGCGTGGCGTGCACGCCGTTGCAGGTGAATCCGGCTTCGAATTCCTGATCCGCGCTCAGGGGTATCGAACCCACGTTGCTCGCGACCATGCTTACGTTGGGTACGCCGCCGATGAGAACCGATCCGGGGCAGGTGTTGGAGTCGAGCACGCCGAAACACGGCGCCGCACCAGCCACCAGCCCGCTGTCGAAGCGCCAGTTGAAACCTAGATAGGGGCCGCGCTTCCAAAACTGATACTGCATATGCGCTGTCTCGTTGAAGCGTTCATCATGGTCGATGCGGAAAGGCACGAACCCGTTTCCCGCCGTCACTGGAACAGCGCCGGCCCCGCCGATTTGGGGAGAAAAAAACACCGCGGCCACGCTGGACATAACGACGTAAGCGGTAAACCCATGGAGGTTCGTGACGTTTACGCGAGCCGCGAACCCAGGAATATTGGAACTGTGCCACTCGATGGGAAACGTGATCGGCGTATTGCCCAACACGCTGAAGTCGAAGCCGTTATGCGTCTCCTTCCAGATGTATTCGCCATCGAACACCACGTGGCTCCCGAACGCTTGCTGCAAGCCCGCGTGGAATTCATTCCGAAAGCCCGGCGACAAAATCGAGTTCGCGCCCGGGGTGCACAGAAGGAGCACGGACAGGACGTCGTTGTTGCAGCCAAGGCTGGAAAGCACCAGGTTCTCGTTGAAGGGAGTCTCAAGCGTTCGCGCATAGGAAACACGAAGAACGGTATTTGTATGTTTTATGTTGTACGCGACGCCGAGGCGCGGCTCGGCCTGGTGGGCAACTGCTAAGCCATTGTACAGATCGCCCCGGATACCCACGTTGAAGGACCAATTCCCGGTTGTAATCGTGTCCTGCACAAAGAGCGCTGTTTCCTTCACGTCTGTATGCAACGGAAAGAATTCCTGGGTCGTGAACAGGCTTCCCCCTCGCGTCAGGTCAAAGGGCAGCAAGATCGGATTGAACACCGGGAACTGAGCCGTATTGGGCGCCTTGGGATTGGACGCAATGTTCTCCTGGTCTCCAGCGGCCGCGCACTGGGAAGGATCCGTGAAACCCTGAACAGGGATGAACGCGCTGGAAATGTTGTACTGCGTGGGATCGGTGTTGGCGGTCAGGCACGGCGCGTTGAGGGTCGGATCGACGATTCCAAGCCGGTCGTGCTCCCTCAGGACCGTCTGCTCGTACGTGACGCCTGCCTTGATGTTGTGAATGCCCTTCACGTAGGAGAGGTTCGCTCGAGCGCCGGCATTCGTCAGAAACCGAAGCTGAGAAACGGTTTCCCGTTGAAGGCTCTGCGGGCCAAGATCGGCGAACGGGTTGTCGCTGGGATAGTAGTTGTACTGGTCGTGCCGCACGAAAGCCCCGAGCGTCAGCACCGTATTCGTGCTGATCAACCGCGTCCAGGTCGGCGCGACGTTGAAAGTTCGAATCTGCGAACGCTGGTCTGTCGGGCCAACCGCCAGGCCATTGGGTCCGATGCCGGCGTCGTTCACCACAACTCCGTTCCATGGCGTCGCAAATTCGGCGTCGAAAGAGTTGGGCGTCTCAAACCACGACCGCGAGAAGCCGAGGTTCAGGTGAAGCGAATCGGCCTTGCTAAGCTGATAGTCGAAGCGGTCAAAGACATTTTCTTCGTTGCCCTTGTCGTGCATCACTGAGAACTCGGGTGGATCGAGAAATCGGCCACTATTCAATCCGTTCGCCGAGATGAAGTTTCCCCAATTCTGCCCTCCGTATCCGAGATTGAATCCGAGATTCGAGGTGCCGAACGCGCCGTAGGAACCTGTGATGGCTCCGTGAGGCGTGGTCATGCCCTGCCCCGAGCGGGTCGTCACGTCGATCACGACGCTTGTTTTATCGCCGTACTCAGCCGGCGGCGCTCCGTCGATCACTTCGAGGGATTGAACGGCGTCTACCGGAATCTGGTTGGAGAAAACCTTGCTCTGCTGATCCGTGATCGGCTGGCCGTCAAGAGAAAACGAATTCTCGGCATGATCGCCCAGGCCATGGAAGAGACCGTTCGAATCCGCAGCGATACCCGGCGATGCGAGCGTCACCAGGGAGCTGATGGACGAAGATGAGCTTTCCAGTGGCAGATCTTGAATCAGCTGCCGGTCCACGTCCGTATGCGCCGTCGAATCGGTCTCAAGCAGATCACCGGCGGCTTCCACCGTCACCGTGCTCGTCGCCCCGGCAAGCTGGAGGCTTACCTTGATGCTGAGCGGGACCGACGACCGAACGTCGATATCCTGCGCGTAGCCGGCGAAGCCCTGCGCGTTGACGCTCATGTGATAAGGATTGAAAGGCACATTCTGAAAACTGAAATTGCCGGATGCGTCCGTGGTCGTCGAACGCTCGAACTGGCTGACCGGGTTGTGAATCGTAACCGTAGCCCCCGGGATTACCGCCCCCGTAGGATCGGCCACGGTCCCTGCGACGACAGTTGAATTGCCGGCGTTCTGCGCCAGAGCGGCCGGAACTGCCGCAAGTAAGCACAGAGCGGCGAATAGAGTCCCAAGAAATACACTTCTGATCTTCATGGATTTCCCCCTGTATGAATGCGGCCGCGGCGCGTTCAGCGCTGGGGCCTGGTATGGATGTGGATATCCACACGCGCCGCGCGACAGGCGCCGCGTGCTGGGAGATTTCAATTGAGTGGGAGAAAACGCGTTTACGCGGGCGGGGCTCGCGGGATGCTGGGGGTGCCAACAAAATCAGGATGAGGCGCCGATTCGTCGCCGATGGCGAAACGCGCGACGGGCGTGGCCGCTTGCATGGCCACTTGCGGGGCCGGCTGGGGAATTGCCGCGTGGCCTACATGGCAGATCTGGCAGTTATCTTCGTCGTAGGACTGATTGTGCCAGTGGCTTACGGCGTGGGTAGCCAGCAGCGCAAGCGCAAGCAGGGCCGCGACGGCCAGGAGCCGCCGGGCGGTGCGCTTGGCAATGCCGGAATCAATCAAGTTTCAACCTCGAACGTCCTATCTTAGTCCCGGCGCTCTCACGCCGCCTACAGGGGATTCGCGAGGGCGTCAAACCCCGCAACTTTGGCGCGCTCGCTATACCTGCAGTACGTCGCCGTCGCGCGCCACCATCTCATAAAGCACCGGATTCACGAAAAACCCGAGCAACAGGCGCGAAATCAAGCCCGCCACGATCACGATCGCGAAAGGCTTCTGCGTGTCCGAGCCGATGCCGGTGGAAAGCGCCGCCGGCAACAGCCCCAGGCACGCTACCAGCGCCGTCATCATGATCGGCCGCAACCGCAGCAGGGACGCCTCGTACGTCGCGGTGCGAATGTCCTTGTCCTCTCGCCTCAGCTTATTAATGTAGGAAACCAGAATCACGGCGGTCTCCACCGACACACCCATCAGCGCGAGCAAGCCGAGCAGCGACGACACGCTGAACGGCGTGCCCGTCAGTTTCAGCGCAATCAGCGCGCCCACGGGCTCCGTCATCACCACGCCCAGCGCGATCGTGACCGGGAATTTGAAATTGCCGTAGAGCGCAAACAGGATCATGAAAATCAGCAGCAGCGCCAGCGGTCCGATGATTTCCATCTGGTGCTTGGCCTCCAGCAGCTGGCTGTATTCGCCGCCCCATTCGAGCCGGTAGCCCGGTGGAAGCGATTTCTGGATGCCGGCGATGGCGCGCTGGCCATCCTCCACCGCACCTTGAAGGTCGCGCCCTTCGATGCTGTACTGCACGCCGATGTAGCGCGAATTATTTTCGCGGTAGATGAACGATGCGCCGCTCTGCTCGCGAATGTCGGCGAGCTCGCTCAGCGGAATTTGCTGGCCGCTGGGCGTGCCCACGAGCAGGTTACCGATCTCCGTAGCGTTTTCGCGGAACTCGGGCCGCATGCGCACCACCAGGTCGAAAAGTTTCTCGCCCTGAATCACCTGTGTGGCTGCTTGCCCTCCCACAGCTGCCTGCACCACCGCTTCCACGTCGGCCACGTTGATGCCGTAGCGCGCGATTTTGTCGCGGTCCGTATGGATGATCAGGCTGGGTTGGCCCAGCTCGCGCACTACGGTGAGTTCGGTGAAGCCGTGGACTTGGGAAAGCTGACGCTTGATCTCGAGCGCGCGATCCTGCAGCACGTTCAGATCGGGGCCGTAGATTTTCACGGCGAGCGAGCTTTTTAGTCCGGTGAGCGCTTCGTCCACGGCGTCTTCGGCCGGCTGCGTGAAATTGAAAATCACGCCGGGAAAGGCTGCCAGCTTCTTCTGCAGATCCTCGGTCAGTTCCTTTTTGTTGTGGATCGAGCTTTTGCCCCACGACGCGTCGTTATAGGGCTTGAGTCCCACGTAAAATTCGTCATTGAAGAATCCGGTGGGATCGGTGCCGTCGTCCGGACGGCCCAATTCTGAGCCCACGTCGGTGACCATCGGATAATTCATCAGGATGCTGCGGACCTGCGGGCTGAATTTCGCGGCTTCCTCGTAGGAAATCGTGTATGGCATCGTGGCCCGCACCCACAGCGCGCCTTCATCCAGGTGCGGCATGAATTCGCCGCCGATAAACGGAATCAGCAGCAGCGTGGCGCCGAAAATCAACGCGGAAACCAGAATCGTGGTCTTCGGGCGGTCGAGGCACCAAAGCAAGCGCCCGGCGTACTTTCTCCGCACCCACTCGAACGGCTTGGTCGATCGGTCGTGCACCCCGCGCTTGAACCAATAGGAGCACAGCACGGGCACGAGCGTCAGCGTCAGAATCAGCGCGCCGACCAGCGCGATCGACATCGTATCCGCCATCGGATGAAACAGTTTTCCGGAAGGCCCGCTCAACGCGTAGATCGGAATGTATCCGGCGATGATCACGGCGACCGAGTAGAAAATCGGCCGGTCCACGTCTTTCGCTGCCGCGAGGATCACTTCGTGAAGGTCGTATTCTTGGCCTTCGCGCAGGCCGAGCTCGCGGAAGATGTTTTCGACCATCACCAGCGTGCCGTCGATGATGATTCCGAAATCGATCGCGCCGATCGAAAGCAGGTTGGCGGCCACGCCGCGCATGTGCAGAAAGATGAACGCGAAGAGCAGCGCAACCGGAATCGTGAACGCGACGATCACCGCGGCGCGAAAGCTGACCAGGAAACAGATCAGCACGATGAGCACCAGGATCATGCCGCGCACCAGGTTATTCTCAACGGTGTCCGTGGTCACGCGCACCAGATCGCTGCGGTCGTAGTACGGCACCACTTTCACGTCCGGCGGCAGGATGCTTTCGTTCAGCTGCCGCGTTTTGGCCTCCACGCCCTTCAGCACATTCTGCGTCTGCTCGCCCGTGAGCATCAGGATGACGCCTTCGACCGCATCATCCGTCTTGTTAAAGCCGAATTCGCCCAGCCGAGGCGCGTTGCCGATCACGACGTCGCCCACATCTTTGATACGAACCGGCACGCCGTTCTGCGAGCCCACGACCACGTTGCCGATATCCTGCGTGTCGCGCAGCAATCCGAGCCCGCGCACGTAATAAAATTGCCCGCCCTGCGAATAAAATCCGCCACCGGTGTTGGCATTGTTCACGGAGAGCTGCTGGATCACCTGCGGCACCGGAATGTGGTAGCCATAGAGCCGCGCCGGATCGAGTAGCACCTGATACTGCATCACCGTACCGCCGAAACCGGAATCATCCGCCACGCCCGGCACTTCCTTGTATTCGCGCTCGATCACCCAATCTTCAAAAGTTTTCAGCTCCTGCGGCGAGCGATCCGGGCTCTCGAGCACGTAGCGGTAGACCAGCCCCGACGGACTCGACAGCGGCGCGAGCGTGGGCGTAACGCCGCTCGGGTACGTCACTTCGCTCAACCGTTGGAACACCAGCTGCCGCGCGAAATAAAAGTCGGTGTCTTCCTGGAATGTGAGGATGATGTCCGAGAGGCTGTAAAGCGAAATGGAGCGCTGCACATCGAGCTTCGGCACGCCGTTCATTTCGATTTCCGTTGGCAGCGTGACCAACCGCTCGATTTCCTCCGCCGCGTGGCCGGGCCACTGCGTGATGATTTCCACCATGGGCGGCGAAAGGTCGGGATACGCATCCACCGGCATGTGCTGGAACGACATGGCGCCGCCGATGACCACGAAAGCCGTGAGCATCAGGATCAGGAACCGTTGTCGCAGCGCAAATTGGACGATGCGATGAATCATTCGATGTTTTCTTGGCTGTTCACCACGTAATAGCGACCCTCACTGCTGAAATGAATTCGCGAATTGCAGGAACAGGCTGCCGTCGCCGACGACCTTGTCCCCGGGCGAAAGCCCCTTCAGGATTTGCGTGCGGCCGTTCTGGCTGTCACCGATGTCGACCGATCGCCTGCCGAACTGGTTCGATCCCTCGGCCACGTACACGAAGGGCTGATTCTCGTCGTCGCGCAGCACAGCGGAATCGGGCACGCTGATCGCGTTCGAGACCATCCCCGCCGTCACCGTTACGGTGCAATACATGTCGCGTTTCAATTTTTCGCCGGGGTTATCGACCACGATGCGGGCTTGCAGCGTCCGCGTATTCGGGTCGAGCGCCGCGGAAACGTAGGAAATTTTCCCGTGGAACGTGTCGGGATAGGCGTCGGTCGTCACCGTAACGTCGTCACCATCCTTCACGTTCGCGAGGTCGGCCTGATAGACGTTGGCGAGCACCCACACCGTGCTCATGTCTGAAATCGTGAACGCCTGCGTCTGTCCCGCTTGCATCACCTGCCCGGGCGAAACGAGCCGCTCGACTACCTCGCCGCTCATCGGCGCGATCACAGGAATCTGTGCGGATGAAGGTGCCTTCTCGAGGTCCGCCGGATTCTTGATTCCGAGGATCTTCATGCCCTGTTCGGCGGCGTTGAGGTCCGCCTGGGCCAGGTTGCGATCCGACTCCGCCTGCTGCAGGTCGCGCTCCGCGATGGCGTGATGATCGTAGAGATCTTTCGCGCGGTCGTAGTTCTTGTCCGCCAGCCGGAACGAATCGTTCGCCTTCAGATACGTGTCCAGCAGCTGCGAATAGTCGGGGCTCGCCACTTCCAACATCGGCTGGCCCTCGCGCACGTGTTCGCCCGGGACTACTAAGATCCGGCTCACGGGTCCGCCGACCTGCGTGATCACCGGCGTGGTCTTGAATGCGTTGTAGGCGACCGCGCCCGTGAGCCGCAGCGTCCGGGTGATTTTTCCCGGCTCGACCGTGACGACCTGCACATGCGAGACCTGGTCCTGCGGAATACGGAAGAGCTGTGGCGTGTCGGATTTTGACGTCTGCGAGGAATACGACGTCATCTGGCTCGCGCTGTGCTCGCTGCTGCAGCCTGCCAGTACGGCCGCAACGAAAACGCACGCGGCGGCGTTGAGTAGCTTGTTCGTCATGGCAAATTCCTCGTTCCCACGGCTTCGCGCAGCTGCTCGAGCGCCAGCAGATAGGCCGCCAGCGCCTGCCGGTACGCAAGCTCCGTGGCGCGATAGCTGCGCTCGGCATCCAGAAAATCCAGCAGGCTCGCGGCGCCGCGCTTGTATGCGTATTCACTGATGTCGCGGTCCTGTTGCGCGTCGTCGAGATAACCCGAACGATAGAGCTGGATGATCTGATTGTTCGTCTGCACGCCGTCGTACGCGTCGGCCACGTCGGTCAGCACCTGATTGGCCGCCGCCTTTTCTTGCTCCTGCGCCTGCGTGATCGTCGATTTCGTGCGCGCGATCTCGCCCTGGTTACGGTCGAAAATGGGAATCTGGATCTGTCCGAAAAGCGACGCGGTGCTCAAATCCGCGATGTGTGTGTAGTTGATCTGCCCGGTGATGTCTTTCTTTCCGTTCGCCTTCGCCAGCTCGTACTGGCTGGTCGCCGCCGTTACGCTCTGCTGCGCGGCGCGCAGGTCGGGACGCGTTGAGAGAGCCTTCATTTCCAGATCGTCTTCCTTCGCGTTCAGCGGCACATAATCGAACGGCCCCGCCACGTCGTAATCGATCGGCACGGATTCGCGGCCAATCTGCTGCCGCAAATCGTCCAGGGCCTGCACGCGCGCCAGGGTCGCCTGCGCCGCGTCGCTCTGGAACTGCAGCAGCTGAAGCTTGATCTTCAGGTAGTCGTCTTCGCTGATGTCCCCCGCGCGATAGCGCTCCTTGCTGATGTCCACCGAATTCTGAAAGCTCTTCAGGTCCTGCTGCGCCAGATCGAGCGTGGATTCCGCCAACTGCGCGTTGGTAAAAAGCTGCGCCACCTGAAACGTCAGCGTCCGCTCGTTGTCGGCCACCGTCGAGCGCGTCACGGCCGTCGCATCTTTCGCCGCGGCCAGACGGTGCTGCCGCTTTTTCCCACGCTCGAACAGGTAGCTCACGCCCAGGTCGAACTGCGCGTCCTCGTCCACGTAGTTCGCGTTGAACTGGTTCCAGTTGAATATCGGGAGAAACTGCGCGTCGCCCAGCAGCACCGGATTCGGACGCAGATTCGCTGTCACCTCCTGCGCCTCGTTCTGCGTGATCGTGGTGCGCGCGGCCAGCAACGTATGGTTGTGTGCCAGCGCCATCTGGATCGCGTCGTCGAGCGTGATTTTCACCGGTCCCTGCCCGGTTGACTGCATCGGGGGTGGCGTCGCGGGTGGCGCGGGAGCATCCTGCGCGCCCGCGGCAAACGAAACTGCGAGAACGGAAATTGTCACGTAGACGAATCGTGTACGCATGAAATTCATCCTCGACCAAACGAATCAATACGTAAATGGGATGTGCCGCGCCTGCGGCAGGGAGAAATGCAAAGGTTAAGCGGCGGGCGGTGCGCGTGCGGGCACGCGGCGAAGTGCGGGAGTCGGCGCCAGGCCGGCGTCGCGGATTCCAGTTGTCGGCGCGACCAGCGCAAACGTGGGCGCATGATTCACGGCAACCGGCCTGTCGACGGGCTGGTGACTCAGGTGACAGATCGGGCAGCCGGCCTCCGCCGCGCCGTCGTGATGATGCCAGATGACGCTCGTAAGCGTCATGCCGACCAGCAGCAGCGCAAGAAGCGCTACCGGAATCAGCCAAAATCGCGTTTCAGTTCGCCTGAACATGACCAAGAGACCCTGCCAAAAGCCCAATTCCCATCATATAGGAGATGTGGCTATCATCCAACGGGTTGCGCTAGTTGATACCGTCGGTTCGCGCCCCGCTCGGGTTTCTAAGGGGTCGGAGCTGAAACTCGGACACGAAAGGCCTACGACACTCTCAAGAGCCGTAGCCTTTGAGGGTGAGCACGATCAGTTCGATTGTTCGAGCGCCTTTTCCACCAGCGCCACGCATTTCTCCACGCGCTTCCGCAGCGGTCCTTCAATCGAATCCTGCCGCGCGCGCGCCGTGAACAGCTCGTCGGCCATATTCAGCGACGCCAGCACCGCAACCTTCAGCGAATCGACCATCTTCGTAGCGGAGGCGATCTCGCGCATCTTGCCGTCGACGTACGCGGCGAGCTCGTGCAGATACTCTTCGTTGCCGTCTGCGTTGACGTTGTAGGACTGATCGTAAATTTCGATTTTCACGCGCGCTCTCCCCGTGTGGGTGTCGCCGGGCTGCCGCCATTGTCAGCCATCGCGCCCCGGTGCGCAACGGGATCGTTCAGGACGCGCGGAGCGTGGCGCCGAGCTTGGTCTCGAGCGCGGACACAATGCGTGAGGAGAAATCATTGATCTGCGCGTCGGTAAACGTCGTCTCTCCGCTTTGGAATGTCACGCGCACCATCAGCGAAAACTTCCCTGCCGGCATTTTCCCGCCACGGAACAAATCCGCAGGCTCGACGCCACGGAGTTGGGGAATCGCCAGGCCCCGGATTGTGTCCGCCACCTGCGCAAACGCCACGCCATCTGACAGCACCAGCGAAAAATCCCGCTCGACCGCGGGAAACCGCGGAATCGGCGCGAATTTGCGGGCCGCTCGAGCCGATTCGATGCCCTTGAGCAGCGGCTCCAAACGTAATTCCGCGACGAGTATTTCCTGCCGCAGCTTGAACTGATCGGCAACCCGCCTCGCCAGCTGCCCCGCAACACCCAGTTCAGTACCGCCGACTGAAATCCGCGCGGCGCGCCCGCCCGCCAGCCACGCCGGTCCGGCGTGCTGCCATGAAAATGTGCCGGCAAGCGCGCCCATGCCATCAAGATCGCCCTTCAGATCCGCAAAGCCGAATTCGCGCGCCGCCTGGTGAATCGTTTTCTTGCGAGCCAGGCCCGTCGCGCCCAGCGTGAGCACGCGGGTTTCGACTGGCTCGCCGTCGCGCATCTCATACGTTTTGCCGATTTCGAAAAGCCGCAGATCGCGCTGCCCGTGATTCAAATTCCATTCGAGCGCCCCGATCATGCTGACGACGCCGGAAGAGCGCATCACGGACGCATCCTCCGCCAGCGGATTGCCGATCACCGCGGGCAAAACTCCCTCGCCGCGGAATACTTCATCGCGCCGCGCATCCACCAACGGAATCGCCACGATTTCCTGATAGCCTAGCGCCACCACGCACTCGCGCAGGCTCGCCTGTGCCTCCGCATGCGGCAGACCATGCGCGGGCTGTTTCGCAGGAGGCAGCCGCGGAGGAAACTTCTCGTAGCCGTAGTGCCGCGCGACTTCCTCGATCAAATCGATTCCGTGCGAAGCGTCGCGCCGCCACGAAGGTTGCGCGCATTTCCAGACCGCCAGCAACGAGCCGGGCGTGCCGCGATGCGCGTCCGTACGCGCCGGCAGAAACCCCAGCGCGGTCAAAATCTCCTCGATATCGCGGTCCGGCACGTCTGCGCCCATCACGCGCAGCAATTCCTTCCGCGAAAGTTCGATGGCGGGCGCGGCCGCCCGGCCCGGATACACGTCCACGACTCCCTCGAGAATTTCGCCACCCGCCAGCTGCTGGATCAGCTCCGCCGCGCGCCGCGAAGCCATCTCCGCCATCTCCGGATCGGCGCCGCGCTCGAATCGGTACGATGCCTCGGTCCGCAGGCCCAGCGCCTTCGACGCGCGCCGCACGCTGACCGGATCGAACCACGCCGCTTCGAGCAGCAAATTGCGGCTCGCGAATCCGATTTCGCTTTCCGCGCCTCCCATCACGCCAGCAATTCCCACCGCGCGGGCGCCGTCCGCGATCACGCACATGTCTTTCGTCAGCGTGCGCTCGGCGCCGTCCAGCGTGCGCATCTTTTCGCCCGCCCGCGCCCGCCGCGCCACGATTTTTCCGCCGCTCAGCTTGTCCAGGTCGTAGGCGTGCATCGGCTGCCCGAGCTCGAACATCACGTAGTTCGTCACATCCACGACGTTGTTGATCGAGTTCTGCCCGATCGCTTCCAGCCGCAACCGCAGCCACTGGGGCGAGGGCTGCACTTTCACACCGCGCATCACGCGCGCCGTGAATCGCCCGCAAAGTTCCGGTGCCTCGATTTCCACGCGCGCGGCATCGGTCACTTTTCCGCCGGATTCCTTGAATTTCGGCGCCAGCGGCTTCACCGGCAGCCGGTAAATCGCCGCCACCTCGCGCGCCAGCCCGTAATGCCCCAGGCAATCGGGACGATTCGCGGTCACTTCGACGTCCAGCACCGGCCCCGCCCCGGACTCCTCGAGTGAATCGACCGACATGCCCGCCAGCGAAAGCCGCGAGCGCAGCTCCGCCGCGGGCGCCATAGCGTCCACAAATTCCTTCAGCCAGTTGTAGACGATCTTCATTTATTTCAAACGCCCGTAATACACATGCGTCTCATATTCAAACCGCACGCGACCGCCTACAGCGTGCGAATCAAAAATCTTCCGCAAATCCGCCAGCATCGGCTCGTGATTCGAATGTCCCGCCGCAGGCGCGTATGACGAGCTGAGCAGCCTTCCACGCAGCGCGGCAAAATCCATCATCTGCTCGTTCGGAAACGCGCGATGCCGAAAGCCGCCGCCGAAAAGCTCCGTCATCCGCCGCGACTCCGGATACGTCTGGGAAACTCGCCCGTAATCGGTGCCATACGTCCGCAACAATTGCTCGTACTGCTCAGCGAACGGACCCCAATCCTTCTTTCGCTCGTTCCAGATCACGGCCACCAATCCGCCCGGCCGCAGAATCCGCGCAAATTCCACGCGTGCCGCCCGCGGATCGAACCAGTGATATGCCTGCGCGGCCGTCACCAAATCGACGCCCGCATCCGGCAGCGTGGTCGCTTCGGCCGTCGCCGCAACGCTGCGGAATTTCGGATACGCCGCCAGAAATTCCTCGCCCGCCTCGCGCATCGCCGCGTTCGGCTCGATCCCGCAAACGAGATTCCCGTTGTCGAGAAACAGCTTCGTCAGAATTCCCGTGCCCGACCCGATGTCCGCGATCGCCGATTCAGGCGTCAATCCGCATTCATCGCGCAGCAAATCCAAGACCCCGCGCGGATATCCCGGCCGGTAGCGGACGTAATCCGCCACGCGATTCGAGAACCGCTCCTTCGAATCCGGTGCCGCCGTCATCACGGAAATTGCCGAAGAAACCGCACGTCGTTCTGCGTCAGCACGGGTAATTCGCTGATGCCGTACTTCATCATCGCGAGGCGATCCACGCCCATGCCGAACGCAAAGCCAGAAAGTTTTTCCGGGTCATACTTCACGAAACCGTAGACCGCCGGATTCACCATTCCCGCGCCGAAAAGTTCGATCCACCCGGAAAATTTGCACACACGGCATCCGCCGCCGCCACAGACGTGGCAGCTCGCGTCCACCTCCGCCGAAGGCTCGGTGAACGGAAAATAGCTCGGGCGCAGCCGCGTCTTCGCCTTCGGCCCCAGAAATTCGCGCACGAAATATTCCACCGTGCCCTTGAAATCGCAGAAGGTGATGTCCGTATCGACCGCGAGCCCTTCGATCTGGTGAAACATGTATCCGTGCGTCGAATCGGGATTGTCGCGACGATAGACTTTGCCCGGCACGATGATGCGCACCGGCGGCTTTTCCTTCTCCATCGTGCGAATTTGCATCGGCGACGTGTGCGTGCGCAGCAAATGTCCGGCGCGCGAGCCCTCCATATAAAAAGTATCCATGTTGTCGCGCGCGGGATGGTGCTCGGGAATGTTGAGCGCCTCAAAATTGTAGTAGGGCGTCTCGATTTCCGGCCCTTCAACCACCGTGAATCCGATCGAAAGGAAAATCCGCTCGAGCTCTTCGTAGGTCTGCCGGATCAGATGCCGCGTACCGATCGCGCGCTCGACACCCGGCAGAGAAAGATCGATCTGGTCCCGCGCAGCAGCGTTTTGCTCTGCCGCCGCTTCCAGTTCCTTGCGCTTGGCTTCGAGCGTCGCTTCAACGTGCGCCTTGAGCTTCTGAAATTCCTGTCCAACGATGGGTTTCAGCTCTTTCGGCGCAGGTTTCAGCCAGTTTTCGCCAATCTGAGTGAGGGCTCCGGATTTTCTCCCGGTCCAGTGAGCGAGCAGCGTTGGCTGATCTCCCGGATCGGAACCGTGCTGCGCTATGTCGGCGTCGAACCGCCCGCGCACTTCGGCAAACTTCTGCGCGACCGCATCCGGCGTTGTCGCGCCAAGTTGCGCAAGCGTCTGTGTTGTGGGATCAGTCGCCATCGAGGAAATGGTTCGGTGTAGGACCGGGTTTCAAACCCGCCCCTACGGATGATGATTTCGCCGCGACGCATCGCGGCCGCAACGCCACCTGCGCTCTAAGCTGCGGGCCGCGGCGCCGGAGCGGACTTCATATGCTCCTTTGCCGAAGTCACCAGCGCTGCAAAACCCTCCGCGTCGCGCACCGCTATATCCGCCAGGATCTTGCGGTCGATGTCGATGCCGCCGACCTTCAATCCGTGAATCAGCTGGCTGTAGGAAACGCCATTCGCCCGTGCCGCCGCCCCGATGCGCTGGATCCACAGCGTCCGGTAATCCCGCTTGCGCACGCGCCGGTCGCGATAGGTGTACCGCAGCGAGCGGTTCACCGCTTCCTTCGCCGACCGGAACAGCTTGCCCTTGGTAAGGAAAAATCCTTTCGCGTGCTTCAGCAGCTTCTTGCGCCGCGCGCGACGTTTCGTACCGCGTTTGACTCGAGCCATGGTTCAGTTCTCCTCGTGCGCGCCCGAAAGGCGCCACTCATAGTTTCCGATTCCCGATTTCAATGCAATGGATGAATCACATCAACCAAACGGGGAGACAAACGCGGCCGTCCGCCCGCAGGTGTGCGCAGGCAGAACGACGGGTTTGTCTCGTTGAACTGCATCACTGCCCGCTACACGCGGGACGACCGGTCGGCAGGCACCCGTTACGCTCTGCCGGACACGGAAAAAACGTCGCGACCTCGAACTAGTCGAGGCCGTACGGCAGAGCGAGGCGGATATTGCGCTCGTCCGCCTTGTTCACCTGAATCTTGTTCAGCAGCCGGCGCATACGCCGCGGCTTCTTCGTGCCCAGCAAATGCCGTTTGCCGGAGCGCCACCGCATAATCTTGCCGGTCGACGTCAGCTTGAATCGCTTGGCCGCGCCGCGATGCGTCTTCAACTTCATT
>DATNKM010000103.1:0-2834 GCA_035603395.1 Candidatus Acidiferrales bacterium
GCCTGTCGCGAGGAGCAGAAATGCCCAACCCAAAGCGGAGACACTCGAAGCGGCGCACGTCCACACGACGCGCGCACGATCATTTGACGATTCCGACGCTGGCCGAGTGCCCGAATTGCCACGAAAAGAAGCTGCCCCACCGGGCATGCCTGAAGTGCGGATACTACAAGGGTCGCGAAGTGATTGACACCGCGGCCAAGACGGCCTAAGTTTCCCTCGCCTGCCGTACCAAGTTGGCACCCGCTATGACCACGATTGCCCTGGATGCGATGGGGGGCGACCATGCGCCTCGTGTAGAGGTCGAAGGAGCGATCCTTGCCGCGCGCGAGCTGGGGGTGCGCGTGATTTTGGTCGGCCAAGAAGCCGCGGTGCGTGAGGAGCTGGCGCGGCACAAGGCAGGCGATCTGCCGATCGACGTGGTGAACGCGACCGACGTGATCACCATGACGGATTCGCCGTCGCACGCCTTCCGTCGCAAGAAGGAAAGCTCGCTGCATGTCGCGGCGCGGTTGGTGCGCGACGGGCAGGCTGAAGCACTGGTAAGCGCGGGGAACACTGGAGCGGTGATGACCGTAGCGCGGTTTGTGATTGGGACGCTGCCTTCGGTCGATCGGCCGGCGCTGGCCGCGGCGTTTCCGAACATGAAAGAAAAGATCTCCGTAATCCTGGATGTGGGCGCGAATGTGGACTCCAAGCCGGCGCAGATCGAACAATTCGCGGTGATGGGCGAAATTTATTACCGCGCGATCTGGGGGGTGAAGCGGCCGCGAATTGCCTTGCTTTCAATCGGGGAGGAGGAAGCCAAGGGCAATGAGTTGACCAAGGAAGCGGCGGTGCGGCTGAAGAATCTGCCGCTGAATTTCGTGGGCAACGTGGAAGGGCGCGACGTATTCCGCGGCAACGTGGACGTGGTCGTGTGCGACGGATTTATCGGCAATATCGCACTGAAGCTCAGCGAAGGTCTTGTGGAGCACATCGGCGGTATGTTGAAGAAAGCGATCAAGAGCAGCCTGACGTCCAAGATCGGGTACGCGCTTTCCAAGAGCGCGTTCGACGATTTCCGCAAGCGCACCGATTATTCCGAGACCGGCGGCGCGCCGTTGCTGGGCGTGCGCGGTATCACTGTGATCGGGCATGGCCGCTCCAATCCCAAGGCGATCAAGAACGCGATTCGCGTGGCCGCCGAACTGTGCCGCTCGCGCGTTAATGAGAAAATCGAGCAGGAGCTGTCGTCCGCTGCCGCCGCAGTCCCCGCCCGCGGCTAAACGAAGGAATCCGCCACCGCCATGAGCAAGCTCGCGTTCCTGTTTCCCGGCCAAGCCTCGCAATATCCGGGCATGGGCAAGGATCTCGCCGCCAATTTCCCCGAATCCCGCGCTGTTTTCGACGAAGCCGACGCCGCGCTTGGATTTCCGCTGTCCAGAATGTGCTTCGAAGGCACCGAGGAGGAGTTGAAGCTTACCGAGAATACGCAGCCGGCGATTTTGACCATTTCCGTGGCGGCGTATCGGGCCCTGGCCGTGCGCGGGGTGCAGCCGGATTTCGCGGCGGGCCACAGTCTTGGCGAGTATTCGGCGCTTGTCGCCGCGGGGGCTTTGGAGTTTTCGACGGCGGTGAAATTGGTTCACCAGCGCGGGCGGTACATGCAGGAAGCTGTGCCGGCAGGCGAAGGCGCGATGGCCGCGATTCTGGGAATGTCGCCTTCGGATGTGGCTGAGGTTTGCAAGAAAGCTGCGAACGGCGAGGTGGTTTCGCCCGCGAATCTGAATTCGCCGGAGCAGAGCGTGATCGCCGGCTCTGCGGCGGCGGTTAAGCGCGCCGTGGAGACCGCTTCGCAAGCGGGCGCGAAACGCGCAGTGGTGCTGGCCGTTTCGGCGCCCTTTCATTGCGCGATGCTGGCGCCGGCACAGGAACGCCTGGAGCCCGATCTGCGAGCCGCGAAGTTCGGCCCGCTGAAATTTCCGGTCATCACCAATGTGGATGCGGAGGCGATCATTCTGGGCGATGAAGCCCGGGAATCGCTGATCCGCCAGGTGACCATGCCGGTGCGGTGGCTGGAATCGGTGCGAGAGATGATCGAGCTGGGCGTGAAAATTTTCGTGGAGGTTGGCCCGGGCAAGGTGTTGACCGGGTTGATGCGGCAGATCGACCGTTCCGTGCGCGTTTTGAACGTGGAAGACGCCGCGACGCTGCAATCCACAATCGAAAAGATCACCCAGGCGCGAGCCGAAGCGCCGGAAAGTTAGCCGAATGTTTTCGCTGAAGGACAAAGTCGCGCTGGTTACGGGTGCGTCGCAAGGGATTGGGCGGGCTACGGCGCTGGCGCTGGCGGAGGCGGGCGCGAAGGTGGCCGTGGCGGCACGGTCGGCAGACAAGCTTGCTTCGGTGGTTTCGGAGATTGAAGCGAAGGGGGGAGAAGGGCTTGCGGTTACGATGGATGTGGCCGACGCAGCGCAGATCAAGGCGGGATTTCAGCAGGTGCTCGGGAAATTCGGCAGGCTCGACATCCTGGTGAACAACGCCGCGATTACGCGGGATACCCTGGCGCTGCGGATGAAGCTGGAGGATTGGGAGGCCGTGCTGCGCACGAATCTGACCGGGGCGCATTTGTGCATCCAGCAGGCGCTGGGCGCGATGCTGAAGCAACGGTCGGGGCGCATCATTAATCTGAGCTCGGTGGTCGCCGAAACCGGCAACGCCGGGCAGGCGAACTATGTGGCTTCGAAAGCCGGATTGATCGGGCTGACCCGCGCGATGGCTGTGGAAGTAGCCTCGCGCAGCATCACCGTGAACGCGGTCGCGCCGGGTTTCATTGAAACGCCGATGACCGATCC